>JAOASR010000099.1 GCA_030158585.1 Microcella sp.
GCTCAGCGCATAAAGCGAAGGATCAGCCGTTACACCACTTCCAGGGACTTGACCCGCTCGGCGACTTCGACGCCCTGGCCGACGCCCTCGAGGATGACGAGCCCTTCTAGGGCGGCTTCGATACCGAGAGGGACACAGCATGGGATACCCGCAACACCCGCATTACCCGCGATCTGCGGGTGTTGCGGGTATCCCTGCACTCGTCACCCGCAGAACACCCGCACGACACCCGCACCTAAACCGCCGCCCTGCGGTCGGCATGAGTGCACACCGGTCGACCGTGGTCGACTGTGGTGCATCGGTGCGGGTGTTGCGGGTGTCGCGGGTATCCGAAACGGGCAATCTCAGGATGGTCAGCCGACTCGACACGTCAGGTCGCCGCCGTCAGCTGCTCGAATCGGGGGCGCACTCGGAGGTACACCCCGCCCCCGAGCGACCCCGTTTTCTTAAAGATCGCCCCTCAGCACCCCGCCCCCATCTGCCATTTTTACGCGGGAGTCCCAGACATTTCGGGGGATTTCCGGCGATAGGCGGGGAAACGTCCCGATCGTTTCCGATTCGCGGGGATTCGCCCTAGTTCTTGTTCTTCCCCTGGGCACAGCAAAGCTGCGGCCCTTGGCCGCCTGCTGTGGACCTTAATCGAGGCCCCCGACATTTCGAGAGCGACACGGCACTACTGCCCGAAGTTCGGTAGACACCGCTCGTCCAGCTGTGCCGCGATATCCCGCAGCCGCTCTGCCAGCTGTCCCAGCTCGGCGCGGGTGTGCTCGCCCTCGTGTTCGATGCTGACCCAGTAGAGCACCGGCCCCCCGCCTGTCGCGGTGAGTGAGCCGCTGCCCAGTCCCTCGAGGTCGTCATAGGCGCTCGTGTGCACCCACTCCTCGGGGGGCGCGTCGTTGCCACCGTGGTCGAGGTCGAAGCCGACGCACCACGGCACGGGACACTCGAACCGGTGCAGGCGCGACAGGATCGCCCGCGCCTCGTCGTCGATGTCGCTCACGATGCCACCGCCGCGCCGAGCGCTCGGAGGTTGTCGTCGTTGACGAGCACGTATCGCTGCGTCGTCGTCGGGCTGGCATGGCCGAGGAACCTCTGCACCGCGAACACGTCGCGGTCGATGCTGTAGGCCCGAGTCGCGAACCGGTGCCGCAGCGCGTGCATTGACACACCCTCGGGCAGTAGGCCCGTGACGAGCTTCGCGACATAGGCCGCGCTCAGGTGCCCGCCTCGAGGGTTCGGGAACAGGTACCCCTCGCCGCGTGCGCGCAGGCTCGTGGCGAGCTCGGCAGTGAGCGGCACCCGTCGCTGTCGCGATCCCTTGCCATGCACGGTCAGCCACCATTGATCGTCGCCGGGCAGTCGCATGAGGTCGCGGGAGTGCACCTGTGCGACCTCGGCACGGCGCAGGCCCAGCTCTGCCGCGAGTCGGATTGCCAGCCGCTCGCGCTCGGTGGCTTTCGCCAGCGCTGCCGATAGCTCGTGCTCGAGGGCGGGTCGAGGGCGGGGCTGACTGGCCGCGACTCGAGGCAGTGCCGCTGCGGGGCTGGCCTCGACTCTGCCCGTCGCCTCGGCCCACCGATAGAACGCGACGACCGCCGAGCGGTGCCCGCGCCGAGTCTCTGCCGCCCACCGCTTACCGCCCAGCCACTCGAGCAGGTCGTCGAGGCTCAGCTCGTAAGGTTCGAGGCTGGGATGCTCGCGCCCCAACCGCTCGAGCTGCGCGCGGCGCAGGCGCAGCGTCGAGGCGGGTCGACCCTGGGCGCGCTCGGCGCGCAGGTATGCGTGAATCTCGCGCGCCCACTGAGGCGGGGCGCCGAGGTGCAGCGGGTGCACGGTGTCCTCGTTCGTCGGGTTGACCGCGACCCGCTGGGCGGTGTGCGCCCACCGGTAGAACGCGCGCACGCTCGAGCGATGCGCCAGCCGCGTTGGCTCGCTCACCGGCAGAGCATCCAGCCACCCGCGCACCTCGACGCCCTGCACCTCCCAAGGTGCCAGCTGTAGCGCGCTCGCCATGCGCGACACGTGCTTCACCCGCTGCGCAATGGTCGCCGGGGCGATCCGCTGGCGCGCCTGCGCTGTCTCGAAGTCGTGCAGGGCATCCTGCCACCGAGCGTCGAGCGCGTACCGGCTCGGCGACGCTGGCGCAGGCATGGGGCTGACCTCGACGAGCGATGCCTGCTCGGCCCACCGATAGAACGCCCGCAGGGTGATGCGCTCACCCTTCACCGTGGCCGCCGACCCTCGGTGCTCGTCGAGCCACCGCCGCAGCTGCGCCGTCGTGACTGCTGACGGGGTGCCGCCGAAGTGGGCCGCGATCCGCCACAGCTGGCGCACCTGCCGAGCGACACTGCTCGCCGCTAGTCCCTTGTCGTGTTGATCCGAAGCGAACGCGCGTAACGCATCCGACCACGTGACCGCTGTCTCTGTCATGTCTCTGCCACTCCTCGCCCTGGGCATCGTGTAGTTGTGCGCGGGACTGTACGCCGCAGAGCGGCCGAGGGCAATTTCGTGGACTCCCGTGGACTCCCGGGGGGTCAAAAGCGGTCATTTGCGGTCACGAGCGGTCAACGTCCGTGGTAGCTTTTGCCCAGTAATTACAAGGAAAACCGCGTAGTTACGGGCATCCCGAACGGGGGCATGTCTCGATCTTCCAAACTGATGGTGCGGGTTCGATTCCCGTCATCCCCTCCATCGCCCTGACAGGCGGCCAATGGCCGCGTGGCAGGGCGATCGTGTTGCTGCGAATCGAACCCTTGGGTGGGCACACGCCGCCGGAGGCTCCGCGCGTCGCGCAGCGGCGTGTGGAGGGGCGGTGGGGACGATTCCCGTCATCCCCTCTGCGTTCATGGCGTCGCCGCCTCTGCGGCGAACGCGTTCGGACTTCGCGCTTTCGGTCAGGCCTTGGCGACCTGCAGCACCGCCCACGCGATCAGGCCGTCGATTCTGCGCACGTCGGCGCTCTTGGCGAGGTTGATCTTGATGTGGCCGGCTTTCGTCCAGAGCTCGATCTCGGAGTTCCAGTCGAGCTTGCCCGCGTTCTCGGACGACCACATGTGGATCGAGGAGTACGGCAGCGAGTAGATCTCGACCTTCTTGCCGGTGATGCCCTGCGCGTCGCGCACGATCAGGCGCCGCGTGGTGAAGGTCGCCGAGTCGCGGAAGGTCTTGAACGAGGCGACCGCGGTCTCGCCCTCGACGAGGAGGGAGGCGACATCGGCGGGTACGGGGATCTCCTGCTGCAGGGTCCAGGTGAGGATGGGTGCTGTTTCCATGGGCCGATCCTGGCAGTCGCCTGCGACATCGGCCGAGTACGACGGGCCATGCGCGCCGAAAGCGACTCGAGGCTCACTCCTCCGCGGGCAGCGGCATGGGCATCGGCTCGATCTCGATCGGCTCGGGCAGGGCGATGACGCCCTCGACGAGCGAGATGACCGAGCTCCACCAGCCCTCCTCCATCGGGTAGGCGTGGCCCGGCACGAGCCAGGCATTGCCGTCGGCATCCCAGACGAGCAGGAGCGTCTGCTCGGCCTCGTCGAGCGTGACGACCTCGACCTCGGGGGCGGGCATCGGCTCGGGGGTGGGCTCGACGATCGGCGGGTCGATGGGCGTCGGCTCGCCCGGTTCTCCGGGGGTCGGCTCGAACGGGCTCGGCTCGCCTGGACTCGGCTCGATCGGTGCGGGCTCGATGGGCGCAGGCTCGATCGGCTTGTCAGGGTCGACCGGGTCGATGGGGCTCGGCATGGGGTCGGGCGTGCCACCCGCGCCCGGGTCGGGCTGCGGCTGGGGCTCGGTCGTGGCGCCCTCGGTGCCCGACGTTCCCTCGCCGGCCGCGCCGGGCATCCCCTCGCTCGTGACGGCGCCGTCGCGCGCCATCTCGGCGATGCCGATCATGCCGCCCTGGTAGTCGGGGCCCGGGGCGCCGAACCAGCGTCCGTCGGCGAGGCGCGAGACCGCGTCGCGCTCAGAGACGGTGCCGTACGAGCCCTTCTCGACGACCTCGACGGCGTGGCCGTAGGCCCAGGCGATCTCGCCGCTCGGGCCCCACGCGACCGACCAGTCGAGCGCGGTCGTGACGCCGTCGACGACGAGGTTCGCGCTCGCGACGGTCTGCCACTCGTCGGCCATGATGCGGATGTCCGACGCGTCAACGTCGAGACCGGTGGCGGAGAAGAGGGCGGCGGCCTCGCCGCGCGCCTCATCGTCGGTCGGCATGGCGCCCTCGACGGGGGGCGCGGGCTCGCACTGCTCGGTGATCGGCTGGTCGGCGGATCGCTCCTCGCCCTCGGCCCCGCCGGTCGAGCCGGGGCTCGAGCAGCTGAACCAGCCGCTCGCGGCCGGGTCGTTGAACCACCAGCTCGCCGTGCCGGCCCACGTGATCGTGAGTGCGGGGGCCGTGCCGTCTTCCGGGCCGATGACGTACGAGGGGTAGGCGTCGTCGAAGTAGCTCGAGCGCATCGCCTCGCCGGTGAGCTCGAACGCGCGCGCGAGCTCGTCGAGCGTGGCCTCGGGGGTTCCGGTTCGCTCGAGCGCGTAGACGCTGCCCGAGCCGCCGTCGGTCGAGAGGTCGTCGCCCGCGACGTACTCGTACTGCTTCCAGACGCCGATGCGCATGTCGCTCGACTCGGGCGCCGCGGCGGCGCCGAGGGTCGCCTGGTCTCCGGCTCCGGCGGCGGTGAAGAGGGGCGCGCGGGTCTGCCAGGGCTGCGCGATGACGAGCGAGCCAGCGGTGACGGCCGCGACGGCGATCAGGGCTCCGCCGCCGAGCTGCGTCACGCGACCGTGGTTGATGAGCCGCGGGGCGCGGCGACGCGCGGCGCCGGTGACCAGGGCCGGCGAGAGCTGCGGGGCGTCGTCTGCGGGAAGAGCGCGGCGGAGGCGGGCCTCCACGTCGTCGTGCGAGCTGTTCATACCCGGTCTATGTCGAGCGGCGGCCGGATCTTTCGCGGGAGGTCGCGATCAGCGCGGGGCGTCCGGCCGGGCATCTCCCGCATCGCGCGCCTGCGCGCGCTCGAGCGCCTCGGCGAGCGCCTTCTTCGCGCGGTGCAGGCGCACGCTCACGGCGTTGGGGGTGATCGCGAGGGCGACGGCGATCGACGCGACGGGGATGTCTTCGAGCACGGCGAGGGCGAGCACTTCGCGGTCGCGGGGGCGCAGCTCCTCCCACGCCGTCGCGAGGGCGAGGTCGCCGAGCACGATGTCTTCGGTGCTCGGGGCCGAGTCGGGAGCGGCGAGGATCGCGAGCGCGCTCGTGCGGGCGACGTGCCGGCGCCGGTGGTTGGCGACCATGTACGAGGCGATGCGGTAGAGCCAGGGCAGCTCCTCGCCCGGTGTGACGGCGTCGCGCTTGCGCCAGGCGACCGCGAACACGTCGGCGGCGAGGTCGTCGACGGCGTCGCGTTCGACGCGGCGGCGAAGATACGCGCTCACTGCCGGGAGGTGGCGGGCGTAGACGGCCGCGAACTCGTCGGCGGTCGCGGGGGGCATGGCGACAGTCTGCCGCCGGTGCCGCTCCTCCCCAGGACAGGAGCGGGCGCGTGTTCGCCCAGACTGTCGACGAAAACTCGCGACGGCGCACGAGGGTGGGACTAGGTTGAGCCGCATGAGCGTCGCCCCACCCCGCGAGCCCCATTCCGATCTCGACGCATCCGGCGATCTCGAAGGGCCGGGCGGGGCGGCCGACGACGCTGCGTGGGCCGGGCGGGTGGTCTTCCCGCCCAGCTCGCTCGCTCTGCGCTGGACGCGCTCGTGCCCCGCCTGTCTGGCGCCGCTCGGCGGCCTCACCTGCACCCGATGCGGTCTCGACCTCGACCACCCCGCCGCGATCGAGCTCGCCGACGTCTCGACGCGCGCCGCCGATCTGCTGGATGCCCGGGTCGCCCTCATCGGCCGCCTGCGGCGCGCGAGCGCGCGGCCCTCGATCGCGGCTCACGCCGCGCTGCCCGATACCGTCGCGGCATCCTCCGGTGCGCGCGGCGAGGCATTGCCGACGCCGCCCGTTCCGCCCCCGGCGCCGCCGTCGCTCTCCGCCCCCGGCGGCGGCGAACCCGCCGGGCCCGCGTCCGCTCCGCTCGGTGACCCGCGGCGCTCGCGCTCGGGGGTGCAGATCGCGCTGACGGTCGTCGGCATCAGCCTGCTGGGCGTCTTCGCTGTCTTCGGGCTCGTCTACGCCTTCGTCGCGTACGGGCAGACGGTGCGCATGCTCATCGTCGCCGCCGGCACCCTCGCGGTGCTCGCGACCGCGGCGGCTCTCTCGCGCCGGGGCCTCACCTCGACCGCAGAGGGGCTCGCGGTGCTCGGCACGATCGTGCTCGTGCTCGACGCCTGGGCTCTGCGAGCGAATGACCCGCTCGGGCTCGGCGACGGGCCGGACGCGCTCTACTGGGGCTGGGCGCTGCTCATCGTGGGCGCCGTCACCGCCGCCTGGGCGCGACTCGGGTCTCTCGGCGCCCCCGCGATCGGCGCAGCGGTCGTGACCCCGCTCGGTGCAGGGCTGCTCGCCGCGCACCTCGCGCAACCTCTCGATCTCACGCTCTCGTGGGCTCTCGGGCCTGGCACCAGCAGCGCCCTCGGCGCACTCGCGGCGTCGGTGGCAGCGCTCGTGCATCCACTGCTCTCGCGCCCCGACCGACCGGTTCTCGCGCGCACCACCGCAGCCGTCGCCCTTGTGGCGGCCGGCATCGCGACCATCACAGGCATCGTCGCCCTGGCCTTCGGTGTCGACGAGCCCTCCACGGCGCTGGCTCTCTCGCTCCTGCTGGCGACGGCCGCCGCCGCGCACGCCGGCGTACTGCTGCGCCGCTCCGCGGCCGTCGGCTCCGAGAGCGTCGTGCTCGCTCAGGCGATCGCGGTTCTCGGTGTCGTCACGGCTGTCATCGGCGCCGCCGTCGCCGGCGACCGACTCGACGAACGCACCGGGGCCGCCGTCGTGCCCGTCGTCGTGGCGACCGTTCTGGCCGCCGCTCTCGAGCAGGCGCGCACGCGCCGCACGGCATCACCCCGCCGACCGGCGATCTCGGCGGCGCTCCTCGCCGCGGCGGTGCTGGCCGCGGCGAGCGCAGGCGTCGCCGCCATCATCGGGCTCGGGGCCGCGCTCGAAGCGGTGCTCGCGGTCGGCGCGCCCCTCGGCGTGACGGTCACGAGCATCGTCGTGCGGCCTGAGCCGATCGTTCCCGCCGCTCTGGCGGCGCTCGCGCTGGCGGCCGGCATCCTCGCCGCGAACTGGTTCGCGCTCGGCGTTCTGCGTTCTCGCGCACGGGCCCTGACTCCCCTTGTGGGCGGGCTCGCCGTGGCGAGCCTCCCGCTTCTGGGCACGTGGATCGCCATCGTGACCGCCTCTGCACTCGTCGCGCTCGTCGCCGCGATCGCGCTCCACCGCGTCGTGCACGTGCCCGATCGCGACGACCGGCGCGCTCTCGTGGCGGGGCTCGCGCCCGTCGCGATCGGTGGCGGCTTGCTCGCGCTCTGCGTCGCGCCCGCCGTCACGGGCGCCTGGATCATCGGCGTCGCCGTGGCGCTCGTCATCATCGCCGTCTGCCGCGCGCTCCCCGCTCGGCAATGGGTGCGCGCGCTCGCGGTCGGTGGCGGAGCAGCCATCGTCATCGCGAGTGCGGCGCCGCTCGCCGACGACCTGCGAGGCGCCGGAGTCGCTGCGCCGACCGAGGCAGTCATCATTGCGCTCGGAGCTCTCGTGCTGCTCGTCTCGGCCCTCGGGCGACTGGGCGACCGGGAACGGCGAGCGGCGTCAGCCGTCGCCGTCGCACTCACCGCAGCCGGTGCGGTGACGCTGACCGATCTGGCGGGTCTCGGCATCGGAGCTCCCGACGCCGCAGGCGCGGGAACCGTAGCGCTCGCGCTCGGCATCGCCGTGGCCGCGCTCGCCGTGGCGGTGCTGCAGGCAGCGGGCCCCAGCGAGAACGTGCGCGCGCGCCGGCTCGAGGCACTCGCCGCCGCGGCTCTACTGCCGATCGTCGTCGCACTCGGCGTCGCTCAGGCCTCACTCGCCCTCGAGACCGACCGCGGAGTCGCCGTCGTGCTGCAGCTGCTCGCCCTCGCGGTCGTCAGCGCGGTGAGCCTGGCGGCCCGGCTGCACGGCCGGGATGTGCCGCGACGACGGCGCGCGACCGATGCGGTCACGGGCGCACTCGTCGCGCTGCTCGTGCTCGAGGCGAGCGTGCCAGGGCCCGGATCGGCGGAGGGCCCGCTCGCCCTTCTCGTCGGCGCCGTCGCCGTCCTCCTTCTCGCGGTCGACCGCGACGGCCTCGCGGCGTCGGCATCGGCACGACGCCACCTCGGCTGGGCGGCCCTGGCTCTCGCCTCCCTCGCTCTGTGGACGCAGCTCACCCGTGCGGAGCTCACCGCGCCCGAACCGTTCGTGCTGCCCGTCGCGGGCGCGCTCATGCTCATCGCCGCCTGGATCGGGCGCGCGCGCGGCCGTGAGACCACCGGTGTGGCGGCCCTCGTCGGTGGAGCGCTCGTCCTCGCCGGCGCGCCGATCGCCCTGGCGAGCGGCGACGAGCCGCTCCTCCGTGGAGGGGCCATCGCGGTGGTCGCCCTCCTGCTCGCGCTCGCCGCCGTTCACCGACGCGACGCGCTCGAGGCTCGCCTTCCGACGATCGCGACCGCCCTCGTGGGGGCGTCGCTGGTCTCGTTCGCCGCCCTCGCGGTCGCGACCGTGCCGGCTCTCTCCTCGGGCGGGCGCGACCCGCTCGATCAGATCCGCGCCGTCCTGCTGGTGGTCCTCCTCGCCGGCGTCGGTCTCGGATCCTGGTTCGCCGCCCCCAGCCGCGAGCGGTCGATGCTCGCCGCGGGCGGGACCGGCCTCGCCTCGCTGAGCGCCGGCGCCCTGGGCCTCGCCGCCGTCGTCGAGCCGGTCGAGCTGCTCAGCCTCCCGGTGGCGCTCGCCGCTCTCGCCATGGGCGTCATCGCGCTCGAACGCGATACGGCGGCCCGCAGCGGCCTCTGGCTCACCCCCGGGCTCGTCCTGCTGCTCGTGCCATCGCTCATCGCCGTCGATGTCTCGCCCGACCTCTGGCGCATCGTCGCTCTCGGCGTCGTCGCGCTCGCGGTGTTCGTGGGCGGCGTCGCCCGCCGCCTCCGGTCGCCGGTTCTCGTCGGTGGTGCTGTCCTTCTCACGCACCTCGTCGTGCAGAGCTGGCCGCTGCTCGAGCGCGTCGGCGAGTCGGTCGAGTGGTGGCTGTGGCTCGGTCTCGCCGGCGTCGCGGTGGTCGCGATCGCGGCCCGCTACGAGCGCCGGCTGCAGGATGCTCGCGCTCTCGTGCGCCGCATCCGCGACCTGCGCTGACCCGCGTCGCTGGCCCGGCGGCCGGGCAGCAGCGCGGCAGCCGGTCGGCCTGGGAGCCCCGTGGGAGTCCGCTCCACGGCCGAGCGCCCCGGCCTACCGTGGGAGGAGCGATCGTCACGAACGACCGCCCCCACCGATCGACGACACGAAAGGACCACGCCATGACCGACGTGACCTCGGCCCCCGAAGCGACCACCGACCCCGACATGGTCTCGGGCGTCGCCCAGTACCTCTCCCCCGTCGTCATCGACCTCAACGCTCTCGCCCTCGAGGGCAAGCAGGCCCACTGGCACGTGCGCGGCCGCAACTTCATCGGCGTGCACGAGCTGCTCGACACCCTCGTCGAGCACGCGCGTCAGTACGGCGACATCGCCGCCGAGCGCATCGTCGCCCTGGGCCTCCCTCTCGATGCGCGCACGACAGCGATCGCGAAGAACACCACGGTGCCGCCCGTGCGCGCCGGCTTCGCGCAGAGCGACGACTTCATCGCCGACGTCATCGCCGGCATCGACGCCGCGCTCGTGAGTCTGCGTGCCGCGATCGAGGGCCTCGAAGAGATCGACCCGGTCAGTCAGGACCTCGCGATCGCCATCACGGCCGATCTCGAGAAGGACCGCTGGTTGCTGTTCTCGCACATCGCGGAGGCCTGAGACAGGGCCACCCCCCGACCTGCGCGCATGACGGCCGCGACCCGCACCGGGTCGCGGCCGTGGTGTGTGCCGGCACGGTGCGGTCGGGAACGTGATGCCGCCCGGGCCGTGGCCGACGAGCTAGGAGCGCGCCAGCTGCGGCAGCGCGGCGTGGGTGACGCGGCCGCCGAGGAGGGTGAGGGCCACGGGCATCGCGCGCAGAGCATCCCCCGATGCGGTCAGCGGATCGCTCTCGACAGCGATCAGATCCGCGCGCTCGCCCACCGCGACGAGCGTGCGCGTCGAGGCGGCGAGCGCCTCGGGCACCGAGATCGCCTGCTCGCCGTGGAACGGCTCGCGGCCATCGCGTGAGCGCGTCGTCGCCGCGGCGATCGCGACCCACGGGTCGAGCGGGGCCACGGGCGCATCAGAGCCCAGGATCACGCGGGCTCCGGCGTCGAGCAGCGAGCGCAGCGCGAAGGCGCGGCCCGTGCGCCCGGGCCAGTATCGCTCGGCGACGTCGCGGTCGTCCATCGCGTGCTCGGGCTGCACGCTCGCCGTCACACCGAGCGCCGCGAACCGGGCGAGATCGGAGTCGTGCAGCAGCTGCGCGTGCTCGATGCGACCTCCGCGCCCGAGCTTCTGGAACACGTCGAGCGCGACGCGGTTCGCGCCGTCGCCGATCGCGTGCACGGCGAGCTCGAATCCCGCCTCCGAGGCGCGGGCGAGCAGCGGGTGCAGGTCGCACGGCGGCACCGTGAGCAGGCCGTAGGGGTGCTCCGACTCTTCGGGGTAGGGGTCGCAGCAGTAGGCGGTGCGCGTGTTGAGCGAGCCGTCGGTGATGACCTTGAGCGGGCCGACCGAGACCGTCTCGCTCACGACCGCGCCCGAGTGCAGGCCCTCGCCGATCGCGCGCTCGAGGTGCTGCGGGTAGACGCCGAACTCGACGCGCAGACCGTCGAAGCCGCCCGCGACGCGGCGCTTCCAGTCGTCGAGGTTCCAGCGCATCTCGAGGTCGACGACGCCGACCACGCCGCGCGCCGCTGCCTCGCGCGCCGCCTCGCCGACCCACTGGTCGAGCACCTCGTCGGGGGCGCCGTCGAGGTGACGGGTGACGGCGAACGCGGCCTCTTCGCGCAGCAGACCCGTCACCGCGGCCGTCTCGAGCGCCTCGTCGGGCAGCTCGGCGCCGTAGCGGGCGAGCGCGGCCGAGTTCAGCCAGGCGCAGTGGACGTCGGCGCTCACGAGCACCACCGCGTGATCCGGGGCCGCGGCGTCGAGCAGCGCGGCCGTCGGGGCATCGGGCCACAGGCCGTCGCGGAAGCCCCCGCCGACGATCGTCTCGCCCGGTGCGGCCCCGGCAGCGGCATCCGCCACCCGCTCGGCGGCCTCGCGAGCGCTCGTCGCCGTCGACAGGTCGAGGCGGCGGCGGTGCTGCGCCCACTGGGTGAGGTGCACGTGCTCGTCCCACAGGCCCGGCAGCAGGTAGCGGCCCTCGAGATCGACGACGCCCTCGCCCGCCGCGATCGTGCCGGCGGGGTGGATGCCCGTGATGACGCCGTCGGCGATCGTCACGTCGATCGGCGCGTGTCCGCCGAGCGGTCGGGCGTCACGAAGGGCGCGGATCATGGAGTCTCCTCATCTCGTGGGCGAGCCCGGTGCTGGCGTACGGCCCGTCGGCCTCGAGCTCGCCGACGATGCGGTCGACGACCTCGGGGGTCTTGTTCTGGCTGAGCTTCGCGCGCGCGTCGAAGCGGGTCACGCGCAGGCGGATGCCCACCGTGCCCTTCGCGATGCGCGCACTCTTCTCGGGGTCGAGGTGCAGGCCCCGCGGGGCGTCGACGTGCTGCTCGAAGTGGTCGGTGAGGTGGCTGAGCACGCGCAGGTTCTCGTCGTCGCTCAGGATCTCGGGGGCGCCGTAGAGGTGGGCGGTGACGTGGTTCCAGGTCGGCACGATGTCGCCCTCGGCGTACCACGACGACGAGATGTAGCCGTGCGGCCCCTGCACGATGACGAGCACCTCGCGCGCACCGAGCTCGTGCAGCTGCTCATCGGGGCGGCCGACGTGGCTCACGAGCACGATGTCGTCGCCCGTCGAGGCCTCCTCGTCGAGCAGGAACGGGTAGTGCGAGGCGACGATGCCCCGCTCGGGCACGTGCGACACGATCGTCGCCCACGGGTTCTCGCGCACGAGCCGGCGCACCTCGTCGGGCTCGGTCATGAAGAAATGGGGTGAGTGGCGCATGAGACCTCAGACCTGGCAGCTCGGGCAGTAGTAGAGCTTGCGAGCGGCCGCGAGCTCCATGACGATGTGCGTGCCGCAGACCCGGCACGGCAGGCCCTCGCGCTTGTAGACCCAGTGCCGGTCGGCGCGGTTGCGCAGCGCGAGACGACGGGCCTCCTCGTCGAGGCCGTCCATGGTCAGCATCTGACCGGTGTCGACGCCCACGCCGAGAAGGTAGCGCCAATCGCGCCACAGGCCCCGAATGACATCCTCCGGCAGGCTCGCGCCGAGCGCGTGCGGGTCGAGGCGCGCGCGGAAGAGGATCTCGGCGCGATAGACGTTGCCGATGCCGCTCACGACCGACTGGTCCATGAGCAGCAGGCCGATCGGCACGCGGCGGCGACGGATGCGCTCGAGCATGCGCTCCTCGCCCGCCTCGGCGTCGTCGATGAGCGGGTCGGGCCCGAGCTTGTCGATGACCTGCTGCACGCCCGCGACGTCGAGAACCTCGCACGCGGTAGGCCCGCGCAGGTCGGCAACGGCTCGGTCGGAGAGCAGGCGCACGCGCACGGCGCCGATGGGCTCGGGCGGGAACCCCTCGAGCGCCGCGTCGTCGAACGCGCTCTCACTCTCCTGCTCGGCCATGCGCAGCCGCGTGCGGCGGGGGGCGCCGATCGAGGCGAGCGACTCCTCGTTCGCGCCGACGACCGTGGTCGGGGCGGCTGCGTCGTCGTCAACGGATGCTCCGCGCATCCCCGTCTGCCCCATGCGGCCGGCCGGCATGCCGGGTTCCGCCGCGATGCTCTCGCTCGCGGAGTCTGATGGGTCGTTCGCCGCCGGGCGCGCGGTCGCCGACGCGACCGCGCCGTTGAAGTCCCACGCGCCGTAGATGCCGAGGTGGACGCGCAGCCACACCGCATCGTCGAACTCGAGGAACATCTGCTTGCCGACGGCCTTCGCGTCGGTCATCGTGCGGCCGTCGATGAGCGAGGCGCCGTCGGCGAAGCGCCCCTGCGGCGACGAGGCGCTGATGCGCTCGCCGACGAAGTGCCGCCCGAACTGGCGGGCGATGCGATGGACGGAGTGACCCTCGGGCACGGTCTAGACGACGTCGTGGCCGGCGATCGCGCCGGTCGACTCGTACTCGGCGAGCTGCGCGATGCGGCGGGCGTGGCGCTCCTCGCCCGGGAAGGGGGTGGCGATGAAGACCTCGATGAAGCGCAGCACCTCGTCGACCCCGTGCTGGCGGGCACCGATCGCGATGACGTTGGCGTCGTTGTGCTCGCGGGCGAGGGTCGCGGTCGCCTCGCTCCAGACGAGGGCGGCGCGGGCGCCGAGCACCTTGTTGGCCGCGATCTGCTCGCCGTTGCCCGAGCCGCCGAAGACGATGCCGAGCGCCTCGACGCCCTGCTCGAGGTCGCGCACGACGGCGCGCGCGGCGTTGATGCAGAAGCTCGGGTAGTCGTCGAGCGGGTCGTAGTCGGCGGGGCCGTGATCGAGCACCTCGTGACCGAGGCTCGCGACGTGCTCGCGCACCGTGCGGCTGAACTCGAGACCGGCGTGATCAGTGGCCACGTGAATGCGCATGACCTCGATTCTAGAGCGCCGCAAAGCGGGTCGAAGGTCCCTGGTCGCGGCCGACGCCCAGTGAAAAGCTGAGCGCACATCCGATCGACGAAGGAGTCATCACCATGGCCCGCACCTACCTCATCACCGGCTCCGCGAGCGGCATAGGCGCCGCCACGGCCGCCCTTCTCACCAGCCAGGGTCACCGCGTCATCGGCGTCGACGTGCGCGACGCCGACATCATCGCCGACCTCACGACGCACGAGGGGCGCGCGGCGCTCGTCGACCACGCTCGCGAGCTCAGCGGCGGCACGCTCGACGCGGTGATCGCCAATGCGGGGCTCGCGACCGAATCCACCGCCACGGTCGCGGTGAACTACTTCGGGGCGCTCGCGACGCTCGAGGGGCTGCGGCCTCTGCTGAGCGGCTCGGATGCTCCGCGCGCGGTGGCGACGGCATCCATGGCCTCGCTCTTCCCGGTCGACGACGAGCTCGTCGACGCATGCCTCGCGCACGACGAGCCCGCGGCTCTGCACCGCGCGAAAGAGCTGCTCGATGCCGGCCAGGGCGGTCTCATCTACGGATCGACGAAGCGCGCGCTCGTGCGCTGGATCCGCAGGAACGCGGCGACCCCCGAGTGGGCCGGGGCGGGCATCCCCCTCAATGGCATCGCCCCGGGCGTCATCGCCACGGCCATGACCGCGCAGTACACCGAGACCGACGAGGCGCGGAAGGCCATCCTCGACATGGTGCCCATGCCCCTCAACGGCATCGCCGAGGCCTCGAGCGTCGCGCACCTGCTCGCCTACCTGACGAGCGTCGAGAACACGCACCTGTGCGGCCAGGTCGTCTTCATCGACGGCGGCAGCGACGTCGTGATCCGCGGCGAATCGACCTGGTAGCGAGCGCTGCGCCGGATGCTCGGCGCGAGCCCGGCGTCAGGCGAAGTAGATCTTGCGCAGCGTCTCGAGCACTTCCCACTCGGTCTCTTCGCCGTCATCGAGGCGGCCGACCGAACCTGGAAGCAGCTCGGTCTCCAAGCCGTCCTCGCGGCGAAGGATCGCCCGGCCGCGCAGCACGACGAAGATCTCTTCGACCTCGACGTCGGTGACGATGCCGGGCGTGAGCTCCCAGACGCCGACCTCCCAGTCGTCGACCTCGGTAAGCGCGAGCGAGCCGACGAGCGGCTCGCCCTCGACGACCTGATCGGGGTCGACGGGCTCGAGCTCGAGCTCAAGGGTCAGGGCCTGCAGAACGGTGGGCGCGTCGAGCGGCAGCGAGGTCACGAGTCGAACCCTAGTCGGGCGGCTCGCCGGGGCCAACCACTGTCACCTGCGGTCGACGCAGAGTGAGGTGCCCAGTTTGAGTGAATCGTCTTCGTTTTCCGAACATGGCCCTCCCCCTCTGCCCAGCGGGTGCAGCCGCTGGTGTCATCATCGGGCGGAGTGCCCGAACCCCGAGGAGTGTTTTCCGTGTCTGTCTACGAATCAACGAGCTTCCGTCGGAGCATCCGCGGATACGACACCGACGAGGTGGATGCTCGTTTCACGGAGATGGAGCGGCGGCTCAGCGAAGTGGCGCGCGAGAATCTCGAGCTCAACGATCGACTGTACGAGCGGGAACGCGAGCTGCAGAAGACCCTGAGAGACCTCGCCGTTGCGCAGACCACGCGCCCGCGCTCCACGTTCGCGGACCTCGGTGGCGAGTTCGAGTCGACCCTGCGCATGGCAGAAGAGCAGGCCCGACAGATTCGCGAAGGCGCCCAGAACGAGGCGACTGAGACGATCATGTCGGCGAGGGAGGATGCCGGAAGGCTTCGCGACAGCGCCATGCGCGACGCCCAATCGCTCCTCGTCGAGAGCCAGCGTCGATCCGAGACGCTGCAGAGCGAGGCCGAGGCCATCAACGCCCGCGCTGAGCTGGAGAGCGCCGAGCTCGTCGCGAAGGCGAAGCTCGAACTCAGCAGCGCCGAGCGCGCCGCCACAGCCCAGGTTCTCAAGGCCGAGAAGACCGCATCCGCGATCATCGCTGCAGCGACCCGCGAGGCGCAGGAGCTGAAGGAGCGCACGGAGCAGACCGTGCGCGAAGCCCTCGACTCGATCGCCGAGGAGCAGGCGAAGCTGCGCGAGCAGGAAGCCGAGTTCGAGTCGCGCCGCACCCAGGTCGAGGAATGGATCCTCACCTCGGAGGCGTCACAGCGCGAGAAGGACGCGGCCGCAGAGCAGCGCCGCGCGCAGATGGACGAGGAAGCGCAGAGCGTGCTCGAACGTGCGCACTCCGAGGCCGACGACCACGTGCGCTCTGCCGTGGACCGCGCGACCACGCTGCGGGCCGACGCCGACGCTCGCGTCACAGCGGCCGACGCCCGGGCGCGCTCGATCATCAACGAAGCCCAGCTCGCCGCCGACACGATGGTGACTGCGGCGACGTCGAAGGCTCACAGCCTGGCGCAGCGCACTGATCAGCTGGCCGCCGAGATGCTGCGAGAGGCCGAGATGCAGCTCGCCGAGGCTCGCCATCGCAAGTCCACGATCAATCACTTCGTCGACGACGTGCGTGAGATCTTGAGCGCCGACGTCATCACCGCAACGATCGACGACGCGGAGACGCGGATGGTGCAGACAGAGACCTCGGGCCAGGGAAGCCGAGCGCGAGCGCTCGAGGCCGCCGACTGAGTGCCGGAAGCGTTGCCCTGCGGCCGCCCAGGGCGATCGTCGGGGGCGAGAAGGTAGAGACGTGATGACCCAGAACATTCGCGTGAGTTTCCGGAGGGCGCTCGCCGGCTATCACGTCGGCGACGTGAGGCGACTCCTGTCAGCCCTGGAACTTCGAGCCGCGGAGTCGGAGTCGGAGATCGCGGGCCTGCGAGCCCAGCTGGCCGAAGCGACGGTCGCCGTGGACTCGCTCAGCGCCGAACTCGCCCTGCGACGTGTCGAGTGCGTGACGCTCAGAGACGAGGCTGAGCGCGCCCGCGTCGCTCTGCGAGTCCTCCGCATCGAGCGCAACTCCCTTGCCGAGCGCTCAGAGCCCACAGATCTGGCTGACGACGCGCGCCGTACTGCACCGGCGCCGAGCGCACACCTTCTCGTCCACGTCGCCGCTGCGATCGAGGCGTGACCGGCTGACGGCCGACGCCGCATGCCGATGCCGGCGACGGCCCGCCCACTTACGAGTCGAAGCCCAGCCCGACTGCGTCGAGGGTGCGAAGGAACAGATTGCGTCGCCCCTCGCGGTGGTCGGCGCGGTCGAGCGCCCACCGCACCGACTGCACCGCCGGGTAGGTCGCCGGCTCGGGCGGGAACGGCATCGGGATCTGGTTCACCATCGCCAGGCTCGTGCGCTCGGTCTCGAGCCCCGCGAGCTGGTCGAGCATGACGTTCGCGGCGAAGCGGGTCGCGGCGACGCCGAGCCCGGTGAAGCCCGCCGAGTAGGCGACGCGACCGCCGTGCGCGGTCGCGTGGAAGGCGCAGAACCGGCTCGAGGTGTCGATGACGCCCGCCCAGCGGTGCGTGAAGCGCAGCCCCTCGAGTTGCGGGAAGGTCGTGAAGAAGTGGCTCGCGAGCTTCTCGAACGAGGCGCGGCGGTCGTCGTACTCGGGCCTGATGCGCCCGCCGTAGTGGTAGATCGCGTCGTACCCGCCCCACAGGATGCGGTTGTCGGCCGAGAGCCGGTAGTAGTGGAACTGGTTGGCCGAGTCGGCGACGCCCTGGCGGCCGCTCCAGCCGATCGAGGCGAGCTGCTCGGTCGTGAGCGGCTCAGTCATGAGCACGTAGTCGTACACGGGCACGGTGTGCAGGCGGTAGCGCTTGAGCAGCGACGGGAAGGCGTTGGTCGCGAGGGCGACGCGATCGGCGCGCACGACGCCGCCCGACCTCGTCGACAGCTCCACAGCATCCGGCTCGGCGCGCAGCGCTGTCACGGGCGAGCTCTCGAAGACCTCGACGCCCGCCTCGAGGCACGCCCGCAGCAGCTCGCGCCCGAGCTTGCCGGGGTGCGCGAGGGCGGTGTCGCGGGTCGAGAGCAGGCCACCCTGGTAGGTGGGCGACGCGATCTCGCGCTGCATCGCGGCGGCGTCGTAGAAGCGCTCGGTGTCACCGTCGTGCGCCTCGGCGAGCTCGCGCACCTGGTACTGCTCGGTCGCGACGGCGAATGAGCCGACGCGCTCGAAGTCGCACTCCCAGCCGCGGTCGCGCATGGTCACCTCGATGTCGTCGAGGTTCTGCATGCCCATGCGATCGAGCGTCTCGAGCTCGTCGGCGAAGCGCTGCTCGCCGTTCTTCGCGCCGTGCGTGAGCGTCGCCTCGACGAAGCCGCCGTTGCGACCGGACGCGGCCCAGCCGATCCGCTTGCCCTCGAGCAGGATCACGCGCGCGTCGGGGTCGCGCTCCTTCGCGAGCAGAGCCGTCCAGAGCCCCGCGTAGCCGCCGCCGACGACGGCGAGATCGGCGCGCTCGCGCGTCGCGAGAGCGGGGCGGCTGATGCGCGCGGGCAGGTCGTCGAGCCAGAAGACCGAGAGCTGCGAGCTCGCCAGCGACGCGTCGATGACTCGCAGGTCGGGCCGGTCGCGTTCGAATACGGTGGTCGCCATAACGCAAGGATGCCACACGTTGTCCACTTGGACAACAGTGGCGCGACTGGCGCGACCGGCGCGAGCACCGAGCACTGAGCACCGACGAAGGGATGCTGCGATGGAGCAGACGCTGCAGGCCGCGATCGACGACGCCCGTCTCTCCACCACGACCGAGACCGACTGGGCCCGACTGCAGCAGCGCTTCGCCCGCGAGCTGCCGCGACTGACCAGTCTCTTCCGCGAGGTGTACGGCGACAGCGACCGCACCGATCGCGAACTCGAGCTGCTCGTCGCGCAGCTCGCCGCGAGCTGGCAGGCCCGACCCGCTGAGCTGCGCACCCTCGACGCCGCCCGCGAGGCCGACCCCGACTGGTTTACCTCGAACCGCATGCTCGGCGGCGTCATCTACGTCGACCGGTACGCGACCGATCTGCGCGGCGTGAGCGCGCGCATCCCCTACTTCCAGGAGCTCGGGCTCACCTACCTGCATCTCATGCCGCTCTTCCTCGCCCCGGAGGAGAACAGCGACGGCGGGTACGCCGTGTCGAGCTACCGCGAGGTGAGCCCCGCGCTCGGCGACATGGCGCAGCTCACGGCGCTCGCGTCCGAGCTGCGCGAGGCGGGCATCGCGCTCGTCGTCGACTTCATCTTCAACCACACCTCGAACGAGCACGAGTGGGCCCGGCGGGCACTGACCGGCGAGAAGGAGTTCGAGGACTACTACTGGGTGTTCGACGACCGTGAACTGCCCGACGCCTTTGAGCGCACGGTGCGCGAGATCTTCCCCGACGACCACCCCGGCTCGTTCGTGCCGATGCCCGACTCCCCCGATGGCGCGCGCACCGGGCGCTGGATCTGGGCGACGTTCCACACCTTCCAGTGGGATCTCAACTACTCGAACCCCGCCGTCTTCCGCGCGATGGCGGGCGAGATGCTCTTCCTCGCCAACCAGGGCGTCGACATCCTGCGCATGGATGCCGTCGCGTTCATCTGGAAGCAGCTGGGCACGCAGTGCGAGTCGCTGCCCGAGGCGCACCTGCTGATTCGCGCGTTCAACGCGGCCCTGCGCATCGCCGCCCCGGCCGTGCTGTTCAAGTCCGAGGCGATCGTGCACCCCGACGAGGTCATCCAGTACATCTCGCCCGAGGAGTGCCAGCTCAGCTACAACCCGCTGCAGATGGCGCTCATCTGGAACTCGCTCGCCACGCGCGACGGCCGTCTGCTGCAGCAGGCGCTCGAGCGTCGGCACGCGCTGCCCGCCGGCACCGCGTGGGTCAACTACGTGCGCAGCCACGACGACATCGGCTGGACCTTCGCCGATGAAGACGCCGCCGAGCTCGGCATCGACGGCTACAGCCACCGGCGCTTTCTGAACAACTTCTTCGTCGATCGCTTTCCGGGATCGTTCGCGCGCGGCGTGCCCTTCCAGGACAACCCGAAGACGGGCGACTGCCGCATCTCGGGCACGACGGCATCGCTCGCGGGGCTCGAAGCGGGCGATGCAGGGGCGATCGATCGCATCGTGCTGGCCCACAGCATCCCCCTCTCGACCGGTGGGGTGCCGCTCCTGTACCTCGGCGACGAGGTCGGGCAGCTCAACGACTACACCTACATCGCCGACCCCGCCCACCGCGACGACAGCCGCTGGGTCAACCGGCCGCCGTATCCGGCCGAGCTGTACGCGCAGCGCCTCGACGTCACGACCCCGGCGGGGATGCTCTACGCGCGCCTCACGCGCCTCATCGCCGTGCGCCGCGAGACCCAGGAGTTCGCCGGCGGCACCCTCATCGCGTTCGACGCCCGCAACCCCCACGTGATCGGGTACCAGCGGCCCGGGGCCGGCACGCGCGTCGTGTGCTTCGCGAACGTCGCCGACGACCCGCAGACGGTGACGGCCCTCACGCTCTCGGGCCTGCCCGCGACGGGCGACGATCTCATCGGCGGCGGCACGATCGACCTGCGCCGCGACCTGGCGATCCCCGCGCACGGCATCGTGTGGATGCGCGTCGCCTCCTAGGGGCCGTCGCGATCAAACTGCTACGATTGCTACACCGAGGGAGGCGCCATGGCTGAACGACTTGCACACCGCGACCTGCGGAATCGCAGTTCCGAGATCCTCCGCACGGTCGCGGCCGGGGGCTCCTACGAGATCACGAATCACGGCCGGGTCGTCGCACTGCTGAGCCCGCCGGCGCCCGACGGGTCACTGCGCATCCGACGAGCGACCAGCGCGCGCCCCTTCGCCGAGATCTCGCGGTCGCGCGCCAGTGAGAGCACGACGTCGGCGCTCGAGGCTCTCCGCGACGAGCGATGAGGATCTACCTCGATACGTCGGCAGCGGCGAAGGTGCTCGTCGACGAGATCGAGTCAGACGCGTTGACTGCTTATCTCGATCGCGCAGACTCCGGCCGTGAGATCGTGTCGAGCGCCTTGCTCGAGACAGAGCTGCGTCGGCTGGCAGTGCGGCTGGATCTCGCGCAGGCGTCGGTCTCCGAACTCCTCGCTCGCGTCGACCTCGTCGACCCTTCGCGGTCGATCTTCCATGAGGCGGGTGTGCTTCCGGGCGCGAACCTGCGCAGCCTCGACGCACTGCATCTCGCCACAGCGCTTCGTGCTGAGGCAGATGTTCTTGTCGCCTACGACACTCGGCTGCTCGAAGCGGCGCGAGCCCTCGGCCTCGCCACCGATTCCCCCGCCTGAGCGCGCTGGCCGCGATCTCCCCTCTGCCCGGCGGGCCGGAATAGGCTGTCTGAGTTCGACCACGAGTCGAGCATTCCCCTGTGTGCCGAAGGAGGCCCCGCTGTGCCCGGAGAGAACCTGACCCGCGCCGAAGCTCAGGAGCGCGCGTCGCTCGTCCAGACCGAGAGCTACGACATCGCTCTCGACCTCACGACCGGCGATGAGGTGTTCCGGTCGACGTCGACCGTGGTCTTCACCGCCACCGCCGGCGCGAGCACGTTCATCGACGCGATCACCCGCACGGTGCACAGCGTCACGCTCAACGGCGTCGAGCTCGACGCGGCCGCCATCGCCGACGGCACGCGCATCCGCCTCGATGGCCTCGCTGAGCGCAACGAGCTCACGGTCGTCGCCGACCACGAGTACACCAACACGGGCGAGGGCCTGCACCGCTTCGTCGACCCGGTCGACGGCGAGGTGTACCTGTACTCGCAGTTCGAGGTGCCCGACAGCCGCCGCGTCTTCGCGGTGTTCGAGCAGCCCGACCTCAAGGCGACCTTCCGCTTCACGGTGACGGCGCCCGTGAACTGGGTCGTCGTGTCGAACTCGCCCGTCGAGTCGCGAGAGGACGCCGGCGACGCCGCCACGACCGTCTTCGCGACCACGAAGCGCATCTCGAGCTACATCACCGCGATCGTGGCCGGCCCGTACCAGAGCGTGCACTCCGAGCTGCAGAGCTCCGACGGCCGCACGATTCCGCTCGGCATCTTCGCGCGCGCCTCGCTCTTCGAGTACCTCGACGCCGACTACATCTTCGACATCACGCGCAAGGGCTTCGAGTACTTCGAGTCGCGCTTCGGCGTCGCGTACCCGTTCGAGAAGTACGACCAGCTCTTCGTGCCCGAGTTCAACGCGGGGGCCATGGAAAACGCGGGCGCCGTGACCTTCACGGAGACCTACGTGTTCCGCTCGAAGGTCACCGACGCGATCAAGGAGCGCCGCGTCGTCACGATCCTGCACGAGCTCGCCCACATGTGGTTCGGCGACCTCGTCACGATGAAGTGGTGGAACGACCTGTGGCTCAACGAGTCGTTCGCCGAGTGGGCGTCGACGATCGCCACGGCCGAGGCCACCGAGTGGCACGAGGCGTGGACGACGTTCCAGGCCATGGAGAAGAGCTGGGCCTACCGCCAGGACCAGCTGCCCTCGACGCACCCCGTCGTCGCGACGATCAACGACCTCGAAGACGTGCAGGTCAACTTCGACGGCATCACGTACGCCAAGGGCGGCAGCGTGCTCAAGCAGCTCGTCGCGTGGGTCGGCGAGGAGGCCTTCTTCGCGGGCGTCTCGGCGTACTTCCAGAAGCACGCGTGGGGCAACACCGAGCTGCGCGACCTGCTCGTCGAGCTCGAGGCCGCGAGCGGGCGCGAGCTCACCTCGTGGAGCGAGAAGTGGCTCGAGACGGCCGGCGTCAACACGCTGCGCCCCGAACTCGCGGTCGACGACAGCGGCGTCATCACGTCGTTCGCCGTGCTGCAGTCAGCAGCGGCCGACTACCCGACGATCCGCCCGCACCGCATGGCGATCGGCTTCTACGACCTGGTGGATGGTGCGCTGACGCGCACGCACCGCCTCGAGCTCGACGTCGATGGCGAGCGCACCGACGTGCCCGAGCTCGTGGGCCGGAGCCGCCCCGGGCTCATCCTGCTCAACGACGACGACCTCGCGTACGCGAAGATCCGCCTCGACGAGGCCTCGCTCGCCGTCGCGATCGAGCACCTCGCCAAGATCGAGAGCCCGCTCGCGCGCGCGATCGTCTGGGGCTCGGTGTGGGATGCCACGCGCGACGCCGAGGCCGCTCCGCGCGACTACGTGCGCCTCGTGCTCAACAACATCGCAACCGAGACCGAGTCGACGACGATCCGCACGACGCTCACGCAGCTCACGACCGTCGCGCGCCTCTACGTCGACCCGGCGCACCGCGCGCAGACGATCACCGAGGTCGCCGACGCGCTGTGGGCTCTCGCCCAGGGCGCCGAGGCGGGCAGCGACGCGCAGTTCCAGTTCGTGAAGTTCTTCGCGAACATGGCGGCGACGCCTGCTCACGGCGACACGCTCGCCGGGCTGCGCGACGGCTCGATCGGGCTCGACGGGCTCGCGGTCGACACCGACCTCGAGTGGGAGCTGCTCGAGGGCCTCGCCCTCGTCGGCGCGATCACGCCCGCCGAGATCGACGCGGCGCTCGCGAACGACAACACCTCGAACGGCCAGCAGGCTGCGGCGCGCGCCCACGCGGCGTTCGCCGATGAGGCGAGCAAGGCCGCGACGGTCGAGAAGCTGCTGACCGACGACACCGTGCCGAATGCGATCGTGCGCATGGCGACGATGGGCTTCCAGCACGTCAACGACCCCGCAAGCCTCGAGGGCCTCGTCGGCCGCTACTTCGACGCGCTCGTGGGCGTGTGGGAGGGCCGCAGCTACAAGATCGCCGAGTACCTGATCCTCGGCCTCTACCCGACGCCGCTCGCGTCGCTGCGCCTCGTCGACGCGACGCGGGCCTGGCTCGACGCGAACGCCGACCAGCCGGCCGCGCTGCGACGCATGGTGTCGGAGAACCTCGCGGGCGTGGAGCGAGCGCTCGCCGCTCAGGAGCGCGACCGCGCGTAGACAACGCAGACGGGCATCCGCGGATGCTCTGCTCGCCCGAGGGCCTCGTCACGCGACGGGGCCCTCGGGTCGTTCAGCAGCCCCGTCGCTAGGCTGGACGTGATGGACACCTTCGACTGGTCAGCCCTCGGCGACGGCGTCTACGCCTGGTATCTGGCGTGGCGCGTTCCCCTGCGCATCCTCGGCGTCATCGTCGGCGCCGTTCTGCTGCGCGCGATCCTGCGCGCGTCGATCAGGCGCGTCGTCGACCGCGTCGTCGGCAGCGTCAAGAAGGCGCAGGCGGTCGAGCACACGGTCGAGCTCACGGCCTCTCCGCTGCACGCCGTGCGTGTCGTGCAGCGCACGCGCACGATCGGCTCGGTGCTCAACAACCTCGTGACGTGGACGATCGTGTCGATCGCCATCGTGCTCGTGCTCAGCGAGCTGCAGTTCTCGGTGACGGCGCTCATCGCCTCGGCGGGCATCCTCGGCGCGGCCCTCGGCTTCGGCGCCCAGAACGTCGTGAAAGACATGCTCAACGGCCTGTTCATGGTGTTCGAGGATCAGCTCGGGGTCGGCGACATCGTCGACCTCGTCACCACGCAGGGTCCCGTCTCGGGTGTCGTCGAGATCGTGGGCGTGCGCGTGACGCAGGTGCGCGACGTCAACGGCACGCTCTGGTACGTGCGCAACGGCGA
Source organism: Microcella sp. (assembly GCA_030158585.1). Classification (GTDB taxonomy): domain Bacteria; phylum Actinomycetota; class Actinomycetes; order Actinomycetales; family Microbacteriaceae; genus Microcella. Next base: position 24,314 of record JAOASR010000099.1, read on the forward strand.
GATCACGAACGTCGGCAACAAGTCGCAGGGCTGGGCGCGCGTCATCCTCGACATCCCCGCCCCGTACACGGCCGACATCGACGCAGTCGAGAAGGCGATGCTCGACACCGCGCAGGCGATGGCGAACGACCCCACGTGGCGCCGCAAGATCCTCGAGAAGCCCGAGGTGTGGGGCATCGAGTCGATCTCGGCCGAGGCGCTCGTCATCAGGCTCGTGGTGAAGGTTCGCTCGGGCGATCAGTTCGACATCGCCCGCGACCTGCGACGTCGCATGAAGATCGCGCTCGACGACCTCGGCGTCGCGCTGCCCGCGCTCAACCGCCTCGTGCTCGACGGGCTCGACGCGAAGGCGCCGCGCAAGCCGGCGGGCAGGCCGGTCTCGCGGGCCGCTGGCGCGACTGCGGCGGATGCTCCCCCGACGTCGTCCGAGGATGAGACCACGCCGTCGAAGGCGGCCGACTGATGGCCGACCTCACCCTCGGTGCCACCGGCGGGCCGACCGACCCGATGTTCGAGCAGGTCGGCGGACACGCGACGTTCGATCGCCTCGTGCGCGCGTTCTATGCGGGCATCGAGAGCGACCCGGTGCTGCGCCCGATGTACCCCGACGACGACATGGAGGGCGCCGTCTGGCGACTGACCGCCTTTCTCGAGCAGTACTGGGGCGGGCCGACGACGTACAGCGAGCAGCGCGGGCACCCTCGGCTGCGCATGCGGCACATGCCGTTCAAGGTGAATCCCGATGCGCGCGACCGCTGGCTCACGCACATGCGCGCTGCGCTCGACTCGCTCGCGCTGCCGCCGCTGCACGAGGAAGCGATCTGGGACCACATGCTGCGGGCCGCGCACGCGATGGTGAACACGTTCGAGGAGTGATGGTCGGTGCGGTGCCGCCCCGCTAAGGTCTGGGCATGAAGTACCGCAGTGGCCTGGTGATCGTCGCGATCGCGCTGTCGGTCGGCGGATGCTCCAGCTCCGCTGACCGGTGCACCGAGAGCTTCGATGCCGAGGTCATCCCGAGCGCCGAGGGCTACCCGTCGCGCGTCGCGGCTGTCGAGGCCTGGGCAGCGGACGGCCCGGCTCCCGACTCGGGATGGACCGAGACCTCGACCGGCGCGACGGCCGGCGACTGGGTGGTCACGACGGTGCAGACCGCCGATGGCGGTTGGCTCGTTGAATCAATGCGCTGCGCGGTGGGGTAACCCGTCCGCTGTCCTTCTGAAAGTGCGGACCGGGTGAATCATGCTCGCGCGATCCGCACTTATCGAAGCGCCTACCCGAGAAGTACCCAGGCCCACGCTGTGGCAGACGGAGTGCGCGGCTACCCCGCGCGCTGCAGCACTCGGCGCGCGTGGCGCAGCACGGGCTCGTCGACCATGCGGCCCTCGTGCGAGAAGACTCCCCCGGCCCCGGCCCCGACGTCCGCGGCCGCCTCGAGCACGCCGCGCGCCCACGCGACCTCGTCAGCCGAGGGCCGGTACGCGGCCCTGATCGTCTCGACCTGGCCCGGGTGGATGCACGCCGTTGCCGCGAAGCCCTGCGCGACCGCGTCGCGCGCCTCCTCCTCGAGACCGATGAGGTCGGCGATGTCGAGGTGCACGGCGTCGATCGCGGCTTTGCCGTGCCCGCCCGCGGCGAGCAGCACGCGCGCTCGGGCGTGCCGCGCGACGTCGCGATAGCGGCCGTCGGGCCCGCGGCTCGAGGTGCCGCCGAGCGAGGCGACGAGGTCCTCGGCGCCCCACATGAGCGCGACGACCGTGGGTTCAGCCGCAAGGGCCTCGGCGGAAAGCACGCCGGCCGCCGTCTCGACGAGCGCGACGATCGCGCAGCCGCTCTCGGCGGCGAGCACTGCGGCTTCCTCGGCCCGCTCGGCCTTCGGCAGCATGAGCAGGCGGTAGCCGGTCTCCGAGACCGCGGCGACGTCGAGCGCGTGGTCGACCGAGCCGGCCGCGTTGACGCGCACGATCGTGCGGGTGGGGTCGAGATTCGAGGCCCGCAGCGCCTCGCGCGCGCGCTCCTTCGCGGCCGGCGCCACAGCATCCTCGAGATCGATGATGACCGCGTCGGCGCGGTCGCCGGCCTTCGCGAAGCGCTCGGGGCGGTCGCCCGGCACGAACAGGATCGCCGGGCCGAGCGCGAAAACCGCGCCGCCGACAGCCTCCGAGCTCATGGGGCGTGCCCCTCGCGCCACACGAGCGTCGAGCGAGTCGCCGTCGCGACGACGACGCCCTCCTGGTTGCGTCCGGTGTGGCGCAGCGTCACGATGCCCTGGCCGGGCCGCGAGCCCGAGAGCCGCTTCGCCTCGACGAGCGTCTCGCTGTAGAGAGTGTCGCCGTGCCGCATCGGGTGCGGGAAGGCGACCTCGCCGAAGCCGAGGTTCGCGACGATCGTGCCCTGGGTGAGCTGGGCGACGGATGCTCCCACGAGGGTCGAGAGCGTGAGCATCGAGTTCACCAGCCGCTCGCCGAAGGGCTGCTCGGCCGACCACGCCGCGTCGAGGTGCAGCGACTGCGTGTTCATCGTGAGGGTCGTGAAGAGCACGTTGTCGGCCTCGGTGAGCGTGCGACCCGGGGCGTGCACGTAGGTCGCGCCGACCTCGAACTCGTCGAACCAGAGGCCGCGCTGCACGATGCGGCGGCCGGCCGGCTCGCCGCCGCCGGTGCTCACGCGAACCCCAGCTCGCGGGCGATGATCATGAGCTGCACCTCGGTCGTGCCCTCGCCGATCTCGATGACCTTCGAGTCGCGGTAGTGGCGGGCGACGCGGTACTCGTTCATGAATCCGTAGCCTCCGAAGATCTGGGTGGCGTCGCGGGCGTTGTCCATCGCCGCTTCGCTCGCCACCATCTTGGCGATGCTCGCCTGCTTCTTGAAGGGCTTTCCGGCCACGAGTCGGAACGCCGCGTCGTACGTCGTCAACCGCGCCTGGTGCACGCGCGCCTCCATGCGCGCGAGCGTGAAGGCGATGTGCTGGTTCGCCCCGATCGGGCGACCGAAGACCTTGCGGCTCTTCGCGTAGGCGACCGCCTCGTCGAGGCAGCCCTGCGCAGCGCCCGTGCCGAGCGCCGCGAAGGCGACGCGACCTTCGTCGAGCGTCTGAATGAAGTTGGCGAACCCGCGCCCGCGCTCCCCCAGCAGGTTCGCCTCGGGCACGCGCGCGCCCTGGAACGTCAGCGGGTGCGTGTCGGAGGCGTGCCAGCCGACCTTGTCGTAGGCGGGCTCGACCGTGAAGCCGGGCGTGCCCGACGGCACGAGGATCGCGCTGAGCTCGGCCTTGCCCTTGTCGTCGCGCCCCGTCACCGCCGTGACGGTCACGAGCTCAGTGATGGGCGTGCCCGAGTTGGTGATGAACTGCTTCGAACCATCGATGACCCACTCGCCGGCCTCCAGGCGCGCGGTCGTGCGCGTCGCGCCCGCATCGGAGCCCGCCTCGGCCTCGGTGAGCCCGAACCCGGCGAGCGCCTCGCCCGAGGTCAAGCGCGGCAGCCACTGCTGCTTCTGCTCCTCGGTGCCGCTGCGGAAGATCGGCATCGCGCCGAGCCCGACACCCGCCTCGAGAGTCACGGCGATCGACTGGTCGACGCGCGCGAGCTCCTCGATCGCGAGGCACAGCTCGACGTAGGTGCCGCCCTGCCCGCCGTACTCCTCGGGGAACGGCAGCCCGAACAGCCCCATCTCGCCCATCTGCGCGACGACCGCCATGGGCAGCGTCTTCGTGCGGTCGGCCTCGTAGGCGACGGGGTCGACGACCTCGTTCGCGAACTCGCGCACCATGCTCTGCAGCTCGAGCTGCTCATCGCTGAATTCGATCATGCGGGGGCTCCTTCGTGGGGGGCGGATGCTGGCAACTCGGGCTCGATGCGCGCGACGACCTGCCCCTGCCGCACCTGGTCGCCGACGGCGACCTCGAGGCGGACGACGCCGGAGTGCGGGGCGAGCACGGCGTGCTCCATCTTCATCGCCTCGACGGTCACGACGGGCTGACCCGACTCGACGCGCTCGCCGTCGACCGCGCCGAGCGCCACGACAGCGCCCGGCATGGTCGCGCGCAGCTCGGGGCTCGCGGCGCCCGCGGGGGCACCCGATGCTCTCGCTCGGCGACGAGCGGCGTGCGCGGCGGACTGAGCCGAACGGTCGAGCACGCGCAGGGCGATCGCGGCTCCGGCGTCGGCCGCGGTCGACTGGAGCCACACGGTATCGCCGTCGCGGGCGATCGCGAAGGTCTGTGCGGCTCCGGCGAGGTGCACGGTCACGAGCCCGTCACGCTCGGAGAACCGGGCAGCAGCGGGCTCGGAGGCGCCGAGACGCACGGTCGCCTCCGCGGGCGAGCCGCTGACGAGCGCGATCACGGGCTCGGCGTCGGGGCCTGCAGCGAGGTCGACGAGCTCGTACCGGGCCGGGCGGTGCTCGCCGATGCGGAACCCGCTCGGCGTGCGCCAGAGGGCGCTCGCGGATCCGGCTGCGGCGGTCGGGGCGGCGAGCTCGTGCCAGCGCGCGTGCTCGAGCAGGGCCGCGGCCACGGCGGCCGCGGCATCCGTCGCCGATGACGGCGGGTCGAACGACGCCGCAGCGGGCACGATGCGCTCGATGAGCGAGGTCTCGAGCCTCCCCGCGCGCACGGCCGGGTCGGCGAGCACCTGCCGCAGGTAGGCGCGATTGGTGCGCAGGCCGAGCACGCGGGTCGACGCGAGCGCAGCATCCAGGCGGGCGAGCGCCGTCGCGCGATCGGGGCCGTGCGCGATGACCTTGGCGAGCATGGGGTCGTAGTCGGCGCCGACGACGAGGCCCTCGACGAGCGCCGAGTCCACGCGCACGCCGGGCCCGGACGCCTCGACGAGCCTGCGCACCGTGCCGGTCGAGGGCAGGAACCCCGCCGCCGGGTCCTCCGCGTAGAGCCGCGCCTCGATCGCGTGCCCGTCGAGCGCGAGCGGCGGCAGGTCGAGGAGCTGCCCCGAGGCGATCCGCAGCTGCTGCTCGACGAGGTCGACTCCGGTGACGAGCTCGGTGACGGGGTGCTCGACCTGCAGGCGCGTGTTCATCTCCATGAAGAAGAACTCGTCGGGGCGGGCGTCGCTCACGAGGAACTCGACCGTGCCGGCGCCGGCGTAGTCGACGCTGCGAGCGACCTCGCACGCTGCCTCGCCGATGCGCGCGCGGGTCGCCTCATCGAGCAGGGGCGAGGGGGCCTCTTCGATGATCTTCTGATGCCGGCGCTGCAGCGAGCACTCGCGCTCGCCCAGATGCACGGTCGTGCCGTGCGTGTCGGCGAGCACCTGCACCTCGATGTGGCGCGGGGCGGCGATGAAGCGCTCGAGCAGCAGCGTGTCGTCGCCGAAGGCCTTGAGCGCGACGCGGCGGGCACTCGCGAGAGCCTCGGGCAGAGCATCCGCCTCATGGACGACCGTCATGCCCTTTCCACCGCCGCCCGCCGACGGCTTGATGATGAGCGGGAAGCCGACGCGGTCGGCCGCCGCGACGAGGTCGTCGTCGGCCATGCCTGGCTCGCCCGCGCCGGGGATGATCGGCACTCCCCGCTCGGCGACGTGCGCCTTCGCGCGGATCTTGTCGCCCATGACCTCGAGCGCGCGCGGGCTCGGCCCGACGAACACGATGCCGGCCTCGGCGCACGCGGCGGCGAGCTCGGCGTTCTCGCTGAGGAAGCCGTAGCCCGGGTGGATCGCCTCGGCACCGCTGCGGCGGGCGGCGTCGACGATCGCACCGACGCTCAAGTAGCTCTCGGCGGCCGAGGCCGGGCCGATGCGGAGGGCGAGATCCGCGAGCGACACGTGGCGGGCATCCGCATCGGCGTCGCTGTAGACCGCGATCGAGCGGATGCCCAGCTCACGCAGCGTGCGGATGATGCGGCACGCGATCTCGCCGCGATTGGCGACGAGGACGGAGGCGAAAGGGCGGGGCAGGGTCTGGGTCACTGCGCTCACATCCGGAAGAGGCCGAAGGCCGGGTCGGGCAGCGGCGCGCGGCTGCAGACGTCGAGGGCGAGGCCGAGCACGGTGCGAGTGTCGGCGGGGTCGATGATGCCGTCGTCCCACAGGCGGCCGGTCGAGAAGTAGGGGCTGCCCTCGGCCTCGTACTGAGCGCGGATGGGGCGCTCGAACGCCTCCTGCTCCTCGGCGCTCCACGCGTCGCCGAGCTGGTCGCGGCGCACGGTGCCGAGCACGGCGGCGGCCTGGTTGCCGCCCATGACCGAGATGCGGGCGTTGGGCCACATCCAGAGGAAGCGCGGCGAGTACGCCCGCCCGCACATCGAGTAGTTGCCGGCGCCGAACGATCCGCCGATGACGACCGTGAGCTTCGGCACGCGCGTCGTCGCGACCGCGGTGACCATCTTCGCGCCGTGCTTGGCGATGCCGCCCGCCTCGGCGTCGCGGCCGACCATGAAGCCAGAGATGTTCTGCAGAAACAGCAGGGGCACCCCGCGCTGGTCGCACAGCTCGATGAAGTGCGCGCCCTTCGCGGCCGACTCGCTGAACAGCACGCCGTTGTTGGCGACGATGCCGACGGGGTGGCCGTGGATGCGCGCGAACCCGGTCACGAGGGTGTCGCCGTACTCGCGCTTGAACTCGTGCCAGCTTCCGCCGCCGTCGACGAGCCTCGCGATGACCTCGCGCACGTCGTACGGGGTCTGCACGTCGGGCGGGATGACGTCGTAGAGCGTGGCCTCGTCGACGGCGGGCGAGATGCTCTCGCCGACCTCCCACGCGGGCGCGGCGGGCGGCGGCACGGTGGCGAGGATGTCGCGCACGATGTCCAGCGCGTGCCGATCGTCATCGGCGAGGTGGTCGACCACGCCCGAGACGCGCGCGTGCGTGTCGCCGCCGCCGAGCTCCTCAGCGCTCACGACCTCGCCGATCGCGGCCTTCACGAGCGGCGGGCCGCCGAGGAAGATCGTGCCCTGATTGCGCACGATCACGGTCTCGTCGCTCATCGCGGGCACGTACGCGCCGCCCGCCGTGCACGACCCCATGACGGAGGCGATCTGCGGGATGCCCGCCGCCGACATCCGCGCCTGGTTGAAGAAGATGCGCCCGAAGTGATCGCGGTCGGGGAAGACCTCGGCCTGCAGCGGCAGGAACGCGCCGCCCGAGTCGACGAGGTACACGCACGGCAGGCGGTTCTCGAGCGCGACCTCCTGCGCCCGCAGGTGCTTCTTGACCGTCATCGGGAAGTACGTGCCGCCCTTGACCGTCGCGTCGTTGCTGATGACCAGCACGTGGCGGCCGTGCACGAGGCCGATGCCGGCGATGACGCCCGCGCCGGGCGCCTCGTCCTCGTAGAGGCCGGTCGCGGCGAGCGGGGCAAGCTCGAGGAAGGGGCTGCCGTCGTCGAGCAGCGCGTCGATGCGCTCGCGCGGCAGGAGCTTGCCGCGCGCGACGTGCCGCTCGCGGCTGCGCTCGGGGCCGCCGAGGGCCGCGGTCGCGAGGCGAGCCTTCAGGTCGTCGACGAGGGCGCGCATCGCGGCGGCGTTCGGGCCGCTGCCCTCGGCCGTGCTCGTGGTCGCAGTCGTCTCGAGGGTCGCCATCGACCGCTCCTTCTCGTCGAGGGCTTGTGGCCCTGCTACGGTGCTGGGGTCTCGCCGCCGTTCGGTTAACGACCGCTCACCGATTCAGGTTAGTGATCGTTCACCGGCCTGTCTACACTGGCGGCATGACGGCGACGACGGATGCTCGTGCCGGGGCTTCCCCCGAGCTCACGACCGCGCGCGACCGGGCCAAGGCCGAGCGCCGCGCGACTCTGCTCGCGGCGGCGGCGCAGCTCTTCGCCGAGCGCGGATTCCCGCGCGTCTCGCTCGACGAGCTCGGCGCCGCGGCCGGCGTCAGCGGGCCCGCCGTCTACAAGCACTTCGTGAGCAAGCAGGCGGTCCTCGCGGCGATCCTCGTCGGGGCGAGCGAGGGGCTGCTCGCGGGCGGTCGGGCCGTCATCGCCTCGGCCGGGGTCGACGCCCGCGCTGCGCTCGAGGGTCTCGTCGCCTTCCACGTCAACTTCGCCCTCGCCAACGCCGACGTCATCCGCGTGCAGGATCACGACCTCGACTCGCTCGCCGACGACGACCGCCACACCGTGCGGGCGCTGCAGCGGGAGTACGTCGAGCTCTGGGTCGATGTGCTCGCGCGGCTGCGTCCGGCAGACGCGAGGGTCGCGCTGCGCACGCGTGCGCACGCGTGCTTCGGGCTCATCAACTCGACGCCGCACAGCTCGCGCGTCGGGGCACGGGCTGCGCGGAGCATCCTCGAATCGATGGCGCTCGCCGCTTTGACGGCGTAGCCGCGCGCTGCGCTGGCGTCGCGCGCCGATGCCCCGGCGCCCCGCGCCCCGCGCCCCGCGAGTGTGCCCGAAAGTTGCGAATGGGTCGAAACGTTCCGGCGCAGGTGCAACTTTTCGGCTCACGTGCGGTCACGGCGCCGGCGAGGAGCACCAGCGCTCGGGTCTGCGGCGAGATCACGCTCCTGTTTCGGTGATCTCGTCACAGAGTCGTGATCTCGCGGAGGCAGGCGGCGGGCGGCGGGCGGCGGGCGGCGGGCGGAGGCAGGACCCAGGGCGGCGCGCAGGCCCGCGCGCCACCCCGAGCCCGAGTCAGACGAGCGCGAGCACGCTCGCCGGGTCGCGCAGAATGCCGCCGATGTCGGTCAGGAACCGCGACCCCTGCTCGCCGTCGACCATGCGGTGGTCGAACGAGACGCTCAGCGTCATGACGTCGCGCAGCGCGATGCCGCCCTCGAACTCCCACGGCAGGCGCCGCACGGCCCCCATCGCGAGGATCGCCGCCTCGCCGGGGTTGATGATCGGCGTGCCCGCGTCGACGCCGAAGACGCCGATGTTGGTGATCGTGATCGTTCCGCCCGTGAGCGCCGACGGCGGCGTGCGGCCCTCGCGCGCGGTCTCGGCAAGCTCGCGGATCGCGTCGGCGAGCTGCGGCACCGTCTTCGCCTGCGCATCGCGGATGCTCGGCACGAGCAGCCCTCGCGGCGTCGCCACCGCGATGCCGAGGTGGATGTCGCGCAGCTCGACGATCTCGTTCGCCGCCTCGTCCCACCGCGCGTTGAGGCTCGGGTTGCGCGCGACCGCGAGGCACAGCGCCTTGCTCACGAGCGCGAGCATCGAGGCGCGCTGCCCGCGGGCCTTGAGCCGAGCGACGAGCTCGCTCGCGGCCGTCACGTCGATCGTCAGGAACTCGGTCACGTGCGGCGCGCTGAACGCGCTGCGCACCATCGCCTCGGCCGTGGCCTTCCGCACGCCCTTGATGGGGTGCCGCACCTCGGCGGGGCGGCTCTCGACCGACCCGCCGATGCGGTCGACGTCGCGGTCGGTCGCGATCGAGGGGGCGGATGCCGCGGCGCGGCCATGCTCGGCGAACCGGGTCACATCGGCGCGCGTGACCTGGCCGTCGTCACCCGTACCGTGGACCTCGGAGAGGTCGACGCCGAGGTCGTGCGCGAGCTTGCGGACGGGCGGCGTCGCGAGCGCGGCGCCCCGCCGGGGTGTGCCGCCGCTGCTTCCGGGGCCGCGCGGGCCGGCGGGCTGCTCGGCCGGGCGCTCGGGGCGCTCGGGCAGCGAGCGCGCGCGACGCTTGGGGCGGCGCCCCGACTCGACGGCGGGGCCGTAGCCGACGAGCACCGCCTGACGCTCGGCGGCGGGCTCGGCGACGTCGGCTGCGGCGGGCGCCGAGGCAGAAACGGTGTCGGCGGGCGCCGCATCCGACTCGACGACGGCGGGCGTCGATACTGCGGCCGCGGGCGCGGCGTGCGCCGCGGGCGCCGCGGCGGCGGGCGGCTCGGCGCCGACGCTCGACGCGAGCGCAGCATCCGATGCCACCTCGATCGAGACGATGGGGGCCCCGACCTGCACGGTCGTGCCGGGCTCGGCGTGCAGGGCGGCGACGACTCCCGCGAAGGGCGACGGCAGCTGCACGACGGCCTTCGCGGTCTCGACGTCGGCGAGCGTCTGGTTGAGCGTCACGCGGTCGCCGACGGCGACGTGCCACTCGACGATCTCGCTCTCGGTGAGGCCCTCGCCGAGGTCGGGGAGGCGGAACTCGTGCACGGCCATCAGCGGGCCCCTTCCAGGAGGGCGGCGCTGTGCGAGCTCGCGCGGCCGAGCGCGCGATCGACGCCGTCGAGGATGCGGTCGAGATCGGGCAGGAAGTGCTCTTCCGCCCGCGCGCTCGGGTAGGGGGTGTCGAAGCCCGTGACGCGCACCGGCGCCGCCTCGAGGTGCAGGAAGCAGCGGTCGGTGATGCTCGCCGCGATCTCGGCACCGAGCCCGCCGAACTGTGCGGCCTCGTGCGTGATGACGAGCCGGCCGGTCTTGCGCACGCTCGCCTCGACCGTCTCGAGGTCGAGCGGCGAGAGCGAGCGCAGGTCGATGACCTCGATCGAGACGCCGTCGTCGCTCGCGGCGATCGCGGCGTCGATGGCGGTCGCGACGAGAGGCCCGTAGGCGACGATCGTGACGTCGGTGCCCTCGAGCACGACGCGCGCCTTGTCGAACGGGAAGGTCGCGCCGTCGTCGACCTCGCCCTTCGTCCAGTAGCGACGCTTGGGCTCGAAGAACAGCACGGGGTCGTCGCACGCGATCGCCTGGCGGATCATCGTGTGCGCGTCCTGCGGGGTCGAGCACGTCACGACGCGCAGCCCCGCCGTGTGCGCGAAGTACGCCTCGGGTGACTCGGAGTGGTGCTCGACCGCCCCGATGCCGCCGCCGAACGGCACCCGGATCGTGATCGGCATGCGCACGGCGCCGCGCGTGCGGTAGTGCAGCTTCGCAACCTGGGCGACGATCTGGTCGAAGGCGGGGTAGATGAACCCATCGAACTGGATCTCGCAGACGGGGCGGAACCCCCGGTACGCGAGCCCGATCGCCATGCCGATGATGCCGGATTCCGCGAGCGGCATATCCATGACCCGGTCGGTGCCGAAGTCGCGCTGCAGGCCGTCGGTGACGCGGAAGACGCCGCCGAGCCTGCCGATGTCCTCGCCCAGCAGCACGACGCGGTCGTCATCGGCGAGTGCGCGGCGAAGCCCCGAGTTGACGGCCTTCGCGAGAGTGAGCTCGGTCATTCCGCGCCTCCCTCGAGCTCGCCGATGCTGCGGAGGTACGCCTCCTGCTGCGCGCGCTGGCGCTCGAGCCCCGCATGCGGCTCGGCGTACACGTGCTCGAACACCGACAACGGAGCGGGGTTTGGCAGCGCGAGGCAGCCAGCGCGGAACTCGGCGGCGACCTCGTCGGCCTTCGCGGCGACGGATGCTGCGCGCGCCTCCGTCAGCACGCCCCGTTCGCGCAGATAGGCCTCGACGCGCGTGATCGGGTCTTTCGCGGCCCACTCGGCCTTCTGCACCGGATCGACGTAGCGACTCGGATCGTCGGAGGTCGTGTGCGGCCCCATGCGGTAGGTCACGGCCTCGATGAAGGTGGGGCCGTCGCCGCGGTGGGCGCGCTCGAGGGCGCGGCGGGTCGCGGCGAGCACCGCGAGCACGTCGTTGCCGTCGACGCGGATGCTCGGAATGCCGAAGCCCGGCGCCCGCTCGGCGATCGGGCGTTGCGCCTGCAGGCCCACGGGCTCGGAGATCGCCCACTGGTTGTTCTGGCAGAAGAAGACCACGGGCGCGCCGAACGAGGCGGCGAAGACCATCGCCTCGTTGACGTCGCCCTGCGTCGTCGCCCCGTCACCGAAGTAGGTGACCGTCGCAGTGTCGACGCCGTCGTGGCGGCAGCCGACCGCGTAGCCGACGGCGTGCAGGGTCTGCGCCCCGATGACGATCTGCGGAGTCGCCATGTTGACGTCGTAGGGGTTCCAGCCCGACTGGGCGGTGCCCCGCCACACCTCGACGATCGCGGGCAGAGCGACGCAGCGGCAGTAGGCGACGGCGTTCTCGCGGTAGCTCGAGAAGACGAAGTCGTCGGCGCGCAGCGCGCGGGCCGAGCCGACCTGAGCGGCCTCCTGGCCGAGCAGCGGCGGCCAGAGCCCGAGCTGGCCCTGGCGCTGCAGGGCCGTGGCCTCGACGTCGATGCGACGCACGACGACCATGTCTTCGTAGAGGGCCGCGAGGTCGTCATCCGAGACATCGGAGACGAAGGGGTCGTAGAGCGGATCAGACTGGCGCCGGCCCTGAGGGTCGAGCAGCTGCACGAGAGCGTCGGGAGGCGCGGGAAGCTCCGCCTCGAGTCGTTCGTCGGACACTGCATGTTCCGTGGACACAGTCGTACGCATCGCATCTCCGATCCGCCGCGCCTCGAGCGGGTGTGCCGAGAGCGGTCGATCCTCACAGCCGTCGGCCGGTGGGCCGCATGACTGACCGGGGCACCGTTGCCCCGAGTTGCCTCGACGGTAGTTGGGGCGCGCGTCGAAGACAAGGGCGACCCGCCGAGCTGTGGAGAGCGGCGCGAGCGCAGATGCGCGCCGCGGCGGCGGCGAGAAGAAGCCGGGCTCAGCGCCCGAGCGACCAGCCCGCCTGCTTCACGAGCACGTGCCCGCGCCGCGTCGTGAAGCGCAGCCATGAACCCGAGGCGTACTGCTGCACGGGGTCGTCGCCGAGAAATCCGAGACTGAACGCCGCGAACCCGGTGCCGGCGGGCACGTGGTCGAGGCCTTCGATCGGGCGGCCCCACACCTCGGTGCGCACACGGTGCACGAGGTCGGAGCCGAGCCCGTCGGGCACCGCCGTCGCGACCTCGTCGATGCCCGCACGGGCGGCGCCCTCGAGCACTGCGGGATCGAGCGGCTGCATCGCCTGCCACCCGGCCCTGGGCGGCGAGATCGCCGCCCAGACGACCGTCGCGACGGGGGCGGGGAGGGCGATCGCGATCGGGCCGTCCGTCGCGGTCGCGAGCGCAGCATCCACCCGCGCCAGGAACGAGCGGATCGGCACGACCTCGTCGAGCGGGCCGCCCTCGGCCGCGAGCGTGCGCAGCCCGAGCACGGTCGGCCCGCGGTCGAGCAGGCCGCGCGGGTGCAGCACCGCGACGTAGACGGCGAGCACTCCCCCGTCGAGGATCAGGCGCACCGAGGCGTTCTCGTCGAGCCGCGCGGCGCGCCCCAGGAGGGTCTGCAGGTCGTTCGCGCCGGCCGCGTCAGGAAGGGAGAGGATGCTCGACATCGCTCCCTAGACTACGGGCGTGACCGACGCCCCCGCCCCCCACGACCCCGTCGCCGCGATGCTGCAGGCGCTCGACCTCGCCGACACGGGCGCGCGCACGACGGAGGACATCTTCACGGCCCCGAGCCAGTGGATGCCTCAGGGCCGCGTCTTCGGCGGACAGGTCATGGCGCAGTCGGTGCTCGCGGCGATCCGCACGGTCGAGGGCGACCGCGCGATCCACTCGATGCACGGGTACTTCCTGCGGCCCGGCGACGTCAACGAGCCGATCACCTTCTCGGTCGATCGCATTCACGACGGCCGCTCGTTCTCGACGCGGCGCACCCAGGCGTATCAGAAGGGCGTGCCGATCCTGTCGATGATCGCGTCGTTCCAGGACGACGACCCGGGGCTCGAGCACCAGGCGACGATGCCCGAGGGAATCCCGCAACCGGAGGACCTGCCGAGCACGCGCGAGGTGCTCGAGCAGCTCGATCACCCGGTCGCACGGTTCTGGGCGACCGAGCGCCCGTTCGACCTGCGGCACGCTCCCGGCCACCTGTACTTCGGCAGCGGCAGCGAGCAGGTCGCGCACCAGGCCGTGTGGCTGCGCGCTCTGAGCCCGCTGCCCGACGACGCGAACCTGCACCGCGCGGCCCTCGCGTACGCGAGCGACTACTCGATCCTCGAGCCGATCCTGCGCCGGCACGGCCAGTCGTGGGCGACGCCGGGGCTCAAGATGGCGAGCCTCGACCACGCCATGTGGTGGCATCGTGCGGCGCGCGTCGACGAGTGGCTCTGCTACGTGCAGGAGTCGCCGAACGCGATCGGCGGCCGCGGCCTGTCGATGGGCCGCATCTTCACGCGCGACGGGGTTCTCGTCGCGAGCGTCGCGCAAGAGGGCATGGTGCGCATCCCGTCTGCATGACGGCGGATGCTCGCTCTCAGCCGCGCGCTCGTGCGGCCTTCACGACGCCCTCGATCGAGTTCCACAGCGCGAGCGCCGCGATGGCGATCGCCACGCCGACCGCCGCCGACTGGCCGAGCTCGATGAGCCCCTGCTCCTCCTCGAATGACGAGGCGAAAGCCGGGTTGATGACCGAGTCGGTCGCGACGAGCACGACGAGCGGCACCGCGGCGGCGACGTTGAGCACGATGTTGGCGACGGCGGCGCCGAAGGTCCAGCGACGGCGCTGGTAGAGCATGACGACGAGCAGCAGCTCGGCGGCGCTGATGACGATGATGTACGGGATCCACCACGACCACAGCGCGGGGTCGAGAACCGGAACGACCGCTCCGCTCGCATCGCGCACGGGCGAGGCGATCGCCTGCCCGACGACGAGCACGACGATGATCACGAGCCCGAGGATCCCGCCGACGAGGTCGCCCACGCCGACCTGCGGGCGGCCGGTCGCGGCGGGCAGGTCGTCGGGGCTCCAGCGTGAGAGCGGCGTCGCTCCCGAGGGCGTGCGCTCGATGATGGCGAACACGACGGTGACCCAGAACACGATGCCCACGGCGACGCTCACGGCCGTGCCGAGCACCCCCAGCACGATGTCGACGGGCTCCTCGCCGGCGAGAGCCCGCGCGATGACGATCGCGCCCGCGACGATCGGCAGCACGATCGAGAGCAGTACGACCGTGAGCCGCCGCCACTCGAGGAAGTGCGTCGGCCCGATGAGGTGCAGCGGCGTGCCCGCGTACTCGGCGGCGAGGCGGTGGGGGTCGCCGAGCGCGAGCAGGGCATCCCGTTCAGCGGTCTCGGGCGGCGCGCCGGCGGCGACGCGCGCGTCGATGTCGTCGGCGATCGACGCGCGCAGCTCGGCCGAGACGTCGGCGCGCGACTTCTCGGGCACGTGATGCACGACCGTCGTGACGTAGCGCTCGGCGAGGGTCTCGGGGGTGGCGGTCATGGCGATCAGTGCTCCTTCTCGGTGGCGAGGCGCCCGAGGGCGTCGGCGAGGCGGTGGGATTCGGCGAGCAGGCGCTGGGCGAGCGCGTCGCCGGCGGGGCTCGTGCGGTAGACCTTCCGTGGGCGCGCTTCGGCGGTGCTCCACTCGCTCGTGAGCAGCCCCTGCGACTCGAGGCGGCGCAGCAGCGGGTAGAGCGTGTTGGCCTCGACGTCGATGCCCGCCTGCTCGAGGTGCTCGAGCAGCGCGTAGCCGTAGCCGGGCGACCGCAGGGCGAGGAGGCTCGCGAGCACGACGGTGCCGCGGCGCAGCTCTTGGAAGTGCCCGGCCTCGAGCGTGGCGTCGACGTCGCCCGGTGTGCTCATGCGCCACACGATACTGTGCGTCACACACCATGGTCAACGGGTCCTTGGTCCCGACGTCGCGCGATGTCGGGGCCCCGCGCCCGCGCTGCGGTTCGCTCATTCGGAGTCGGCGACGTGGAACGCGGCACGTCGGGGCCGCGTCACGGCGTGTCGCCGAGCGCATCCGGCCGGCGACGCACGACGGAAGCAATCAGGAGCGCGGGGTGCGGCCCGCGACGTGAGGTGCTGCGTGAGAGGCGCTACGCGCGCGGCGAGAGGTGCTCGTGCACGGCGACCCAGCGGCCCTCGCGCCGCGCGAAGACGATCGTCTCGCGCTCGGTCACATCGTCGACCTGGCCGCCGAGCTCGATGCGCGAGTCGACGGAGTGCGTGAAGATCGCCGTGTCGCCGAGCAGCTGCACGCGCCGGTCGCTCGACCGGCAGCCGTGCACCCGGAAGCCGTCCTCGCCCTCCCACTGGGCCCACAGCGCCTCGTACTCGGCGCGGCTCTCGAGCCGCCGGTCGGCGGTGTGGAAGACGAAGGTCGCATCCTCCGCGAAGCCCCCGAAGTACTCAGCCGTGCGGTGGTGCGCGAAGTCGTCGACGATCGCGTCGGCGGCGGCGAGCACCGCGTCGACGACTGACTGGTCGGCGGCGGAATCGACCGCGTCGCGGCCGGCCGCGCTCACTGCGCGCTCCGGCGTCGAGCCATGACCGAGAGCAGCTCGTACGCCGTGTGGGCGGCCGCGATGCCCGTGATCTGAGCGTGGTCGTAGGCCGGCGCGACCTCGACGATGTCGGCGCCGACGAGGTTGACGTCAACGAAGCCGCGCAGCACCGCGAGCAGCTCACGACTGGTGAAGCCGCCCGCCTCGGGCGTGCCGGTGCCGGGCGCGAACGCGGGGTCGAGCACGTCGATGTCGATCGAGACGTAGACGGGGCGATCGCCGACGCGCGCCTTCATGCGTTCGATGACGCCCGACGCGCCCAGGGCATCCATCTCGGTCGCGTGCACGATCTGGAACCCCAGATCGCCGTCCTCGGTGAGGTCGTCGGCCGTGTAGAGCGGCCCGCGAATGCCGACGTGCAGGCACGAGTCCTTCGCGAGCAGCCCCTCCTCCGACGCGCGGCGGAACGGCGTGCCGTGCGTGTAGTCGGCGCCGAAGTACGTGTCCCACGTGTCGAGGTGCGCGTCGAAGTGCACGACCGCGATCGGCCCGTGCACGGCGTGCATCGCGCGCAGCAGCGGCAGAGCGATCGTGTGGTCGCCGCCGAGCGTGAGCAGCTGCGCTCCCCCGACGAGCACCTGCAGCGCACTCGACTGGATGCTCGCCAGAGCCTCCTCGATGTCGAACGGGTTCGCGGCGATGTCGCCGCCATCGACGACCTGCTGCGTCGCGAACGGCTGCGCATCCTGCGCGGGGTTGTAGGGCCGCAGCAGCCGCGACGACTCGCGGATGTGAGACGGCCCGAACCGCGCCCCTGGCCGATAGCTCACACCCGTGTCGAAGGGCACGCCCAGAATGACGACGTCGGCGCGATCGACCTCGTCCCAGCGCGGCAGCCGCGCGAAGGTCGGCGCCCCTCCGTAGCGGGGCACCTGGGTCGCGTCGACCTGGCCGATGTTGCCGTTCGCGATGACGCGAGGGATGTGCTGCTCCACGGGGAACCTCCTGAAGTTCACGACGTCGATGCGGGATGCCCGGCGCGAGCGGGCAGGAAGCCGGGGGCGGTCTGCGGGCCGCCCCCGGGCATCCGGCTCAGCCCGCGCGGCGGGCGGCGGCCTTCGCGGCCGCCGAGCTGTGGTCGGTCTCGATCGGCTGCAGCGGCGCCTCGCGCTCGGGCACGCCGCGCGGCCCGTCGGCGGGGAACACGTACGCCGGCTCGGGGAAGATCACGAGCGCGCCGATGTAGAGCACGGCGGCCGCGACGATCGCGACCACCAGGCTGATGTCGGCGCCTCCCGCGAGTCCGCTGAGCGGGCCCTCGATCACGGGCGGGTAGTAGGCGAAGAGGAGGCCGAGCACGGCGGCGCCGATCCAGGCGACCATGCCGCGCCAGTTCACGCCGTGCGAGAACCAGTACCGTCCGCCGGTCTCGCCGCGGTTGAACACCTGCAGGTCGGCGCGCGAGAACGAGCCGCGGCGCACGAAGTAGCCGATCGCCATGATGATCATCCACGGCGTCGTCGTGACGATGATCGCGCCGACGAAGGCGTTGACCACGCCCAGGAGGTCGAGGTACAGGCGACCCAGGAGGATGAAGAGGAACGCGAGCACTCCGATGAAGATGGTGGCCTGCACCCGGTTGAAGCGCGGGAACACCGACGAGAAGTCGAGGCCCGTGCCGTAAAGCGACGTCGAGCCCGTCGAGAGCCCGCCGATGAATGCCACCGCCATGAGCAGCACGGCGTACCAGAGCGGCGACGCCTGGATGAGCGCGAACACGTAGTCGGCCTCGCCGGCGACGATCGTGGCCGTCGCGACGCCGAACAGGAACGGGATGAGCGTGAGGCCCTGGCCGAGCGCCGTCGCCCCGAAGATCTTGCGCGCGGGCGTCGAGGCCGGGATGTACCGCGACCAGTCGCCGAGGAACGCGCCGAACGACACGGGGTTCGACATGACGATGAGCGCCGAGAGGATGAAGGTCGGCCAGAAGCTGCCGAGCAGGTACTCGCCCGTGCCCGAGTAGGAGGGGTCGAAGGTGCCCGAGAAGGCGACGAAGGCGAGCAAGAACAGCGCCGAGTTCGCGATGACCGCCGTCTTGTTGATGAGCAGCATGAACTGATAGCCGTAGACCACGACCACGATCACGATGAGGCCGATGACACCGTAGATCGCGGTGCGGAGGCCCACGGAGTCGGGCACGCCCCCGAGGCGGTTGAGTGCGCCGACGAGTGCATCGCCGCCGACCCAGACCGAGATCGAGTAGAACGCCACCGCGGTCAGGAGCGACAGGAACGAGCCGACCACACGGCCCCGGACGCCGAAGAACGCGCCGGACGAGACGGCGTTGTTCGTGCCGGTCTTGGGCCCGAAGAGCCCCATCGGCATGAGCACGAGGATGCCGAGCGCGAGGCCGAGGAGCGTGGCGGCGACGGCCTGCCAGAACGACAGGCCGAACGCTATCGGGAAGGTGCCGAGCAGCACCGTCGCGAACGTGTTGGCGCCGCCGAACTGGATGCGCATGAGGTCGCGCCAGGTCGAGGTGCGGTCGGCATCGGGAACGGTATCGATGCCGCGCTGCTCGACCTCCGTCGCCCGCGGGCGAGGGTTGAGGGCGACATCGGAGTGGTCGACAACGACTCTGTTGTCCGTCATGAGAAGGGTCCTTCGACTCGGGGTGGGAGGAACGATGGGCTGACTATAGACCGCGATATGACTCATGTGCAAAGGTTCTTGACCATGAGGATAGAACGTGTCGTCGACCTGTCCGTGCCTCTCACCGCCGAGACGCAGGTGTATCCAGGTGACCCCGTCGTGTCGTTCGCACCGCACAGCTCGGTCGCGGTCGACGGCTTCAACCTGCTCTCGGTCACCATGGGGTCGCAGAGCGGCACTCACGTCGACGCCCCCTACCACTTCGACGACGCCACTCCCCGCATCGATGAGCTGCCTCTCGAGCGGTTCGTGGGCGAGGGCGTGATGGTGGATGCTCGCGACGCGGGTGAGCGCGGCCGCATCACGACGGCGCACCTCGCCCCGGCTCTCGATCGTCTGCGGCCCGGCGTGATCGTGCTCCTGCACACGGGCTGGAGCGACCACTACGGCACCGACCGCTACTTCGAGCATCCGTACCTCGATCGCGAGGCGTGCGCGCTGCTGCTCGAGCGCGGCGTGCGCACGATCGGCATCGACGCCATCAACCTCGACGAGACGCCCGACGACAAGCACCCCGGCGAGGGCTTCCCCTGCCACCACCTCATCGCCGAGGTCGGCGGCGTCATCATCGAGAACATGACGAACCTCGCGGCGGTGCGCAGCGAGACTCCGCTGGTCTCGGTTCTGCCGCTGAAGTTCATCGGTGCGGATGGCGCACCCGTGCGTGCGGTGGCCATCGAGAGCGACTGATGGCGCGCAATGTCGGCGTCGTGCCGCAGGATAGAGGCATGCCCAGCGACGTGAGGATCGGTGCCCGACTGCGCGCGGCGAGGCTCGCGCGGGGGCTCACCCTCGAAGCGGTCGGCGCCGCCGCGGGCATCAGCCAGGGCTTCGTGAGCAAGCTCGAGCGCGACCAGGTCTCGCCCTCCGTCGCCTCGCTCGTCGCCATCTGCGAGGCCGTGGGCCTCAAGGTCGGTGAGCTGTTCGAGCCACCGCCCTCGCAGATCGTGCGCGCCGGCCAGGGCGCGCCCATCAACTTCGGTGGCGAGGGGGCAGAGGAGTTCCTGCTCACCCCGGGCTCGCAGACCGACGTCGAGGTCATCCGCTCGCTCATCGGGCCGGGCGGCACGGCGGGCGACGACCTCTACAGCCTCGACTGCGACGTCGAGTTCGTCTACGTGCTCGCCGGCCGCCTCACGATCGTGCTCGGCGACGACGAGCACGAGCTCGGCGCGGGCGACTCGATGACCTTCCGCGGGCGCGACCCGCACACCTGGCACAACGCCTCGGCCGACGAGCGGTGCGAAGTGCTGTGGGTGCTGGCGCCCGCGACCTAGTCGCGCGCGAGCATCCGTCTCTCGTCGTCGAGTCGACGCGCAGCGGCGACCGGTCAGGTGCGGCGTCGGAAGGCGACCGGCTCCTCGAGGTACGGCGCCCACAGCGAGCGCTCGCGGTCGCTGATGCGGCGGGGTGCGCCGGTCTGCTCGTCGACGAGCACGAGCGTCGACATCGCGCGCGCGAACACCGCGCCCGGCTCGGCCCCGAGGGGCGAGCAGATCTCGTAGCAGACGTCGAGGCTCGCGCCCCCGAGGGCGCCGATCCAGAGCTGCACGTCGAGCGGGTCGCGCAGGTGCGGGATCGGCGCGAGGTACTCGACCTCCTGCCGCGCGATGAGGCTCTGCGCGCCCTCGTCGATGTGCAGCTCGGGCAGCGGAGTCGCCGAGGCGCCCCGGCCGCGCCAGAACACTTCGATGCGCGCCTCTTCGAGCAGGGTCAGCAGGCGGGCGTTGTTGACGTGCCCGTAGGCGTCGAGGTCGCTCCACCGCAGCGCGATGGGCACATGGATGCGCGTCATGCGCTGCTCGCCGCCCTGACCTAGTCGCGCGTGAGCTTGCGGTAGGTCGAGCGGTGCGGCTTCGCGGCGTCGGGGCCGAGGCGCTCGATCTTGTTGGCCTCGTACGACTCGAAGTTGCCCTCGAACCAGTGCCAGTAGCTCGGGTTCTCGTCCGTGCCCTCCCACGCGAGGATGTGCGTCGCGATGCGGTCGAGGAACCACCGGTCGTGCGTGATGACCACAGCGCAGCCGGGAAACTCGAGCAGCGCGTTCTCGAGGCTGCCGAGCGTCTCGACGTCGAGGTCGTTCGTCGGCTCGTCGAGCAGCAGCAGGTTGCCTCCCTGCTTGAGCGTGAGCGCGAGGTTCAGACGGTTGCGCTCACCGCCCGACAGCACGCCGGCCTTCTTCTGCTGGTCGGGGCCCTTGAAGCCGAACTGCGAGACGTAGGCGCGCGACGGGATCTCGGTCTTGCCGACCTGGATGTAGTCGAGGCCGTCGCTCACGACCTCCCACAGCGTCTTGTTCGGGTCGATGCCGCCGCGGCTCTGGTCGACGTACGAGATGTCGACCGTGTCGCCGATCTTGAGCGTGCCGCTGTCGAGCGGCTCGAGGCCGACGATCGTCTTGAAGAGCGTGGTCTTGCCGACGCCGTTGGGGCCGATGATGCCGACGATGCCGTTGCGCGGCAGCGTGAACGAGAGCCCGTCGATGAGCACTCGATCGCCGAAGCCCTTCGTCAGCTTCGACGCCTCGATGACCTGCGCGCCGAGGCGCGGGCCGACGGGGATCACAATCTCTTCGAAGTCGAGCTTGCGCGTCTTCTCGGCCTCCGCCGCCATCTCCTCGTAGCGAGCGAGGCGGGCCTTCGACTTGGCCTGACGGCCCTTGGCGTTGCTGCGCACCCACTCGAGCTCGCTCTCGAGGCGCTTGGCGAGCTTGGCGTCTTTCTTGCCCTGCACCTGCAGGCGGGCGGCCTTCTTCTCGAGGTAGGTCGAGTAGTTGCCCTCGTAGGGGTAGAGGCGACCGCGGTCGACCTCGGCGATCCACTCGGCGACGTGGTCGAGGAAGTACCGGTCGTGCGTGATGGCGATGACGGCGCCGGGGTACTTCTGCAGGTGTTGCTCGAGCCACTGCACGCTCTCGGCGTCGAGGTGGTTGGTGGGCTCGTCGAGCAGCAGCAGATCGGGCTTCTCGAGCAGGAGCTTGCAGAGCGCGACACGGCGCTTCTCTCCACCCGAGAGGTGGGTGATCATCTCGTCGCCGGGCGGGCAGCGCAGGGCATCCATCGCCTGCTCGAGCTGCGAGTCCAGATCCCAGCCGTTCGCGGCGTCGATGTCTTCCTGCAGGGTGCCCATCTCGGCCAGCAGCGCGTCGAAGTCGGCGTCGGGGTCGGCCATCGCGGCCGAGATCTCGTTGAAGCGCGTGAGCTTGTCGTGCAGCTCGCGCACGCCGTCCTGCACGTTCTCGAGCACGGTCTTCGTCTCGTCGAGCTCGGGCTCCTGCATGAGAATGCCGACGGTGTAGCCGGGGCTCAGCCGCGCCTCGCCATTGGAGGGCTGGTCGAGGCCGGCCATGATCTTGATGATCGTCGACTTGCCGGCGCCGTTCGGGCCGACCATGCCGATCTT
>JAOASR010000100.1 GCA_030158585.1 Microcella sp.
GTGGGCGATACTGGGATCGAACCAGTGACCTCTTCCGTGTCAGGGAAGCGCGCTACCGCTGCGCCAATCGCCCGTGGTGATGCTGTTCGGTAGGTGGCTCGCCTCCCCGGTCAGACCGGGAGTGCGAGGTGGCGACGGGATTCGAACCCGTGTGCACGGCTTTGCAGGCCGCTGCCTCGCCTCTCGGCCACGCCACCGTGGGTGCAGCCCCCACTACCGAAGGGCCGTACTCGAGCGGATGACGAGATTCGAACTCGCGACCCTCACCTTGGCAAGGTGATGCGCTACCACTGCGCCACATCCGCATTTCGCTCGCCGTTTCCGGCGCGCATGGAAACCATAGCCGACCTCTCGGGGGGATGCCAAACCGAGCGGACCGGGCGTGTCACCCGCGGGCGGAAGGTCCCTCGTAGGGTGCGCGGCGGCTCGTGGAGTTATGGCAAGATGGACGCGCACGGGCGATTGGCGCAGTTGGTAGCGCGCTTCCTTCACACGGAAGAGGTCATCAGTTCGAGTCTGGTATCGCCCACCAGCACAGCCCCTGAGCAGCCGTTTCGGCCGGTCAGGGGCTTTTTCGTGCTCGCTGATCGGTGAGACCGAGCACAGCGATCGCCGCACGCGCGATCGCCCAGCAGAGAAGCCCGCCGAGGGCGGCGACCAGACTGACGACCATCACGGTGACGAGCTGCGACGCCGCGAGCACCAGCGTGCCCGTCGCGGCGAGGCCGAAGCCGTCGGCGAGCAGCGCGACGACGATCCCTCCGGCCGCCGTCGCTCCGATCACGCCGACCGTCCACGAACGTCGAGGCGCGGCGGCATCGCCGTCACGAACGCCGGCACCGCTCAGCGCCGAGCCCATGGCGCCGCCGAGCACGGCCGTGGCGCCCAGCGCGGGAGGCGCCAGGAACGGCGCGCCGATCCCGATCGCCGCCCAGCCGCCCCACGCTCCCGCGACGAGCACGGCGGGCGTCAGCCGGTTCCAGCCAATCTTCTCGATGAGCGACCACGCGATCGCGGCGACGGCGATGCCGACGAGGGCGTTCGCGATGATCCGACCCGTGGCCTCGTCGATCACGCGCTCGACACCGACGAGCCAGGCGCTGCCGCCGACGATCACGAGGGCCGCGGCGAGCACCGCGCGGGGCCACGCGAGCGCTCGCGCCACGTACGCGAACGACGTGATGCGGCGCGGCGCGGGCAGCAGGTGCACGACGAGCAGGGCAGCCCCGGCGGCGACGTGCGTCGCGAGCACTCCTCCGAAGTCGACTGCGCCGATGAGCGACTGCACGAGCGGGGGGAACTCGCCGATCACCGCGCCCACGACGGGCTGGTAGACCAGCACCGACCAGCTGCCGGCGAACACGACGCCCCCGAGGGGCCCGAGGCGGGGGGCGGCGAGAGTCGCCACGATGGCGGTGACAGCGGCCGCGATGGCGGCGTCGAGGATGCTCGCCGGAAGATCCGCGATCGGGCCGCCCAGGGCATCCCCCGCGATCGATGCGACGGCGCCGGCCGCGCCGGCGACGAGCGCCGTGAGCCAGCGCGCGCGCTCGGTGCGCCCAGTACCCACAAGCACTCCGACCGGAGCGCACAGCACGAGCACCGCCGCGATGAGCTGCAGCGCGGGGTCGCTCGTGATCACGTCACTCCTCGGGTGCGAAACGGCCCCGACCGCGACGACGGGGCGCTACTCGGTCGAAGAGTAGCGCCCCGCGTGCGCCCGAAGGCGATGGTTCAGTCGATCAGCGCGTGGCCTCGAGCACGTAGCCCTCTTCGCCGTGCACGATCGGGTCGATGCCGGCGAGCTCGTCCTCCTCCTTCACACGGAAGCCCATCGTCTTCTCGATCGCGAGACCGATGACGAAGGCGAGCGTGAACGAGTAGATCATCACCGCGAAGGCCGCGATGGCCTGCACGAAGAGCTGCGTGAACTCGCCGCTGTAGATGAGGCCCGTGCCGTTGGCGAAGAAGCCCAGGTACAGCGTGCCGACGAGGCCGCCGACGAGGTGGATTCCCACGACGTCGAGCGAGTCGTCGAAGCCGAGCTTGAACTTCAGGTCGACTGCGAGGGCGC
>JAOASR010000101.1 GCA_030158585.1 Microcella sp.
GCAAGCAGTACGCCCGGGGGCGCGCGGTGTGCCCGAAACAGCGCGGTGTGCGCGCGGAAGACCCCGCGTGCGCGCCGCCGCCCGACCGGCGTGGATGCCCGAGGCCGTCGCGCGCGCCGGGTACCGTCGCCGGGTGACCGCTTCACCGCTCGGCCCCGGCTCCTCCGACCGCGACCTCGACGACCGTGCGAGCGGCTACGTCGACCCGTACGGCGCCGACGTGCTCGGCGGCGACTGGCGGGCGCGCGGCCGCGTCGTCGTGCCCGAGGTTCCGGCCGAGAAAGACCTCGTCGTCGAGCTGCCCGACTCAGGTTTCGTCGGCGCCGTCGTGCGCGTCGAGCTCGGCACCGTGCTCCTCGAAGATCGCAGGGGCAGGGTGCGGGTCTTCCCGCTGGGAGGAGGCTTCCTCGTCGAGGGCGCCCCGGTCATCCTCACCGCCCCCGTCGCGGCGAAGCCGACGGGCCGTCAGCGCACCGCGAGCGGATCGTTCGCCGTCGACGAGCAGCGCGCTCGCGTCGCCCGCGGCAGCCGCATCTGGGTCGAGGGCCGCCACGACGCCGAGCTCGTCGAGCAGGTGTGGGGCGACGACCTGCGCGTCGAGGGCGTCGTCGTCGAGTACCTCGAAGGCGTCGACCACCTCGCCGAGCGGCTGCGCGAGTTCGACCCCGCGCCCGGGCGTCGCGTCGGCGTGCTCGTCGACCACCTCGTCGCAGGATCGAAGGAGGAGCGGCTCACGCGCGAGGCGCTGAGAGGGGTGGATGCCCGCCACGTGCTCGTCGTCGGGCATCCGTACATCGACGTCTGGGCCGCCGTGAAGCCCGCCCGCGTCGGCATCGAAGCCTGGCCGGACGTGCCGAGGGGCGAAGAGTGGAAGACGGGCGTGCTGCGCCGTCTCGGCTGGCCGCACGCGACGCAGGCCGACACGGCCGCGGCGTGGCGACGGATTCGCGGCTCGGTGCGCAGCTTCGCCGATCTCGACCCGGCGCTGCTCGGCCGGGTCGAGGAGCTCATCGACTTCGTGACCGCGCCTTAACGACGAAAGCCGCCCCACATCATCGGGGGGCGGCTCTCGTGAGGTTCGCGTGACGAGTCACGCGACGCGCTGCAGTCGGTGAAGACTAGAGCGGGCGGATGTTCTCGGCCTGGAGGCCCTTGGGGCCCTGGGCCACGTCGAACTCGACCTTCTGGTTCTCATCGAGCGAACGGTAGCCGTTGCTCTGGATGGCCGAGAAGTGCGCGAACACGTCGGCGCTTCCGTCATCGGGGGTGATGAATCCGAAGCCCTTTTCGGCGTTGAACCACTTAACGGTGCCTGTCGTCATTACTGACTCCCTTGTTTCCTACTTCACGGAGTTTCGACTGTCGAAACCACCAGTCGAACCAACTCGTGAACCGTATCCATCGGGGAGTAGCGACCTGCTTGGTGTTCCAGGACGCCCGGCGCAGCGAGGCGTATCAACTTCGTTGCTCACAGTAGTGCACGGCCCCTCTTTCGGCACCATCGTCATCGAGTTGTTACCGATCCGGCGCTCAGCCTGCTGCAAGAGCGGCGCACTACGGTCGCCCCGGGCGCCCTGCCCGCTCCCTCACCTGGAGAGACCCATGAGCTTCTTCGACCGCATCTTCGGCAGCCGCACTCCCGAGCCCGAGACCGCCCCGCCGCCGCCCCGCGCGCCGCGCAGCGACGACGAGCGCGCGGTCGAGCGCTACCGCTACCTGCTCGAGACGGCGCCGCCCGAGACGATCGAGAAGGTGCACGCCGAGGCCTTCGCCAAGCTCACGCCCGAGCAGCGTCGCCTCGTGTTCGAGCGCCTGAGCGCCGAGGCTCCGCAGGGCGAGGCCCCGCGCGACGACCAGCCCTCGACGCTCGCGCAGGCCGCCACCCGCTCCGAGCTGCGCCAGCCCGGCACGATGGAGCGCTCGTTCGCCGGCCCCTCGTTCGGCAGCATGATGGGCGCCTCGCTGCTCGGCACGGTCGCCGGCTACGTCGTCGCCTCGGCGCTCGTGAGCGCCTTCCTGCCGCCCCTGGACGGCGGCGGGGCCGAGGCGGGTGGCGAGGGCGACACCGGTGGCGAGGGCGACGCCGGCGATGCCGGTGCGACGGATGCGGGCGGTGCCGACTCCGGCGCGGATGCGGGCGCCGGC
Organism: Microcella sp.; assembly: GCA_030158585.1. Taxonomy (GTDB): domain Bacteria; phylum Actinomycetota; class Actinomycetes; order Actinomycetales; family Microbacteriaceae; genus Microcella. The sequence goes on from JAOASR010000101.1 coordinate 2,146, forward strand.
GACGGTGGCGGCTTCTTCGACGCCGGTGGCTTCGACGGAGGCGGCGGCTTCGACGGCGGCGGCTTCGGCGATTTCGGCTTCTGACATGGCCCGTCGCGACCTCCGAGCCGGCCGCATCGAGCCCGGCCCCGGGCAGGAGTCGGTCTGGGACTACCCGCGCCCGCCGCGCGTCGAGCCCGTGCACGCACGCGTCACGATCGAGCTCGGCGGCCACGTGATCGCCGACTCGACGCGCGCGGTGCGCGTGCTCGAGACGAGCCACCCGCCCGCGTACTACCTGCCGCCGGACGACTTCGTCGACGGCGCTCTGCGCCCCGTCGAGGGCTCGACCTTCTGCGAGTTCAAGGGCCGCGCCGCCTATGCCGACGTCGTGTGCGGTCAGTCGATCGCGCAGCGCGCCGCCTGGTACTACCCGTCGCCGAGCCGCGGCTTCGAGAGCATCGCGGGCTTCGTCTCGGTGTATCCGGGCCGCATGGATCGCTGCACCGTCGACGGCGAGGTCGTGCAGCCGCAGGAGGGCGACTTCTACGGCGGCTGGATCACCGCGAACATCGTCGGGCCGTTCAAGGGAGCCGAGGGCACCTGGGGCTGGTGAGCGGCACCTCCGCCTGAGCGTGCCACCTGCGCGGCTCACGTCAGCGGGTCACGCGGGCTGTGAACCTTTCGGGCGGCCGAACTGCGCCCCGGGCATCCGCCCTGGCACACTGACGGCGTGACCGAGGCGAGCCCTTCTGACGCGCCGAGCCGCGCCGACATCCGGCGCTGGCGGCGCTACCTCGCCGACGAGCGAGCCGAGGCCGCCGTCTACCGCGACCTGGCCCGCCGTCGCGCCGGCGAGGAGCGCGCGATCCTGCTCGCGCTCGCCGACGCCGAGGGTCGTCACGAGGCGCACTGGATGTCGCTGCTGGGCGACGAGGCCGCTCGGGTTCCCGCCGTGTCGCTCCGCACGCGCATCCTGGGGTTCTTCGCGCGGCGCTTCGGCAGCGTCTTCGTGCTCGCGCTCGCGCAGCGCGCCGAGTCCCGCTCGCCGTATGAAGACGATGCGCACGCGACCGCGGCGATGGCGGCCGACGAGCGCATCCATCAGGAGGTCGTGCGCGGCCTCGCCGCCCGCGGGCGCCAGCGACTCTCGGGCACCTTCCGCGCCGCGGTGTTCGGCGCCAACGACGGACTCGTGTCGAACCTCGCTCTCGTGCTGGGCATCGGGGCGACCGGCGTGCCGGCGACGACCGTGCTCTTCACGGGCATCGCGGGCCTGCTTGCCGGAGCGCTCTCGATGGGCGCGGGCGAGTACGTCTCGGTGCGCTCGCAGCGCGAGCTGCTCGACGCCTCGACGCCCGACCCCGACGCGCACACCGCCGTGCCGCACCTCGACGTCGACGCCAACGAGCTCGCGCTTGTCTACCGGGCGCGCGGCATGAGCGAAGGCGAGGCGCTCGCTCGCGCTCGCGAGGTCGTCGCCGAGTACGACCCGACCGTCGCCGCCGCCCGCGCCGCCGAGACGCGTGCGCGCGTCGCCCTGACCGACGAGCACGAGGCGATCGGCTCGGCGTGGGGTGCGGCGGCGTCGAGCTTCTGCTTCTTCGCGAGCGGTGCGGTCATCCCCGTCATCCCCTACCTGCTGGGGATGTCCGGCGTCGCGGCGGTCATCACGGCGGCCGTTCTCGTCGGTCTCGCGCTGCTCGTGACGGGCACGATCGTCGGTGTGCTGTCGGGGGCATCGCCGTGGCGTCGGGCCCTGCGTCAGCTCGCGATCGGGTACGGCGCCGCTGCGGCGACGTACGCCCTCGGGCTCGCCTTCGGCACGACGCTCGCCTGACGCGGACGTTCGCTGTGACGAACGCTCGCGAACGATTCGTGAGCGTTGCCAGGCTTTTGCCAGGTTCGGTCACCGACTCTGGTAGTGCGGCTCCGACAGCCGTAGGGGCGAGCATCCCCGGTGTGTGCGATTCCACCGGGTGCGGTGCAGTGACCTCCTGACGCCGGCTCTGACGAGCGGGTGCGAATGCGCAACGACGTGCACTGCCCGTATTCGACCAGCGCCCGCTCCTGGACGCTGCCACGAGAAAAGCCCCACGCTCCATGCCCACTCCACCCTGGTTCTTCCGCGTGCGCCCCGGCGCCTCCACCTCGACCTCGGCCGATGAGCCGGCCCGCCGCGGGGCGCACGCCTACCCGGCGAAGGCCGTCGACCCGCACCATCGCCGTGAGCGCCTGCTGGCGAGCGGCATCGTGCTGCTGGCGTCGACGCTGCTCGCCGGCAACGGCGTCGCGGCGATGGGAAGCGTGCTCGACGACGAGACCCGCGCCGCCGCTCAGCCGCGGCCGCAGACCTTCGCCGTGAGCGCCGACGTCGCCACCCCCACCGCCGTGCGCGACGACTTCGGCGTCACCTGGACTCCGCCGGTCGTATACCCCCTCGGCCCCGGCGCCCCGCAGACCGATGGCTTCGGCTACCGCGCAGCGCCCTGCGCCGGATGCTCGACCGACCATCACGGAGTCGACTGGACTCCCGGCGCGGGAACCCCCGTCGCGAGCATCGCCGACGGCGTCGTGACCGCGGTGGGCCACGACGGCACCTTCGGTATGCGCGTCGAGATCGAGCACGTCGTGGACGGCGTCGCCGTGCGCACCCTCTCGGCCCACCTGCAGTCGAACTCGGTGCCGGTGTCGGTCGGCGAGACCGTCGAGGTCGGCCAGGTCATCGGCGCCGTCGGGAACACCGGGCAGAGCACCGGCGCTCACCTGCACTTCGAGGTACACCTGGGTGGCACGCCCGTCGACCCCGTGGCGTGGCTCGCGACGCACGTGCGCACCCAGCCGCGCTGACGCGCTCGACCCGGCCCCCGCATCCGCCACCGCTCGCGACGCGCAGCGGCGAGCAAACCGAGAGTTCATCCGCTCCGAATCCCTCGTGCTTAGACTGACGCCACGCTGCGCATCGCCGCTCTGCGTCCGCCGGAACCACCGAGGGAGACCACCTGTGTCGATCGCCGCTTTCGCCCGCCGAGTAGAGCTGCAGACGCGGCCGATCCACCCCGAGACGCAGGCCGCGCTCGAGAAGCGCTGGGCAGAGCTGCCGGAGCACGCGAAGACCCCCGAGCAGCTGCTCGGCAAGTGTGCGGTCGGGTGCGAGGGCACGCACGGCGTGTTCCCGAAGTGCAACCTCACGTGCTCGCCCTGCTACCACTCGGCTGACGCCAACAAGGTGCGCATCGACGGCGATCACACCGTGAACGAGGTCACCAAGCAGATGGCGCTGCTGCGGCAGATCCGCGGCCCGCGTGCGCACGCCCAGCTCATCGGCGGCGAGGTGAGCCTGCTGCCCCCGAAGGCGCACCGCGACACCCTCAAGGCCATGCGCGCGGTCGGGCGAGAGCCGATGTCGATGACGCACGGCGATTTCGACTACGACTACCTGCTCGACGTCGTGCTCGACGACGATGGCAAGCCGGCCTTCAAGAAGGTCTCGTTCGCCGCCCACTTCGACTCGCTCATGCGCGGTCGTCGCGGTGCGGTGCGGCCGAAGAGCGAGGCCGAGCTGAACCCGTTCCGCGAGAAGTTCGCCGAGATGTTCGTCGACCTCAAGAAGCAGACCGGCGTGCAGTCGTACCTCGCGCACAACATGACGGTGACCCCGACGAACCTCGACGAGGTCGAGGAGGTCACGCGCGACGTGCTCGCGATGCCCTACGACATGATGTCGTTCCAGCCCGCGGCCTTCATCGGCGACGACCGCCGCTGGAAGGAGAACTTCGAAGAGGTCACGATCGACGCGGTGTGGGAGCGCATCGAGGCCGGCGCCGGCCAGAAGCTGCCCCACAAGGCCGTGCAGTTCGGAGACCCGCGCTGCAACCGCCACACGGTCGGCGTCATGGTCGACGGGCGCTTCGCCTCGGTGCTCGACGCCGACGAGCCGAAGGACATCGCCGCGCGCGACCGCTTCCTGAAGCACTACGGCGGCATGATCTTCGGCGACATCCCGCGCTGGGCGCTCACGGTCAAGGTCATCCGCGCGGTGCTGAGCCACCCGCAGGACCTCCCGCCGCTCGTCGGACTCATGAGCCGCATCGTCAAGCGCGGCGGAGGCCTGCGCGCCGTCATCCGGGCCGCGCGCAAGGGCAAGGTGAGCTTCAAGACCTTCGTCGTGCACAACTTCATGGACGCCGAGCAGGTCAAGCCCGCCTGGGACATGATGAAGAAGGGCATCGTCGCCGACGACCCCAAGCTGAAGGAGACGCAGGAGCGCCTCGGCTCGTGCATGTACGCCATGAGTCACCCCGAGACGGGCGAGCTCGTGCCGGCGTGCGCCCAGCACTCGGTGCTCGACCCGATCGAGAACATCGGCCTGCGCACGCTGCTGCCGCTTGAGCCCAAGGGCGAGCGCCCGGGCGAGCGCCGCACGGGCATCTCGAACGGCAAGGTCGACGAGCTCGTCTCCGACGGCTCGCGCTGGTAGGTCGCCTGCGCTGGCGCGTCGCGGCGCTGCTCCGCCACCCGCGTGACAGCACCGCGAGTGTGCCCGTTTGTGGCGATTGATCGGGAAGATTTCGGCTCACTCGCCACAAACCCGCGCACTCGCGGGCGGCGTCAGCCCGCGACGACCGTGCAGGCCGAGCGGGGGATGAGCGCCGTCGCGCGCTCGCCGATCGCGAGCGGCCGGCTCGCAGGCACCTCAGCGGTCAGGCGCGGGCTGTCGACCGACCCGGCCGGAGCATCCGCTGCCTGATCGGTGACGGCGAGCGCGAGCTCGGCACGCGGTCCGCGCGGGGTGCGCTCGGCGACGACGACGTCGACCGCGACGAAACCCTCGGGGGCGGATGCTCGTGCCGCGACCACCTGGATCGCCTCGTGCCGCACGACGAGCACTCCCGCACCCTCGGCCCACGTCTCACCGTCGGCGGCGGGCACCTCGCCGATCGCCGAGACGTGGATTCCATCGCGCACGGTGCCCGGCACCTCGATGCGGCCGCCCATGAGCCTCGCCACGTCGAGCGACACCGGGCGCGTGTAGAGGCGCTCGACGGTGTCGTGCTGCAGGAGGCGCCCGCCCTTGAGCAGGGCGACCCGGTCGGCGACGATCGCCGCCTCGTCGCGGTCGTGCGTGACCATGACGACCGTGGGGGCGACCTGGGCGCGAATGGCCGCGAGCAGCTCGTGCATGTCCGAGCGCAGCTCGGGGTCGAGAGCGCTGAACGGCTCGTCGAGCAGCAGCACGCGCGGCCGGGCGGCGAGGGCGCGAGCGAGGGCGACGCGCTGCTCCTGGCCGCCCGAGAGCGCCGTGACGGGGCGCGGGCCGAAGCCCGCGAGCTGCACGAGCTCGAGGAACTGGGTCGCATCCGCCCGCGCCTCGCGCTTCGGCTGGCCCGCGACGGTCGCCGCGAAGGCGACGTTGTCGAGCACGCTCAGGTGCGGGAAGAGCAGGGGGCGCTGGAAGACCATCGCCATGCCGCGCCGCTCGGGAGCGAGACCCGCGACGTCGGCTCCGTCGACGAGGATGCGGCCGGCGCTCGGCACGTCGAGGCCCGCGATCGAGCGCAGCACGGTCGATTTGCCCGAGCCGGAGGGCCCGAGGATGGCGAGGCACTCGCCGGGCGCGACCGAGAACGACACGGCGTCGACGGCGGGGCGGGAGGCGTCGTCGAAGACCTTGGTCAGGGCGTCGAGGCTGAGAGAGGCGCTCACGGGGAACCTTTCGGAGAGCGGCTGGGCGTCGGCCCGGCGAACCGGGCGGCGGGGTAGCGACGGCCGAATCGGCCGAGAGCGAGCAGCAGGAGCAGGGGAGGGATGATGGCGCTGAGCGACAGCACGGCGACGATCGCGTCGTTGCCGACGCCCGCCGCGTACGAGCCGACGAGCAGCGGCAGGGTCACGAGGGTGCCGCCGCCGACGAGCACGGTGACGACGTAGTCGCTCCAGCCGACGAGGAACGCGAGGAAGGCCGCGCGCGCGAGCCCCGGAGCGACGAGCGGCAGGTGCACGCGCCACAGCACGTGCCAGCGCGAGGCGCCGAGCGTGCGGGCCTCCTCCTCGAAGGCGAGATCGTGGGCGGCGTAGGCGACGCGCATCGTGTACACGGTGTACGGCAGGGCGGCGGCGACGAGCAGCAGCAGCACCGCGAGCGCGGCGGGCACACGCGCGCGCAGCAGCACGATCGTCAGGCCCATGACGGCGACGAACGCCGGCAGGGCGAGCGGCGCGAGCAGGATGCCGCTCACGAGCCGTGGCGCGGGCACCCGGCCGAGCGTGAGCGCGCGGGCGGCGAGAGCGCCGAGCGGTGTGGCGATCGCGGCGACGGCGAGAGCGAGCACGATCGAGCGCCCGAACGCGGGCGCGGCCCCCTGCTCGAGCGCCGTCATGAGCCCGTCGAGCCCCCACTCGGTCGGCAGCACGGCCGGGAACGACCAGCGATTCGCGACCGACCACACGAGCAGCGGCACGAGCGGCAGGGCGAACCACAGCGCGAGCAGCGATGCGAGCACGACGCGCACCACCCGGCCGAGCGGCCGAGGGCGCATGAGGCCGCGCGATCGCGTCTCGCGGGTGTCGGGCGTGATGCGCTGCCCGTAGGGGATCATCATCGCCATCGCGCACTCACCTCCACGGCGCTCACGTCCACGGCGCTCACTTCCACAGCGGCGTGCGCCGCAGCAGGGCCATGCCGATCGCGACGGCGATGAGCGAGACGAGCGTCGTGACGACGGCGACCGCGGCCGCCTCGGGCCTCGAGGTCAGGGTGATCGAGTTGAAGAGCCGGAAGGCGAGCACCGGCAGCGGCTCGGGGTACGGCCGACCGAGCAGCCAGGCGACCTCGTACGAGCCGAGCGTGTACACGAAGATGATGACCGCGCTCACGATCACGGCGGGCTTCGCGAGCGGGATGACGACGTGCCACAGGCGGCGCGCGCGGGAGGCGCCGAGCAGTGCGGCCGTCTCGTCGTAGCGGGCGACGCGCGTCGCGAGCACTCCGGCGACGACGAGGGCGACGAACGCCGACTCCTTCCACGTGTACTCGAGCACGACGGCGACCCACCAGGGCCCGCCGACGAGATCGGGCCACGCGGTCGGCGCGATGCCGAGAACGCGGGGGATGAGCCCCGAGTCGGCGATCAGCAGTCCCACCGAGGCGGCCCCGACGAGGTGCGGCACGGGAATCGTGAGCGCGCTCAGCGCCGCCACGAGGCGCCCGGTCGAGCGCCCCTGCGTGATGATGATCGCGGCCGTGAGGCCGATGACGCACGAGAGCACGGTCGACGCCGTCGCGATCGCGAGCGAGAGTCCGAGCCCGGTGAGCAGCTCGTCGCCGTTCGCGAGGTAGGCGTCGAGAGTGAAAGCGGCCTCGCCGACCAGCGGAACGAGCCCCACCGACTGCGCCACGGACATCCCGATGCCGCCGACGACGACCAGCCCCGCGATCAGCAGGGCGGGCGCGACGGCCGCGAGCCCCCACCAGCGATCGCGGGATGCCCGGGGCCGGGCGCGCGCGACGGCACCCGGCCCCGGCATCGGCAGCATTCTTCGCGGCTCGCCTACTGCGCGAGCACGAGTCGGCGCCACTCCTCGTCGATCGGCGTGACCCACGCCGACGCGAGCTCGGGGTTGGCGTTCTCGCTCAGCACGTCGTAGCTCGGCACGACGGGCGACTCGGGCAGCGCATCGAACAGTGCGCGGTCGTCGGCCTCGAGGCGGTCGAGGTCGAGCACCGTGAACTGGCCCCACACGTCGGGCTCGGCCTTCGCCGCCTGCTGCTCGGGCGAGAGCGAGAGGTTGGCGATGACCATCGCGCCGGCCTTGCTGCCCGAGGTCGAGGCGAGGCCCAGGAAGCTCGCGTTGCCGACCGTGCCCTCGTCGAGCGTGAGCACCTTCGTGCCGGCGGGATAGGTGCCGTCGGCGACGAGAGCGGTGAGCGTGGCGGGGCCGTACGTCATCGTGAAGTCGACCTCGCCGTTCGCGAAGAGTTCGTTGAGCTCGTTCGAGTTCTGCGGGTACGTCTCGCCGCCGCGCCAGAGCGAGGGGGCGAGGTCGGCGAGCTCGTCGAACAGCGCCGGAGTGACCTCGGCGAAGTCCTCCTCGCTGTAGGTCAGCGGCACGTTCTCGTAGCCGCCGTTGACGCTGTAGAGCACCTCGCGCACGAAGACCGATCCCGTGAAGTCCGGCGGGGCGGGGTAGGTGAAGCGGCCAGGGTTCGCGCGCGCCCAGTCGAGCAGCTCGTCGAGCGTCGTCGGCACGTCGGTGACGGTGTCGCTGTTGTAGACGAAGGTGAACTGCGCCTTGTGCCACGGCGCCTCGCAGCCGTCGACGGGCGTGCCGAAGTCGTTGAGCAGCAGCGGGTCGTCGGGGTCGGTGAGCTGCATGTTGGGCAGCAGATCCGTCCAGCCGCACTCCCAGGCGCCGGCCTCCTTGCCGGTGCCGAAGTTGTTGCCGTTGACCCACACGAGGTCGACCTCGCCGTCGGTCTCGCCGGCCTGAACCTCGCTGAGGATGCGATTGAGCGCATCGGGGGTGTCGGCGATCGGCACCTGCTCGAGCGTGACGCCGAGCTCGGCGGCCGCGGGCACGAGCACGTCGTTGACGTAGGCGTTGCCCTGCTCGTCGCCGCCGTACATCCAGAGCTTGACGGTCTGGCCGTCGGCGGCCTCGAGCACCTCCTCCCAGCTGTCGTACTGCTGGTCGTCGCCCGCGGCGGGCGTGGCCGAGCAGGCGGCGAGCGGGGCGATGAGGCCGAGCGCGAGGGCTGAGGCGACGGCGCCGCGGCGCAGGGTCGACGAGCGCGGCGAGGCGCGGCGGAGGTGAGTGCTGTGCAAGGGGACTCCAGGTGACGGGACCGCTGCCGTGGTGGCTGGTCGACGGTGATCAGGCTGTGGGTGGAGCGTACGGCGCAGGGCCGGTGGTTCGCCGTGGATCTCCCGCTGTGCGCGAGCGGCGGCCCGGAGCGGACGTGAGGCCGGCTCTTAGACTGACCCACGATGACTCCGGGCGCCGACAACCACGCCGCGGGTCGAGCATCGCTCGCCCCTCGACGGGTCGTGGCGCGCGCGGTCGCTCTTGCTGTCTTCGTCGCCGTCGCCATAGCGGTTGGGGTTCTCGTGCCGCTGCCCTCGGTCGACGAGGTGCGCGCGACCGTCGCCGGGCTCGGAATCTGGGGCGGGCCGGCGCTCGCCGTGATCTACGCCCTCGTGACGCTCACGCCTGCGCCGAAGAACGTGCTCTCGATCGCGGCCGGCCTCGCGTTCGGCTTCTGGACGGCCCTGCTCTGGGTCTACCTCGGCGCCCTGCTCGGTGCGGCACTCGCGTTCGTGCTCGGTCGAGCTCTCGGCCGCGACGCCGTTGAGCGCTTCACGGGGGCCCGCGTCGCGCGGGTCGACGACCTCCTCGCCCGCCGCGGCCTGCTCGCGGTGCTCGGCGTGCGCCTCGTCCCGGTCGTGCCCTTCACGGCGATCAACTACGTCGCGGGGCTCACGGCCGTTCGCCGCCGCGACTACGCGCTCGGCACGGCGCTCGGCATCATCCCCGGCACGGTCGCGTACGTCGCGCTCGGCGCCTACGGCCTCGAGCTCGGCTGGCCCGCGTGGCTCGCGCTCGGCGTGCTCGGCGCCCTGACGCTCGCCGGTGCCGTGGTCGCGTGGCGCGGGCGGCGTGCGGGTCGCGAGGCGCGCACGTCGCATGACGATGCGGCGGATGCTCGTGCCGACGACCCCCGGAAGGCCCCCTGATGCTCGATCGCCCCGTCCGCGCCCTGCTCGAGCGGCCCGTCAACGCTCTCGCCGCGGCGCTCGACCGCCCGGGCATCACGCCCGACGGGCTCACCGTCGCGGGCCTCGTGCTGGGGCTCGCCTCGGCCGTCGCGGCGGCGCTGCAGCTCTGGGCGCTCGCCCTCGTGCTGTGGCTCGTCTCGCGCGTCATCGACGGGCTCGACGGCGCGCTCGCGCGTCGGCGCCGCGCCGATGGCCGCGTCACGGGCGACAGCGAGGCGGGCGGGTTCCTCGACATCACGGCCGATTTCGTCGTCTACGGCGCGACCGTGCTCGGCGTCGCCCTCGGCGCGACGGCCGCGTTCGACGCCCCGTGGCAGCCGTTCGCGGCCGTGCTGCTCGCGTACTACGTCAACGGGGCTGCCCTCCTCGCGTTCAGCTCGATCGCCGAGCGCACCGGCCGGCGCATCGACGACGGACGCTCGCTGTCGTTCCTCGGCCGCATCGCCGAGGGCACCGAGACGATCGTCGTGCACAGCCTGTGGCTCATCGTGCCGTTCTGGGCGTGGCAGCTCGCCGTCGTGTGGGCGGTCTTCGTGGGCATCAGCGCCGTGCAGCGCATGGTCGCCGGCTATCGCGCCCTGCGGTGATGCCGGGCGACTAGCGCGTGCGCCAGGCGGTGAGTCGCGCGAGCAGGCCGATCGCGTGCGAGAGCGCGCCGGTGCGCAGTCGGCCGCGAACATCCGCCACCGCTGCGTTCCACAGCGCGTCACTGTAGGTCGGGTATGCGTGGGTGGCGCTCGCGATCTGACTCGTGCGCAGCCCGTGGCGCACGGCGAGCGACGCCTCGCCGAGCGACTCTCCCGCGCGAGGGCCGACGATCGTGGCACCTCGCACCCGCCCGCGACCGTCGACGACGAGCCGCGTGAAGCCAGACTCGTCGCCCTCGGCGATCGCGCGGTCGGTGTGGCTGTGGCGCACCTCGTGCACGGTGCAGCCGTGCTCGGCGGCCTCGGAGGGCAGCAGCCCCACCGCGCCGACCTCGGGGTGCGTGAACGTCACGCGCGGCACGGCGTCGCGGTCGATCGTGCGGCGCAGGCCCAGCACGGCGTTGGTCGCGGCGATGCTGCCGTTGACGCCTGCGAGGTGCGTGAACTGCGGCAGCCCGCTCACGTCGCCGGCCGCGAAGATGCGCCGGCTGCTCGTGCGCAGCGTGTCGTCGACGACGACGTGGCCGCGGTCGTCGGTGCGCACGCCCGCCTCGTCGAGGCCGAGGCCGGCGGTGCGGGGGCGGCGTCCGAGAGCGACGAGCAGGCGATCGAACGCGACCGCCTCACCGGTCGACAGGTGCAGGATGCCCGCGCCCCGGGCATCCCTGCCCTCGACCCGCACCGCCTCGACCCGTACCGCCTCGACCCGTACCGCCTCGGTCGCGAGCCGCACGTCGACTCCGTCGGCAGACAGGGCCGCGGTGATGATCGCGCTCGCGTCGGGGTCCTCCTTCGGCAGCAGCCGCTCGTTGCGCTGCACGAGGGTCACGCGCGAGCCGAGCCGCGCGAACGCCTGCCCGAGCTCGCAGCCGATCGCGCCACCGCCGAGCACGACGAGGCGCTCGGGGAGCTCGGTGAGATCCCACACCGAGTCGCTCGTGAGCACGTCGACGTCGTCGATGCCGGGCAGCGACGGCACAGTCGGTTCGGAGCCCGTCGCGATGATCGCCTGCCGGAACCGGATCGGCCGCCCGTCGATCTGGGCCATGCGCGCGCCCGTGAAGCCCGCTCGCCCGATGACCGCGAGCGCGCCGGCGGCCTCGGTCGCCTCGATCGAGTCGACGGGCTCGATCTCGTGCATGGCGCCGTGCACGTGCCGCATGACGGCCGCGAAGTCGACGCGCACGTCGCTCGCCGTGACCCCGAGCGAGCCGGAGTGCGCGGCGGTGCGCGCGGCGTGGGCCGCGGCGATGAGCGCCTTCGAGGGCACGCAGCCCGTCCAGAGGCAGTCGCCGCCCATTCGGTGCGCCTCGACGAGCAGCGCCGTCGCGCCGAAGCTCGCGCCGGTCTTCACGGCGACGAGGCCGGCGGTGCCGCCTCCGATCACGAGCAGGTCGACGTCGGCGGGCAGGTCGGCGAGGGCGGTCATGCCCGAAGGCTACTCAGCAGGACTGTCGAATACGCTCGCAGTCGTGCCTCGCGAACGATATTCCTCCGGCGCGCGGCTCTATGACGTGCTCTCGGCCGAGTGGCCCGTCTATCGCGTCGGCCGCACGACCGCGATCGAGCTGCTCGCGCCGCGCGCGGGCGAGCGCGTGCTCGACCTCGGCTGCGGCACGGGGCTGAACCACGCTCTGCTCGACGCCGCCGTCGGCCCGACCGGGGCCGTGCTCGGGGTCGACCGCAGCGCCGCGATGCTCGCCGTCGCGCGCCGCCGTGCCGCCCGTCAGGGGCTGCGCACTGTGCGCGTGCTCGAGGCCGACGCGACCGCCCTCGACGTCGACGCGGCCCGCGAGGCCCTCGGCGGCCCTGCCGACGTGGTGCTCGCGACCTACACGCTCTCGATCATGAGCGACCCCGCTGAGGCCTGGCGCCGCGCCCTCGCCGTCGCCCGTCCGGGCGCACGGGTCGCGATCGTCGACATGCAGGAGCCACACGGCGCCGCCCGCCTCGTCGCTCCGCTCGCCCGGGCGTTCGCGGGCTTCGGCGGCGCCGATCTCACGGCCCGACCGTGGACGATGATCGAGAACGATGCGACGGATGTCCGTGAGCGCTCTCTGCGCGGCGGCCACATCCAGGTGCGCACCGGCATCGCTGGCTCGCACGACGTCGCCCCGCCCGCCGACCCACCTCAGCCCCCCGACCCACCTCAGCCTTCGACCCTGGAGCGTCCGTGACCCACCCCGCCCCGAGCATCCGCCCCCTGACCGCAGCGGATGCGCCTGCGCTTGTCGCCCTCAACGACGCCGCGCACCCCGCCGTGCCGATCACGAGCGTCGACGAGATGCGCGCCCTGCTCGAGCTCGGCGCGCTCACGCTCGGCCTCGAGCGCGAGGGTGAGCTCGTCGGCTTCGTCATCGCGATGACGCCCGGAGCCGCCTACGAGAGCGAGAACTACCGCTGGTTCGAGGCGCGCGAGGTCGGGCACGTGTACGTCGACCGCATCGTCGTCGCGGAGAGCGAGCGGGGGCGGGGCCTCGGGCCGATGCTCTACGACGCGGTGTTCGCCGAGGCGAGGCGGCTCGGACACCCCGAGGTCACGTGCGAGGTCAATCTCGACCCGCCGAACCCGGGCAGCCTCGCCTTCCACGGCCGGCTCGGGTTCGTGCAGATCGGCACGCAGGCGACGAAGGGCGGCAGCGTGACGGTTGCGCTCATGGCGGCGCCGGTGCGCGGCTGAGCCGACGCTCGTCCCCGGCACGCGACGGCGCTGTGGGCACTGGCGGTGGCGCCAGTAGGAGCGCGGGCGTCGCCAGGCCGTGACAGGCCGGCGCGACGGGCGGTCCTTCCGCACGCTTCGATAAGTACGGAGAGGGCGAACGAAATTCACGCGTTCCGTACTTATCGAAGTGCCACCAGAGTTGGGGTGCCCACAGGTGCGCGACCTGCCCGACCAGGACCCGGGCACGCTGGCGGGGTCGGATCGCGGCCGGATCGCGGCCGGGCGACGAGCGCGACGAGCGCGACGGGCGCGACGGGCGCGACGAGCGCGAGACCTAGTCCTTGCGCATCCACTCGGTCGCGAGCACCGCGGCCTGCGTGCGGCGCTGCAGGCCGAGCTTCGACAGGATTCCGCTCACATAGTTCTTGACCGTCTTCTCGGCCAGGAACAGCCGCCCCGCGATCTCGCGGTTCGACAGCCCCTCGGCGATGAGGGCGATGATCTCGCGCTCGCGCGGGGTGAGGCTCGCGAGCGGCGAGTCGACGGCGGTGTCGTGGCTCGCCGCCGTCATGCGCGAGCGCACGCGCTCGACGACCTCGGGGTCGAGCAGCGACTCGCCGAGCGCGACGCGACGGATGCCGTCGACGAGGCGCGTCGCGCGCACCTCTTTCAGCAGGTACCCGTCAGCACCGGCGAGCACGGCACCGAGCACGGCCTCGTCGTCGTCGTACGAGGTCAGGATGACGCAGCCGATCGTCGGGTCAGCCGACTTCACGTCGCGGCACACGTCGATGCCGCTGCCGTCGGGCAGGCGCCCGTCGAGCACGGCGACGGTCGTGCCGGCGGCGACGATCGCCTCAGCGGTGCCCGCGACCTCGCCCGCCTCGCCCACGACGATGATGCCGTCCTCCTCGGCGAGGAGGTCGGCGAGCCCGCGACGCACGATCTCGTGATCGTCGAGCAGGAAGACGCGAATGGGCTCGGTCATGACGCCTTCCAGGGTACGACCCAGCGCAGCTGCGTGCCGCGCGGCGAAGCGGGACCGACCGAGAAGGTGCCGCCGAGCTCGACGGCGCGGGCGCGCAGATTCTCGAGCCCGCTGCGTCGGCCCCCGGCGGGCATCCCGATGCCGTCGTCGGTGACCGTCAGCACGACCTGGGCGCCGCGCACCGCGACGCTCACCGCGACGGCCCGAGCTCGCGAGTGGCGCATCGCGTTCGAGAGCGCCTCGCGGATGACCGCCGCGACCTCATCGCCGAGCCGCGTGTCGACGAGCGTGTCGACGGGGCCGCTGAACTCGAGACGCGAGTCGAGGTCTTCGCCCTCGAGCGTCTGCCGCACGAGCGTGTTGATGCGCGCGCGCAGGCTGTAGGTCTCGGCCGATGGGGGAGCGGAGAGGCGGTAGATCGCCTGACGGATCTGACGGATCGTGGCATCGATCGCATCGACCTGGGCGGCGATCTTGGCTCCGGTGGGCGAGAGCGGGTCGCCCACGGCGCTCTGCAGCGTGAGGCCGATCGCGAACAGGCTCTGGATGACGTGATCGTGCAGATCGCGTGCGATGCGCTCGCGCTCGTCGGCGAGGGCGAGGCGCTGCTCGTCGATGCGCGACAGGGCGAGCTCGCGCGCGATCGCGACCGAGCGCGCGAACCGCTCGGCGGTCTCGCGATCCGCCTCCTCGAAAGGATGCCCGCCCGGGCCTCGCACGATCGCCAGGGTGCCGATGCGGCGCTCCTCCGCCCCCAGCAGAGCCACATCGAGGCGCGGGCCAGCGCCGCCGACGTCTCCTGCGGTCGCCGAGAGCGCGTCGTCGCCCTCGTCGATCCGCAGCAGCACTCCGCGCGCCTCGGAGACCGCGAGCACGGTCTCGGCGACCTCGGCGGCGTCGTCGGGGCTGAGCTGGCCGGCGAGCAGGCGCTGGATGACGCGCTCGGAGGCCTCGAGCCACCGGCGCTCCTCCTGCGCGCGCTCGTAGAGGCGCGAGTTGGCGATCGCCGTGCCGGCCATCGCTGCGAGGGTCGTGATGATCGCCTCGTCGACGTCATCGAAGGGCTCGCCCCCGGCGCGCTCGGTGAGGTAGAGGTTGCCGAAGACCGCTCCGCCGACGCGCACGGGCACGCCCAGGAACGAACCCATCGGCGGGTGGTGGGCAGGGAAGCCGGCCGAGCGCGGATCGTGGTCGAGATGATCGAGCCTGATGGTCGCGGCATCGGTGATGACCGCGCCGAGAATGCCGTGCCCCGTCGGCAGGTGGCCGATGAGCGCCGCCTGCTCGGCGTCGATGCCCGAGTGCAGGAAGCGCTCGAGGCTGCCGTCGGGGGCGATTACGCCGAGCGCACCGTACTGGGCGCCGACGAGCTCGCGCGCGGCCTCGACGATGCGCTGGAGCGCGTGCGTGAGGTCGAGCTCGCGCGTGACGGTCTGCGCCGCCGACAGCAGCAGTGCGAGCCGGGCCCTGCCGGCCTCGGCGTCGTCGGTGCGCTCGAGGATGCGCGCGACGAGAGCGGTCAGGTCGGCGTGCTCAGCGCCGTGGTCCATGTCGGGCTACTTCGTCGGGTCGCCGACGGGCTCGCCGGTCTCCTTGACGAGCACGGGGCGCAGGTGCACGGGCTCGATCGGCGCCTGCCGCTTCTTCGCGGCCCGGCGGCGGGCGGCGAGGTTGAGCATCTCGACGCCGATCGCGAAGGCGATGGGGCCGTAGATGAGCGCCTTGTCGATCTTGACCTCGAAGCCCTCGGCGATGAGCATGGCGCCGATGAGCACGAGGAACGCGAGGGCGAGCATCTTGACCGTGGGGTGACGGTTGACGAAGTCGCTGACGGCCTTGGCCGAGAACAGCATGATGACGACGGCGATGACGACGGCCGTGACCATGACCCAGAGCTCGTCGACCATGCCGACGGCCGTGATGACCGAGTCGATCGAGAACACGAGGTCGACGAGCAGGATCTGCGCGATGACGGCGCCGAACGTGACGGCCTTGCCGCCGCCGGAGGCGTGGCCCTCGGCGCCCTCGAGCCGCTCGTGGATCTCGGTGACCGCCTTGTAGAGCAGGAACAGCCCTCCGAGGATCAGGATCATGTCTTTGCCCGAGAAGCCCATGCCGAAGAGCTCGAAGACGTCGGCGGTGAGCGTGATCACCCACGACGCGGCGAAGAGCAGGCCAATGCGCAGGAACATCGCGAGCGAGAGGCCGACGATGCGCGCCCTGTTCTGCTGCTCGGGCGGGAGCTTGCCCGCGAGGATCGAGATGAACACGACGTTGTCGATGCCCAGCACGATCTCGAGCACCAGCAGGGTCGCGAAGGCGACGAGAAGCTCCGGAGTGAAGACGATGTCCATGTCGAGGATCCTACTGAGCCGCTGTCGCGAGACCCCTATGCGACGTCGTCGGCCCAGCCCAGCCGCTGCTTGACGACGGCTGCGGCCTCGGCAGGCCACTCGGCCCAGCGGGCGATCGCGGTCGCCTCGGCGACGTAGAGCAGGCCGCGCGCGGCGGTCTCGGGGTCGCGCTCGAGGGCGCGCTCGATGACGGCGGCGAGGTCGGGATGCACCTGCTCGAGTCGGCGATAGACGTCGAGATCGTCGAGCCGAGGGTCGTTCGCGCCGGGCACGACGCGGCGGTGCAGCGCGAGCAGGTGCGCGAGAGCGTGCGTGCGGATGAACTGCCCGGCCGTGAGCGTCTCGCCGCGCCGCGCACGCCCGACGCCGATGAGCACGAGGGTCAGGAAGAGCTGGGCGTGTTGGAGCGGGCTGAGCTCGGTGCCGGGCTTGGGGCGAGCCGCGACATCCCGCATCATCGCGTAGATGCCGCCGCGATCGAGCGGCACCTCGAAGGCGTTCGCGTGCGCGAGCCTGAGCTCGTCGGGGCCGAAGACGGCGAACTCGAGCACGTGGCCGTCGCGGTAGACGCCCTTGACGCCGTGAGCGGTGTCGCGCACGACGATGACGAGGTCGCGGTGGTCGGGCAGCCAGCTGACGTCGGCGCGCATCGCCTCGGCGGCGTGGAAGCTGTCGCACACGACGAGGAAGTCGTGGTCGCTCCACTCGTCGACGCGCGAGCGGTCGGCGGTCGAGCCGGCGAGCACGAGACCCGTGACCTCGGGGCGCGATTCGAGGGCGTCGATGAGGCGGTCGAGGTAGGCGGAGAAGGCGCGGCGCACGCCGGTGACATCGAGCATGCGCACCACCCTAGGCGCGCGGTGGGCGTAGACTCGCGGCTGTACACGGGAGTCCGGTGAGCCGGGCTGAGAGGAAGCTTCTCCAAGCTTCGACCGTCGAACCTGATCCGGATCATGCCGGCGCAGGGAGGACTTCTCGCACCCGTGCCGAACCGTTCGGCGTCGATTCTCGGCGCCCTTCTCGAAAGGCACGATCACCATGGTCTCGACCGCAGCATCCACCCCAGCAGCATCCACCCCCGCCACTGCGCGCGCACCTCGACCGTCGCTGCGCTGGCGCGTCGTCGACATCGTCGTCGCGAGCGTTCTCGGCGTCGCCGGCGGCCTCGTCATGACGGTGTGGAACCTCACCTACTCGCCCCTCACGGCCCCGATCGAGGCGGCCCTGCCCGGTCTGCAGGCGCTGCTCTACGGCGTGTGGCTCTTCCCGGCGGTGCTCGTCGCGCTCGTCGTGCGCAAGCCGGGTGCGGCCCTCTACGGCGAGCTCGTCGCGGCGGCCACCTCGGCGCTGCTCGGCGGATTCTGGGGCTGGTCGGCCGTGCAGTGGGGCCTCGTGCAGGGCCTCGGTGCCGAGCTGATCTTCGCGATCTTCCTCTACCGCGCGTGGGGTCTCGTGCCCGCGCTGCTCGCCGGTCTCGGCGCGGGCGTCGGCATGGCCGTCATGGATCTCACGTTCTACTACGCCGAGTCGCGCCCCGAGTTCGCCGCGATCTACGCCGCGAGCGCGATGACCTCGGGCGCCCTGCTCGCCGGTGGCGGCTCGTGGCTGCTGACGCGCGCGCTCGCCCGCACGGGAGCGCTGAGCCGGTTCGCCGCGGGGCGGGAGCACGCGGCGCGTGCCGACTCCTGACGCTTCGGTGACCTCGGCGGCGGATGCTGCGCTCGCGCATCGCGCGGGCGCGGCATCCCTCGCCGCCGAGGCCTGGAGCTGGACCCCCGCGGGCCGTGCCGCCCCCGTGCTCGACGGCCTCGATCTGGCGATCGAGCCCGGCGAGCGCGTGCTGCTGCTCGGCGCCTCCGGCAGCGGCAAGTCGACCCTGCTGCAGGCCTTCGCGGGTGTGCTCGGCGGCGACGACGAGGGCACGCGCGCGGGGGCTCTGACCGTCGACGGGGTCGACCCCGCCGAGGCCCGCGGCCGGGTCGGTCTGCTCCTGCAGGATCCGGATGCG
This sequence comes from Microcella sp., assembly GCA_030158585.1. Taxonomy (GTDB): domain Bacteria; phylum Actinomycetota; class Actinomycetes; order Actinomycetales; family Microbacteriaceae; genus Microcella. The sequence continues at coordinate 20,560 of JAOASR010000101.1, forward strand.
CAGCTCGTGCTCTCGCGCGCGGGCGACGACGTCGCGTTCGGCCCCGAGAACCTCGGGGTGTCGGCCGACGAGATCGCGCGCCGCGTGCCGGAGGCGCTCGCCGCCGTCGGGCTCGACCTGCCGCTCGATGCCGACACCACGCGCCTCTCGGGCGGCCAGAAGCAGCGCCTCGCGCTCGCGGGCGTGCTCGCGCTGCGGCCGGGCGCGCTGCTGCTCGATGAGCCGACCGCGCAGCTCGACCCCGCGGGTGTCGGCGAGGTCGCCGCGGCCGTCGCCGAGCTCGTCGCCGACCGCTCGATGACGCTCCTCGTCGTCGAGCACCGCGTCGACGTGTGGGCGCCCCTCGTCGATCGCGTCATCGTGCTCGAGCACGGACGGGTGCTGGCCGACGGGCCCGTCGCTGACGTGCTGCGCGCGCAGGGAGACGGGCTCGCCGCGCGCGGGGTGTGGGTTCCCGGGCGCTCGCCCGAGCATCCGTCGCCCGCGTCGCGCGAGCCGGGCGAGGTGCTGCTGAGCGCGCGGGGGCTCTCGGTGCGGCCCCGCGGCGGCGAGATCGTGCAGCGCGGCGTCGATCTCGACGTGCGCGCGGGCGAGATCGTCGCGCTCACGGGCGTCAACGGCGCCGGCAAGACGACGCTCGCTCTCACGCTCGCGGGGCTGCTCGAGCCGGCCGCGGGCACGGTCGAGGCGGGGGATGCTCTGCGCGGCATCGACCCGACCGTCGAGCACCTCTCGCCCGCCGACTGGAGCTCGCGGGCCCTCGTCGCCCGCCTCGGTGTCGTCTTCCAGAACCCCGAGCACCAGTTCGTCGCGCCGACGGTGCGCGCCGAGCTCGAGGTGGGGCCCCGCGCGCTCGGACGCAGCGGTGCCGAGGCGCGCGGGATCGCCGAGCCGCTGCTCGAGTCGCTACGGCTGCGGTCGCTCGCGGGCTCGAGCCCCTTCACACTGAGCGGGGGAGAGCAGCGTCGCCTCTCGGTCGCGACCGCTCTCGCGACGGCGCCGCCCGTGCTCGTGCTCGATGAGCCGAGCTTCGGGCAGGATGCGCGCACGTGGGCCGAGCTCGCCGCCCTGCTCGCGGCGCACCGCGACGCCGGCGGCGCGATCGTCATGGCGACGCACGATCGCGAGCTCATCCAGTCGCTCGGCGCGCGCGAGGTCGTGCTGCCGGCGCCCGCCGCGCCCGCCGCCCCGCGAGCCGGCGCGCCCGCCGCCCCCGCCGCCCGCCGCCCGCTCGTCGAGCGCCTCAACCCCGTCGCGAGCATCGCCGCGAGCCTCGTGCCGTCGCTGTTGCTCATCGTCACGCTCGACGTCGTCTCCGCCGCCGTCGCCCTCGCGCTGCAGCTCGCCCTGCTGCCGCTGCTCGGCGTGCCGTGGCGCCTGCTGCTGCTGCGCATCGCGCCCGTGCTCATCGCGGCCCCGCTCACCGCGCTGACCCTGCTGCTCTACGGCGAGACGAGCGGGCGGATCCACGCCGAGTTCCTGCTCGTGCAGATCAGCGACGGTTCGATCGAGCTCGCGCTCGCCTCGTTGCTGCGCGTGCTCGCGATCGGCATCCCCGCGATCGCGCTCTTCGCCCGCCCCGACGCGACGAGGCTCGGAGACGCGCTCGGGCAGAACCTGCGGCTCCCGGCGCGGTTCGTGCTCGGCGGCGTCGCGGCTCTGCGCCTCGTGACGCTCATGCGCGACGACGCGCGCATGCTCGAGCGCGCGCGTCGAGCGCGGGGAACGGCCGACCGCGGGCGCATCCGCCGCCTTGCAGGTCTCGTGCTGTCGCTGCTCGTGCTCGCGATCAGGCGCGGGTCGAGTCTCGCGATCGCGATGGAGGCGCGCGGCTTCGGTGCTCCCGTGCGGCGCACCTGGACGCGCCCCTCGCCGTGGCGCGGCATCGACACCGCGGCGGTGCTCATCGGGCTGACCATCTCGGCGCTCGCGCTCGCCGCGGCCGTCGCAACCGGGAGCTTCCTTGGCGTCATCGGCTGACGACGTGAGCGCTGACCGCCCGCGCGTCACCCTCGTCGACGGGCGCAGCGGCTCGGGCAAGACGACCTGGGCGACCGCCCTCGCGACGCGCACGGGCGCGCGCCTGCTGAGTCTCGACGAGATCTACCCCGGCTGGGATGGCCTCGAGGCCGCCGAAGCCCACGTCATCGCCCACGTGCTCGCCCCGCTCGCTGAGGGTCGCGACGGCCGCTACCGCACGTGGAACTGGACCCTCGGCCGCCCCGGTGAGTGGCGAGAGGTGGATGCTGCGCTCCCGCTCGTCGTCGAGGGCTGCGGTGCGCTGAGCCCCGCGTCTCGATCGCTCGCCCACCATGGCGTCTGGATCGAGCTCGGCGACGCCGCCCGCCGCGAGCGGGCGATCAGCCGCGACGGTGAGGTGTTCGCGCGCGAGTGGGAGCGGTGGGCGCGCCAGGAGGAGTGGCACGCACGCCTGCATGACCCGCGCCGGTGCGCCGACGAGATCGTCGACGGTGGCGGCGAGCTCTAGCCGATCCAGCGGTCGAGCACGGTGAGCGGATCGGCGAAGCGCCAGGCGACGCCGGGCTCGCCGATGGCCCCGGCCGTCTCGAGCCGCACAGACTGGGTGCCGCCCGGCGTGGTCACCTCGAGCCTGCCGATGTTGCTGCCCGCGAGCACCGATCGCCGCTCGGTGATCTCGACGCTCGTCTCGACCTCGCCGGCGTCGAACGCGAGCACGGTCGCCGACTCGACCGCGATGAGGTCGACCGTGCGGCCCCAGTCAGAGCTCAGCTCGCCCACGACGTCACCCACCTCGACGATCGGCAGCGGTCGCACTCCCGACTGGATCGAGGGGATGAGGGCGCCGAGCGCGGCGTTCGCGGCGTCATAGCCGGGCTGCCCGACGATCACGGCTCCGACGAGCACGTCGCCGACGGGGACGAGCATGAGCTGGCAGACTCCCGCGGCGTCGGTGTAGCTGTTCGCCGCCCCGAGGGCCCCTGAGACCGCGACGGCCGCGTTGTCGTCGAACCGCTGACCGGCAGCGCTGAGGGGGCGCTGCTGCAGCACGTCGCTGAGGGTCGGGTCGGCGGCGACGAGCTGCGCCAGCCGGCCAAGATCGGCGGCCGTCGAGACGGAGGCGCGGTTGAGCCCGGTCGCGTCGACGATCACGGTGTCGGGCATCCCGTTCTCGGCCAGCCACGCCGTCGTCGCCTCGAGATAGGCATCGATGCTGCCGAAGACCGTCTCAGCCAGAAGCTCGGCGGAGTTGTTGCCCGACCCGATGACGGTCGCGAGCAGCAGGTCGCGCGTCGTCCAGGTCTCGCCGAGCGAGACGGGCACGATGCGCACTCCGCTCGCCTGCAGGCCGCGCTGGCGCTGCAGGTCGGCGGTGTCGATCGTCATCGTCGGCCCGATGCGGCCGGGCTCGAGCTCGCCCTCCTCGATCGCGACGAGGGCGAGCACGAGCTTCACGATGCCGGCGATCGACACCGGCTCGGTCGACCCGGCCGTGATCGGAGCGCCCTCGGGCAGGGCGACGGCGCTCGCTCCCGTCTCGGGCAGCACGATCGCGGCGGCGCCCTCGTCGAGAGCGTCGGCGCTCAGCGGCCGCAGCTCGGCGGTGAGCGGCGGGATCGGGCTCAGCAGCGCGCCCGCGGCGTAGACGGTGACGAGCACGAGGAGGAGGGCGAAGATGCTGCTGATGGTGCGCATGACGCGCCTCGCCGGTTCCATGCGGCCAGGGTAGGCCGCGCTGTCTGCCGTGTCGCTGGGGGCGCGCCGAACCGGGCGCACCCGAGCGGGATCAGCCCCAGCCGAGGCGGTGCAGCTCGTCGTCGTCGATGCCGAAGTAGTGCGCGATCTCGTGCACGAGCGTGATGTGGATCTGGTCGCGCAGCTCATCGAGGTCGCCCTCGGCGATCGCGAGCAGAGGCTCGCGGTAGAGGATGATGCGGTCGGGCAGCTCGCCGAAGCCGTACTGGCCGCGGTCGGTGAGCGCGGTGCCCTCGTAGAGGCCGAGCAGGTCGAGCGTGCCGTCCTCCGGGCGATCCTCGACGACGAACACGAGGTTCTCGAGGCCCTCGACCATGTCGTCGGGCAGCTCGTCGAGCTCGGCGACGACGAGCGCCTCGAAGGCCTCCTCGTCGAGGTCGAGCGGAGGGAGGTCGTGCGGGGCGAGCTCGTCGCTCACGGCGCCGTCCCGGCCGCGTCGTCGAGCACCTGCACGAGGTCGTCCTGCATCCAGGCGAGCCACTGGTAGAGGTCGACGAGCCCGGCGCGCTCGGCGTCAGCGGCGTCGGCGGCGTCCTCGTCGTCGAGCTCGTCGAACCCGTCGAACTCGTCGTCATCCTCCTCGGTGAGGCCCATGCGCTCGGCGAGCACGAGCCGCAGGTCGCCGATCGAGCGCATCCAGTCGAGCGCGCCGGCCTCGTCGATGCGGATGCGCGTCGTCTCCGAGGCGGCCGCCGCGTCGGCGAGGTCGGCGGCGAAGCGGGCCGCGAACGCGCCCTTGCGCTCTGCCAGGGCGCGGCGGCTCAGGCGGCGCCACTCGGCGGCCGCCTCCTCGTCGTCGCGATAGGCGTCGGGCAGCAGTCGGGCGACAGCGGGGTCGGCCTGCGAGAGCTCGACATCGTCGGCGGCCTCGCCGAGCAGCGCCGACAGCTGGGCGGCGAGCGAGGCGAGCACGCGCGCCTCCTCGGGCTCGAGGAGCGCCTCGAACTCGTCCCCGACGGGCACGAACCCCCTCATCGCCGAGCCCGATCGAGCGTCGCCCAGAGCCCGTACTCGTGCATCGCCTCGACGTGCCGCTCCATCGCCTCGCGATTGCCCTCGGCGACGACGGCGCGGCCCTCGGTGTGCACCTGCATCATGCGCTTCTCGGCGGTGCGAGCATCCATGCCGAAGTGACGGCGGAAGACCCACGAGACGTAGCTCATGAGGTTGACCGGGTCGTTCCAGACGATCGTGATCCAGGGCACCTCGCTCGCGTGCAGCTCGCGGCGCTCGACCTCGACGTCGTCATCGACGAGAGGAACGGACGGGAGGGCCATGCCGTCATTCTCCCGCACCGCGCTCACGGGCACGTGCGGGCGGATGCTGCGCTCAGGCCTCGGCGAGGATCTGCTCGCGGGCCCGCGTGAACTCCTCGTCCGACACGAGTCCCTCGTCGCGCGCCGCGGTGAGCGCGCGCAGGCGGGAGGTGACGTCGGCGGCGACCGGCGTCTCGCCTGCGGAGGTCGGGGCGTCGTGGCGATCGACCGCGTCCTTCACGGCGGCGCTCGCGACGAACGCGGTCGCGGCGTTTTCGTCGGTGACGGCGAGGAAGGTGCCGGTCGGGCCGAGCCCGAGCTTCTGTGAGGCCTGGTGCGCGATGACCATGCGGTAGATGCCGAAGGCGATCGCGGCGACGAACGCGAGAGAGAACAGCACGCCGAAGAGCCCGAACCAGCCGACGAAGGCCCCGCCGCTCGGGTCGATCGGGAAATCGGGGGTGCCGGGGCCGGGGAACCCTCCGTCGATGCCGGGGTCGAAGCCGGGGTCGAACGAGCGCCAGTGCATCATGAGCGTCACTCTAGACCTGGAGCAGGTCGAGAGCGAGAGCGTCAGGCCGACTTCTTGCGAGGCGCGGGCTTCTTCTTCGCGGGCGCCTTCGCCGAGCTCTTCGGTGCCGCCTTGGGTGCCGACGTCCGAGCCCCGCCGCCCTTCTTCTTCGCCCGGTTCGCCTCGATGCTGCGCTGCAACGCGTCCATGAGGCTCAGCACCTCGCCGCCCGAGTCCTCCTCCTGCTCGCCGAAGGTCTCGTCGGTCGACATCGCGTCGCCCTGCGCGAGCTTCGCCTCGACGAGCTGCCGCAGCTGCTCCTGGTACTCGTCGGTGAACTGCTCGGGGGCGAAGTCGCCCGCGAACGACTCGACGAGCGAGCGGCTCATGTCGAGCTCTTTCGCGCCGATGCGCACCGAGGCATCGAGCGACGGGAACCGCGCCTCGCGCACCTCGTCGTCCCACAGCAGCGTCTGCAGCATGAGCACGTCGCCGCGCACGCGCAGGGCCGCAAGGCGCGTCTTCTGCCGCAGCGAGAACAGCACGATCGCGGTGCGCTCCTGCTCCTCGAGCGTGCGGCGCAGCAGTACGTAGGCCTTGGGCGAGGAGCCGTCGGGCTCGAGGAAGTAGCTGCGGTCGAACATGATCGGGTCGATCTGCTCGGTCGGCACGAACTCGACGACGTCGATCTCTCTGCTGCGCTCGCTCGGCAGCGTCGCGAGGTCGTCGTCGGTGAGCACGACCGTGCGCTCGCCGTCGTCGTAGGCCTTGTCGATGTCGCCGAAGTCGACGACCTTGCCGCAGATCTCGCACCGCCTCTGGTACCGGATGCGCCCGCCATCGGCGTCGTGCACCTGGTGCAGCGGCAGGTCGTGGTCCTCGGTCGCGCTGTAGACCTTGACGGGAACATTGACGAGCCCGAACGTGATCGCGCCCTTCCAGATCGATCGCATCGCCCCAGCGTGCGCGCGGGGCGAGCACACGCCAACCCCCTTGCGCAAAGGGGTGGCAGGGGCGGATGCCTCGGCGAACCATGGCGGAATGGCAACCTCTGACACTCGCGTCACCATCGAGGGCCGCACGCTCAAGCTCACGAGCCTCGACAGGGTGATCTACCCCGAGACCGGCACGACCAAGGCTGACGTGCTCGCGTACTACGCCGCCGTCGCCGAGGCGATGCTGCCGCACGTGCGCCACCGCCCCGCGACACGCAAGCGCTGGGTCGACGGCGTCGGCACGCTCGAGAAGCCCGGGCAGGTGTTCTTCCAGAAGAACCTCGACGCCTCGACGCCCGAGTGGGTCGAGCGGGTCGAGATCCAGCACTCGGACCACGTGAACACCTACCCGCTCGTCAACGAGGCGGCGACGCTCGCCTGGCTCGCGCAGATCAGCTCGCTCGAGATCCACGTGCCGCAGTGGCGCGTCGGGCGAGCAGGGAAGCCCAAGCGGCCCGATCGGCTCGTGCTCGACCTCGACCCGGGGCCCGGCGTGGGGCTGCCCGAGTGCGCCGAGGTCGCGCGGCTCGCGCGGAGCATCCTGAAGGACATCGGGCTCGACCCGCTGCCCGTGACGAGCGGGAGCAAGGGCATCCACCTCTACAGCGCGCTCGACGGCACGCAGACCTCGGATCAGATCTCGGCCGTCGCGCACGAGCTGGCGCGCGCCCTTGAGGCCGACCACCCCGACCTCGTCGTGAGCGACATGAAGAAGTCGAAGCGCGAGGGCCGCGTGCTCGTCGACTGGAGCCAGAACAGCGGCGCCAAGACGACCGTCGCGCCGTACTCGCTGCGCGGCCGCTCGCGGCCCATGGTCGCCGCACCCCGCACGTGGCGCGAACTGGACTCGCCGACGCTCGCGCACCTCGACCACCAGGAGGTCGTGCGGCGCGTCGCGAAGCGCGGCGACCTGCTCGTCCCGCTCGAGGCGGCGTACACCGACGACGACGAGGAGGACGACCGACTCGCGACCTATCGGTCGATGAGGGATGCCCGGCGCACGCCCGAGCCCGTGCCCGAGTCGGTGCCGCCCCCGAGCGATGAGCGGCGCTTCGTCATCCAGGAGCACCACGCCCGGCGCCTGCACTACGACGTGCGGCTCGAGCGCGACGGCGTGCTCGTCAGCTGGGCCGTGCCGAAGGGGCCGCCCGACGACCCCGCCGTGAACCGGCTCGCGGTGCCGACCGAGGACCACCCGATCGAGTACCTCGACTTCGAGGGCACGATTCCGGCGGGGGAGTACGGCGCGGGCGACATGACGATCTGGGATGCGGGCACCTACGAGCTCGAGAAGTGGCGCGACGGCGAGGAGGTCATCGCGACGCTGCACGGGCGGCGCGGCTCGCACCGCTACGCGCTCATCCGCACGGGCGAGAGGGCGCCGGCGGGCGTCGCCGGGCCGGGCCGCGCGCAGTGGATCATGCACCTCATGGACGAGGGGCCCGCTCGCCGGCCGGCCGCCGAACCGCGCCTCGAGCGGCGGTCGGGGCGGCGCGTGCTCGGCGGCAGCGGTCGGGGCGCGGGGGCTGCGGGCGGGGGAGCGGGCGGTGGATCGGGACCGAGCTCGTCGACCGCGTCGCTCGCCCCCATGCTCGCGACCGCCGGCAGCGTCGCCGACATCGCCGAGCCCGAGCAGTGGGCGTTCGAGATGAAGTGGGACGGCATTCGCGCCCTCGCCCACCTCGACTGCGGGTCGCTCGCCCTGCGCAGCCGCAACGGCATCGACCTCACGCCCGCCTACCCCGAGCTCGCGGTGCTCGCCGACCTCATCGACGAGTCGGTGCGCGACGCCGGGCCGGTCGTGCTCGACGGCGAGATCGTCGCCCTCGACGAGAGCGGCCGCCCCGACTTCGGCCTGCTGCAGCGCCGCATGGGCCTGACGAAGCCGCGCGAGATCGCGGCGATGGTCTCGGCCGTCCCCGTTCGGGTCATGCTCTTCGACGTGCTGCTGGCCGGCGGTGAGGATGCCGCGGGGCTCGACTACGCCGCCCGCCGCGAGCTGCTCGCCGCCCTCGTGACCGACCAGAGCCCGGTGCACGTGCCGCCCGCGTTCGACGGCGACCTCGACGACGCGCTGACCACGAGTCGCGAGCTCGACCTCGAGGGCGTCATGGCGAAGCGCCGCGACAGCCTCTACCGCGCCGGCCGCCGCTCGAGCGCGTGGATCAAGCTCAAGCACGTGCGCGCCCAGTCGGTCGTCGTGGGCGGCTGGCGCCCGGGCTCCGGCCGACGTGCCGACGGCATCGGGTCGCTGCTCGTGGGGGTGCCGCAGGGCCGCGGCCTCGCGTACGCGGGGAAGGTCGGCTCGGGGTTCAGCGAGCGCGAGCTCGATAGGTTGCGCGACCGCCTGCGGGCGCTCGAAACCTCGCGGAGCCCGTTCACGGACATCCCCTCGGTCGACGCGCGTGATGCCGTGTGGCTGCGCCCGGAGCTCGTGGGAGAGGTCGCGTTCACCGAGTGGACGGGCACGGGGAGGCTGCGGCATCCGGTCTGGCGGGGGTGGCGCGACGACGTCGACCCGGCCGCGATCGAGCGGGAATGAGGCGCCGTGCCGGGCGCCCGAAGTGGCGAACGACGAAGCCCCGGTCCGCACTGCGGAACCGGGGCTTCGAGCTGGGGTGAGTAACGGGACTTGAACCCGCGGCCCCCTGGACCACAACCAGGTGCTCTACCGACTGAGCTATACCCACCAGGCGTCACGCCGAGGCGCGACCGGTCAATGCTAATACAGGCGAGGCCTCGCGCGCGCCACGGAGCCCGGTCGCGCGTTCGGGTCTGCCGTCAGGGCGCTCAGCCGAGTCGCGGCGCCCAGCGCTCGACGATCGTCGCGGCGACGGCCTGGGCATCGTCGCTCGAGGGGCCGGGCTCGGCGACGAAGCCGACGCGGCGGTAGTACTCGAGCTCGCGGATCGACTCGAGGATGTCGGCGAGCGCCCGGTGCCCGCCGTTCTTCGCGGGAGCGTTGAAGTACACGCGCGGGAACCAGCGCCGCACGAGCTCTTTGATGCTCGAGACGTCGACCGAGCGGTAGTGCAGATGGGCGTCGACGCGAGGCATGTCGCGGGCGAGGAACGAGCGGTCGGTGCCGATGGTGTTGCCCGCGAGTGGCGCCTGCCCGGCGGTCGGCACGTGCTCGGCGATGTAGGCCAGCACCGCCTCTTCGGCCTCGTCGAGGCTCACGCCGTGCTCGAGCTCGGTCAGCAGGCCCGACGACTCGTGCATGGTGCGCACGAAGTCGCCCATGCTCGCCAGGGCGCTGGCCGACGGCTTGATGACGATGGCGAAGCCCGGATGCACGGGCTCGAGGTCGTAGTCGGTGATGACCACGGCGACCTCGACGAGCTCGTCCTTCGTCAGATCGAGGCCCGTCATCTCGCAGTCGATCCAGACGAGTCGATCCGTTGCAGCGCTCACCCCCGGAGTCTAACGGCCAGCCCCGACGGCCTACGCTGGGCGAGTGCTGCTCGAGCTCTACACCTCCGCCTTCTGCGACCCGTGCCACCGGGCGCGCGAGGTCGTCGCCGAGGCGCAGCGACTCGTGCCCGCCCTCGTCGTCGACGAGAGGGATGTCGCGGCGCATGCCGAGCTCGCCGAAGAGCTCGGCATCACGAGCACGCCGACGACGATCATCCGCCGCGCCGACGGCACCGAGGTCGTGCGCGCCGCAGGCGTGCCGACGCTGCCGCGCCTGTTGACGGCGCTCGCGCAGGCCGCCGACTAGCTTTCGGCGCGCGCCGCCTTCTCCGCCTCGCGCGCGAGCTGCACGCGCTCGACGAACCACGACGCGAGGGTCGCTGTCACGGCGCCGACGAGCGCGACTCCGCTGAGCATGAGGAAGACGGCGAGAACCCGCCCCGCTACGGTCACGGGGTACAGGTCGCCGTAGCCGACCGTGGTGACGGTCGTCATGGCCCACCAGAGCGCATCGCCGTAGGTGGTGATGAGCGCGCCGGGAGCATCCTGCTCGGCATCGAGAACGGCCAGCGAGCCCATGCCGACGATCAGCGCGGTCGACGCCACGACGTAGAGGATGACCCGCCCGCGGAAGGCGGTGCTCGTCACGCGCCCGAGCGCGCCGAGCAGCGCCACGAGCCGCAGCAGGTAGAGGGGACGGAAGAACGGCAGCGCCACGAGAGCGAGCAGATGCAGGTTGCGCACGAACCAGCGGCGGCGGTCGGGCACCAGTCGCAGGCGCACGACGTAGTCGATCGCGAAGACGAGCCACACCGCGCTCGTCACCCCGAGGGCGAGGGCCTGACCGGCCTCACCGGGGCGGCCGATGACGAGCCAGGCGTACACGGCGAGGAACACCACTGACGCGGCGGCGAGCGGCCACTCGACCAGGCGATCCCAGCGCTCGTACGTCATGCGCTCAGGCTAGCCAGCCGCGGGCGCAGAACAGCCCCTCCGGTATCGTGTGTACGCCAGCCCTCGTAGCTCAATGGATAGAGCATCGGCCTTCTAATCCGGTGGTTGCAGGTTCGAGTCCTGCCGGGGGCACTCACCGCCCCACCGCGTTCGCGACACGAACGCGCCTCTGACACGACGTGCCGCATTCACGGCATCATGAGCTCAGTTCCCCCTCGCCCAGGAGTCTCATGTCGCGCTCGATCCCCGATTCCCGCACGCTCGTCGCTGCCCTGCTGCTCGCTCTCGCCGCGCCGGGTCTCGCCGCTGCGCCGGCGAACGCCGCCGTCGACCCCGTGTGCGACCGCACTTTCGTCGGCGGGGAGGACACGGTCGGCGAGATGAACGCCGAGCTGTTGTCGCTGGCGGCCGGTGCGACGACCCCGACGTACTGCTTCACGGGCACGTTCGAGCTGGATGCTCCGCTCGACGTGCTCGGCTCGGTCACCCTGCGCGCCGAGGGCGACGCAGAGTTCGTCGTGTCGGGGGCCTCCGCCGTGACGACCGCGAGCACCGAGCAGGACGTGCTGCTCACCATCGAGGGCTTGACGATCCGTGCGGCCGAGGATCGGCCGACCGGCGAGAGCCTCGTCGACGGACGGTCGGGTCTCACGCCGACGAGCACCGACATCACGCTGCGCGACGTCACGATCTCGGGCGGCGACGCAGAGTTCGGTGGGGCCGTGCTCGGCACCTCGATCCTGATCGTCGACTCGCTGCTCGAGGGCAACTCGGCGACGACGGGCGGCGCGGCGCATGCGCTGGGCATCCTCGTCGTTGTCGATTCCGAGTTCACCGGCAACAGCGCGGTCAACGCCGGAGCGCTCTTCGCCGGCGGATCTCTGACGCTCAGCTCGTCGACCCTCGAGGGCAACACGGCGACGGGTCTCGGAGGCGCCGTGTTCTCGCGCGGCATCGCCGACATCGAGAACTCGACCTTCGTCGGCAACACCGCCGGCGACGAGGGCGGTGCGCTCTACCTCTTCGGCGGTCGCACGCGGTTCTCGACCTTCCTCGACAACGCCGCGCCCGCGCCGGTCGAGGGTGAGGAGCTGCCGGGAGACGCCATCTACCTCGACTCGACCGGCGGCAGCGATCTGCGCCTGAGCGGCAGCATCTTCGCCGGCTCGACCGGTCACCCGCAGCTCGGCGTCGGCGGAGCGGCGACGGGGGCCTTCGTCGACGCCGGCGGCAACCTGTTCACCACCGCCGCGATCGACGAGCGCGACCTGCCTCTTCCCGCGGACTCGAGCGTGTTCGAGCTGACGACGCTCGAGATCTTCGGCGCCGCGCCGGTGCTCGCCGACAACGGAGGACCGACGCGCACTCTGGCGCTCCTCGTCGACGCGCTGGCGGTCGACGCCGCGGGCACGCAGGAGCAGGTGCGAGGGCCCGACATCGACCAGCGGGGCCTGGCTCGCGGCGAGCTGCGCGACGCCGGCGCGGTCGAGCTGCAGCCCGGTGAGGGCGAAGCGCCTCCCGGCGGCGGTGAAGAGCCTCCTGCGGGCGGCGGCGTCGAGCCTCCCGCGGACGGAGGCGGGGGCGAGTCGCCGCGGGCCCCCGCGCCGCAGCCGGAGCTCGCCGAGTCCGGCGCAGCCGATCTGAGCGCTGTCGCCCTCGCCGCGATGCTGCTCGCTCTGCTCGGCGGTCTCGCCCTCCTCCGCGCCCGGCGCGCCTGAACCGCTCATTCGTCCCCAAACGGTGCGTCGGTTTCCGTAGACTCCTCGTGTCCGTCCGCGAGGCCCACCAGGCCGACCGGGCCCCAGCATCCACACGAAGGAGTGCGGTCGTGAGCGACAAGCGTCCCGTTGACCTCGGCGAGCTTCTGCCCCAGGTGATGACCGGCATCGACGGCCTGAAGGCCACGTACGGAACCTGGGATCAGCATCCCTCGACCCACGCCGACCCCGACAAGGTGCACGCCGTGCTCGGCGAGCTCATCGAACGGCTCGACGACAACTTCCCGTACTTCCACCCGCAGTACGCGGGCCAGATGCTCAAGCCTCCACACCCCGTCGCGACCGCCGCCTACCTCGCGACGATGCAGCTCAACCCCAACAACCACTCGATCGACGCGAGCCGCGCGACCACCGCCATGGAGCATGAGGTGCTCGACCAGCTCGCCGAGATGTTCGGCTACCCGAGCAGCTACATGGGCCACCTGACCTGGAGCGGCACGACCGCGAACCTCGAGGCGCTCTGGATCAGCCGCGAGATCGCGCCAGGCAAGGCCATCGCCCATTCCTCGGATGCTCACTACACGCATTCGCGCATGGGCGAGGTGCTCGGCATCGACACCGTGGGCATCCCGACCGACGCCACGGGGCGCATGGAGCTCGAGGCGCTCGAGCGCGTGCTCGCGACCGGCCGCATCGGCGTCGTCGTCGCGACCCTCGGCACGACGGGCCTCGGAGCGGTCGACCCGCTCGCCGACATCATCCCGCTCGCGCGGCGGTACGGCGCACGCATCCACGTCGACACGGCCTACGGCGGGTTCTTCTCGATCATCGCTGACGAGCTCGAGCCCGAGACGGCCCGGCACTTCCGCGCGATCAGAGACGCCGACTCGGTCGTCGTCGACCCCCACAAGCACGGCCTGCAGCCCTACGGCTGCGGCGCAGTGCTCTTCAACGACCAGTCGATCCTGCGGTACTACCACCACGAGTCGCCGTACACGTACTTCGCGAGCACCGAGCGGCACTTCGGCGAGATCCAACTCGAGTGCTCGCGCGCGGGGGCCGCGGCCGCGGCGCTCTGGGCGACGCTGCGGGTCTTCCCGCTCACGATGGAGGGCCTCGGCGGCATCGTGCTGCCCGGCTACCGCGCGGCGCAGCAGTGGCACCGACTCATCGAGGAGTCGGACATCCTGCAGCCGTACCAGCGGCCCGAGCTCGACATCATCACCTACCTGCCGCGCGTGCGCACGATGGCCGAGCTCGACCGTGTGAGCCACGCGATCTTCGAGATGGCCGCCGACACGACGCGCCCGCAGCAGACTCACCTCGCGACCTACGTCGTGAAGCCCGAGCAGCTGCGCGCCCGCGGCATCGCGCTCGACGAGGATGCGCCGACCGGCCGCATCATGCGCAGCGTGCTCATGAAGCCCGAGCACGAGCCGCTCATCCCCGAGATGCACCACCACGTGTCGATGTGGTCGCGGCGCGCGTACGCGGCGACGCACGATGGCCTGACTGCCCCCGACACCGCAGAGGCGCCCGTCGGCTGAGCCGGCGGACGCCTCGAGAGGGGTTGCGGAGCGCTAGTCCTCGTCGTGCGGGGCGATGCGGTCGCGCACGTTCTGCGCGGGCATCGGCGGGGGAGCGTCATCCGCACCGGGGGTGCTCGGGCTCTCGGCGCGGGCCGGCATGACGAAGGCCTGCGTCGGCACGGGGTCGCTCTCGCCCGCGTCGATGTCACTTCCGGTGCTCGAGGTCGTGCTCGTGAGCGTCGGCGCGAACGGCGTCGAGACGACCATCGGCGTGCCGGCGTGCGGCGGGGTCACGGGCGGCTCGTCGCTCGAGAGCGGGCCGGCAGGGCTCGAGATCGGGGGGCTCACGGCGGGCGTGCTCGACGCGGCACCCGCGGCGTAGGCGGCGACGGGCACGGCGACAGCGGCGGGGGCGACGGATGCTCCCGCAGAGCTCGCGGGGGCCGGCGTCTGCGCGGCAGCGGGTGCCGAGGGTGCCACGGCGGCCGTCTCGCGCTGCGGCGTGTGCTCGGCCTCCCAGCGGGCCTGTTCGGCGACGAGCTGCTGCTCGGCCGGGTCGGCGTCGTACTTCCAGCGCTCGAGGTCGGCGCCGAAGAGCTTCTTGGCCTGACGCGGCTTCTCGCTCCACGAGATGAGGCGGTCGCGGTACTCGGCGAGCGTCTGCTGGGCCTGGAACGAGAACCCGGCCGAGTTGCGCTTCATGTCCTCCAGCTGGTGGGCGGCCCAGTTCGCCGCCATGGCGGCGCCGGGCACGGCGAGCAGGCGGATGCGCGTCTCGGCCTCGCCGATCAGGTGGTCGACCTGCACGCGCTCGATCGTGCCGATGGCGTTCCAGCCCGCCGCCTTGCGGCCCGCGAGCACGAGCGCCTGCACTGCGGCGGTGAGCGCATCACGGTTGTACTGGGCGATCACACGCTTCGTCGAGCCGCGGCCGATGAGGCCGGCGATGATGCCGGAGACGATGATCGCGATCGCCGGGATGATCGTGCTCGCGGTCACGCGTCGACCCTCCGGCGAGCCGAGCCAGTCGAGGATGCCGTTTACCCATTCCATGGCCGCAGGCTACCCCCGGGCGCGGGCGGGCTTCGGATTCGCCACACCCGCGTCGAGCATCCGGATCATTCAGCGTTCGCTCGTGACCGTCACCGTCGTGATGGGGCCCGTCGTGAGGGCGAGGTCGGCGTCGACGACCTTCCCGACGCGAGCCGTCTGGGCGAGGATGATGCCCGCGAGCACGACCGCGGCGCCGACGATCTGCACGAGGTCGAGGGTCTCGCCGAGCCACACCCAGGCAACGGCGAAGGCGAAGATCACCTCGGAGGAGGCGACGATGCCGGCCGCCGTCGCGGGCAGGTGGCGCAGCGCCGCGAGGCTCAGCAGGAACGGCGCGAAGGTGCCGAGCACGACGTTCCACAGCAGGGGCAGCCACATCGGCACGGCGAGCGAGGCGTAGGCGCCGCCGATGTCGACGGGGGAGGTGAACACGCTCGGCTCGAGCTCCCACCAGCCGCTCACGAACGACCAGAAGATCGTCGCGATGAGCATCGTCCAGAACGAGACGGCGAGGGCCGAGGTCTTGGCGACCTGCCGCTCGCCGATGAGGAAGTAGAGCGCGAGGCACACGGCCGCGGCGAGCGCGAGAACGACGCCGAGCGCGTCGAGGGTGCTCGACCACACGCGTGCGACGACGGCCAGCCCGGCGAGCACGAGGGCGATGGCGATCCACAGCCGTGCCTTCACCTGCTCCTTGAAGAAGAAGTAGGCGACGAGCGCGACCATGAGCACGGCCGTGTACTCGAGCAGCAGGGCGATGCCGACGGGAAGGCGCTGCACCGCGGCGGCGTAGGTGGCCTGCAGCAGCGCGACGCCCACGACGCCGAGCACGATCATGATCGGCCACTGGCGCCGGGGGAGTCGGAACGAGGCGCGGTCGATCGCGAGCAGCACGAGGCCGGCGACGATCGCTGTGCCGACGAGGCGGAACTGCGTCAGCTGCGCGGGGCTCAGCCCGGCCTGCATGATGGCCTTCGACACGCTGCCGTTCGCGCCGAACAGCACCGCCGCCGCGAGGGCGAGAAGGTAGCCCACCTACGACCTCGAGCCGGTGCCGTGCACCGCGTGCGGCTCGATGGCGGCGATCTCGTCGGCCGTCAGCGCGGCGCCGTGCAGGGCATCCAGGCTGTTGTCGAGCTGGCGCATGCTGCTCGCGCCGATGAGGGCGCTCGTCACCTGCGGGTGCCGCAGCACCCACAGCAGCGAGAGCTGCGCGAGCGACTGGCCGCGCGCGGCCGCGATGTCGTTGAGGGCGCGAGCGCGCTCGAGGTAGGCGTCGTCGATGTTGTCGCCGCTGATCCAGCGGCCCTCCGAGGCGCGCGAGCCGGCGGGCACGCCGTCGAGGTACCGGTCGGTGAGCAGCCCCTGAGCCAAGGGGGAGAAGACGATGCTGCCGATGCCGGTCTCGGTGAGAGCATCCAGCAGCCCCTCCTCCATGCGGCGGTCGAACATGTTGTAGCGCGGCTGGTGGATGAGCAGCGGCACGCCGAGCTCGCCGAGGATGCGGTGCGCATCGCGCGTCTGCTGGGCGTCGTAGTTCGAGATGCCCGCGTAGAGCGCCTTGCCGCTCTGCACGGCCGTCGCGAGCGCGCCCATGGTCTCTTCGAGCGGCGTCTCGGGGTCGGGGCGGTGGCTGTAGAAGATGTCGACGTAGTCGAGCCCCATGCGCGTGAGGCTCTGGTCGAGCGAGCTCAGCAGGTACTTGCGCGAACCCCACTCGCCGTAGGGGCCCGGCCACATGTAGTAGCCCGCCTTCGTCGAGATGATGAGCTCGTCGCGGTACGGCACGAAGTCGTCGTGCAGGATGCGCCCGAAGTTGGTCTCGGCCGTGCCGTCGGGCGGCCCGTAGTTGTTGGCGAGATCGAAGTGCGTCACGCCGCGGTCGAAGGCCCGGCGCAGAATGGCGCGCTGCGTCTCGATCGGGCGGTCGTCGCCGAAGTTGTTCCAGAGCCCGAGCGAGATGCGGGGCAGTCTCAGCCCGCTACGGCCCACGCGGGCGTACTCGAGCTGCTCGTAGCGGTCATCGGCGGCGGTGTACGGCATGCCGTCACTCTAATGGCCGCGAACGACCCGATCGTATCGATTCGATGCGGGGCGGATGCCCGGCTGACGTCGCGCGCAGATGCGTACGATTGCCGCATGCGAACCTTCCATCTCGCCGGCGGATGCTTCTGGTGCCTCGACGCCGTCTACCGCGTCATCGACGGCGTTCACGATGTCGTCTCGGGCTACACCGGCGGTACGGTCGACCACCCGTCGTACGAGGCGGTGTGCACCGGCACGACCGGCCACGCGGAGGCCGTCAAGGTCGTCTTCGACCCGGCCGTCGTGCCCGCCGACGTGATCCTCGACGTGTTCTTCACGCTGCACGACCCTCGGCAGCTCAACCGCCAGGGCAACGACATCGGCACGCAGTACCGCTCGGCGATGTACTACGCCGACGAGGAGGAGAAGGCGCTCTTCGAGGCCGCGCGCGACCGCGCGAACGGCTACTGGGAGGGCGGCATCGTCACCGAGATCACGCCGCTGGGCGAGTGGTACGACGCCGAGGAGTACCACCAGGACTTCTTCGCCAAGAACCCCGGCCAGGGGTACTGCCTCGCCGTCGCGCTGCCGAAGGTCAACAAGATCCGCTCGTCGTACGCCCCGTACATCAAGGCCTCCTGAGCGGTTCGCCCCAGGGGTGGACGACGGGGGTCTCCGGGCGTAGCGTCGGCCCTGCACGGCGCGATGGCGCGCCGCTCGAAGGAGGGAGCTCGACGATGAGCATGACCACCGGAACGCAGACCTGGGTCGCCGCAGGGCCCGCCGGCACCGTCGGATCGATCCACCGCGATGGCGAGAACTTCATGGTGCGCGTGCGGATGGAGGGCGACGCCCGCGGGCCGTACCCCACGCTCGAGGCCGCGAAGCGCGCGCTGCACGCGACACTCGGCCCGGGGGCCGATCGCCCCGAGTTCCGCGAGCACTGAGCCACGGCGGCGGGGCCGTCAGCGCCGTCAGACCGGGCGGGGCCGTCAGGCCGGGCGGGCGTACTCCGACCCGTCGCGTCGCCTCTCGAGCAGTCCTGCATCGACCAGGTAGCGCCGCAGCGCGACGGGGTCGTCGAACACCTGGGCCAGCCGCTCGGTGACGACGGACTCGGTGGCGGTCTCGCCGGGCGCCAGCGCCTGATCGGCCGCCCAGGCGAGCAGCGTCGTGCGGTCAGCCGCGCCCGACGGCCAGCGGTCGATCCGGCCGTCGCGGAGGAACCGCTCTACCCCCGTCGGTCGAGACACGTGAGCCGCCTCGAGAAGCTCGCGATACACCTGGGTTCGCGCGGTGAGCCTGCCGTCCGTCTCGACGGCCAGACCCGCCCTGATCAGGAGCGTAATGACGCCTCGACGTCGTGACGCAGACAGAGCATCGAGCTTGGCCGTGGCATCGTCGCCGGCAAGCAGCGCCCCCAGCACCGGCCTGGCATCGTCGTTCGCGAGCGCGGCGATGATCGGTCGCCACGCTGTGTCAGCACTCGCCATCGCTTCCTCTCTGGACGACCCGCAGAAGCCTGATCTCGGTTCCACATTGTCGCGGGCCGAGCCGGTCCTCCTATCCGGTCCTCCCCAGACGGCTCCGAAGGGCTCGTACTCCACCGTTGCGCCGATCCCTCTCTGATCGCTGGTGGCTCAGGCGCATCCTCTGTGCGGGCGCCGGCGTCTCCGGCACGAACCGCCGGCGCCCACCCGACATCCATGATCAGGAGGACGCCATGACCGACACCATCACCCTCACGGGGCTCGTCGCCACGACCCCGCGCCACATCGTCACGAGCGAGGGGCTCGCGATCACCTCGTTCCGGCTCGCCAGCAATCAGCGCCGCTTCGATCGCGCAAAGGGGGCGTGGATCGACGGCGACACCAATTGGTACACCGTCACGAGCTTCCGGCAGCTCGGCACCCATGTCGCGAGCTCGGTGCAGAAGGGCGAGCGCGTGATCGTGACGGGCCGCGTGCGCATCCGCGAGTGGGAGAACGGCGAGAAGAACGGCACGACGATCGAGATCGACGCCGACGCGGTCGGTCACGACCTCACGTGGGGTCGGGCGACCTTCACGCGCAGCGTCGTCGTCGGCCGCTCCGAGAGCGCCGAGACTCCTGAAGCGGATGCCCCCGGCGAGCCCGTCGACGCGCTCGAGGTGCCCGACGACGCGTCCGAGCTCACGCCGCGCGTGCTCGTGGGCGAGTCGTCCGAGACTCCGTTCTGAGCGTCAGCGCACGCGGATGCCGCCGCGCTGCCACATCGTGACAGCGGCGACCCGCGGATTCGCGTTCTCTCCGGTGTCGAGACCGAGAGCGGTGAAGAGCCGCGCGAGCATGGTCTCGACGGCGCGTACCGTCGTTCCGCGGTGCTCGGCGAGAGCCCGGGTCGACGCGCCCTCCGCCAGCAGGCGGAGCACGTCGGCCTGGGCGGCCGTGACCATGGGCACGTTGTCCTCGTCGCGGCGCACGACCTCGTCGTGCTGGCCGCTGATCGAGCGGTGCACGGCGTCGATGAGGTCGTCGATCGCGCCGAGCTGCGACTTGACGAGATAGACGACACCGGCCGGAATGCGCTCGGGGTTCGGCACCGCGAGCTCGGGCGAGCGGTGCGAGGTGAGCACGACGAGTCCGATCCACGGATATTCGTCGGCGACGGCGCTGAGCAGATCGGCGCCTGATTCGCTCGTGCCGAAGTTCAGGTCGGTGATGAGCGCGTGCGGGTCGTTCTCTCCGACGGCCGCGAGGGCCTCCGCGACCGAGGTGGCCGTCGTGACGTCGAAGCCTCGGGCGCCCAGCCCTCCCGAGACGAGCGAGACGGTGAAGCCGTCGTCGTCGGCCACGACCACTCTCAGTGCTTTGCTGTCGGTCGTCACGCCTGCCCGCTTCCGTTGATCATCCGTCGTTCGTCAGTGTCTGCTCGCCATGGTGTCCACGACGGGCGGAAGCGTCAAGCACTTCACGGAGGGTCGTCAGAAGAAGGCTCGTCGTGTACGGCTTGGGCAGGAACGCGGCGATGCCCATGCCCGCGCTCCGCGAGGCCCCGCCGGCCGACGTCAGGCCGCTCGCAGCGACGACGGGAATCTCGGGGTGGTGCTCTTCCAGATAGGCGGTGGTCGCCGCGCCATCCATGACGGGCATCATCATGTCGGTGAGTACGAGCGCGACGTCCGTGTCATCGCGCTCGACGATGCCGATGGCCACGCGGCCGTTCTCGGCCGTCAGGGTGCGGTAGCCGTAGCTTTCGAGCGTGCGCGACGCGATGAGCCTGATCGTGTCGTCATCGTCGACGATGAGGATGAGCTCGCCGTCGCCGTGCGGCAGCTGGCGCGTGGGCAGCACGCCGCTTCGCGGCCCGCGTGGCTCTCCGACTACCACCGGGAGGACGACGGAGAACCGAGTTCCCTCGCCCGGTTCGCTGTAGACGCGGATCGTTCCGCCGTGGCTGCGCACGATCGTGAGCGAGCTTGCGAGACCGAGCCCCGTGCCCTTGCCGACCGACTTGGTCGTGTAGAACGGCTCGAAGATCTTCTCCTGCACCTCGGGCGTCATGCCGTGACCGGTGTCGACGACATCGACGACGACGTACCGGCCCGGGTCGAGCCGGAACAGTTCAGCCGAGAAATCGTCCTCGAGCAGCAGTGTTGAGGCTGATACCTCGAGCGATCCGCCCTCGGGCATGGCGTCGCGCGCGTTCGCGACGAGATTTGTGAGCACCTGGATCAGCTGCGTGGAGTCGCCCATGGTGTCGGGCACGTCGTCGTCGAGCTCGACGCTGAAGGCGATATCGGCGGGAAGCGAGTCGGTCGCAAAGCGGCGAACCTCCTCGAGCAGCTCGTCGATCGAGATGCGCTCGCGGCGGCCATCGACGCCTCGAGCGAACGACAGCACCTGCTGAATCATGTCGGCCCCGCGCTTGGCCGCCGCTTCCATCGTCCTCAGCAGCTCGAGTCGACTCGAGTCGGTCTCTCCGTTCTCGAGCAGCTGGATCGACATGAGCACGGGCGTCAGCACGTTGTTGAGGTCGTGCGCGATGCCACCGGCGAACGTGCCGAGGCTCTCCATCCGGGTCGCTCGGGCGCGCAGGTTCTCCTGCTTGCGCCACTCAGTGACGTCAGTGTCGACGGAGAAGATACGGTCGGGCTTCCCTTCGGCGTCGTACAGCACCTGCCAGCGGATGTCGATGATCAGGGAGCGCCCGTCGTGCGTCACGACAGGCCGCTCCTCCGACCAGTGGCCATCGGTCAGAGCGAGCGCCGTGCACCGCTCGAAGTCGTCGACATCGATCGAGATCACGTCGCGCACGCGCTTGCCCAGCACCTCCTCCGCCTTGTAGCCGTAGAGGGCCTCGGCTGCGGGGTTCCAGTACAGGATCACCTCGTCGAGGGTGCGCACGATGATCGCGTCGCGTGCGGCGTCGATGAGGGCCGCCTGCTCGGTCACGCGACGCTGAGCCTCATGCATGCTCTGCCGGGTGAGCTCGTCAGAGGAGACATCGCGGATGTACAGAGCGATGCCGGTCGCCGTCGGGTACGCCGTGACGTCGAACCATGCATCGTTCGGTACGTCGTAGGTGCGCACCGTCGTGCGCACCTTCTCACGCGCGGTGCGCTGGTAGGCGAGCTCGAGCTCGCTGTCGGCCAGCTCGGGGAAGCACTCCCACACGCTTCGCCCGACGACGCCGGCGAGAGGTCGGCGGATGAGTCGCTCGACCTGCGTATTGGCGTAGGTGATGCGCCAGGAGGAGTCGAGGAACATCAGGCCGTCTTCGATGGAATCGAGCGTGACATCGAGTCGCTGCTGAAGAACGGCCTCCCGCTCCTGGGCTTCGACGGCCTCCGTGACGTCCCAGATCGCACCGTGCACTGTGCGGATCGAGTCTCCGGGCGCCACTTGAATGGCCTCGCCCATCACCCGGACGAAGGTGCGCCGACCGTCGAGCCTCGTGATCTCCGACTGGAAGTCGACCGGCGTGCCCTGCTCGAAGCACGCCTCGATGGCCGCGGCGATCTCGTCTCCGTTGACCGCCTCGAAGAGCTCGATGGCGTCGGCGAGCGAGATGGGCTTCGCGCCCTCGAAACCCAGGACGCGGCCGGCCTCCGGCGTGAGCCGCAGCTCCTGCGTCGCACGATCGACCGACCAGGCGCCGAAGGAGGCGAGGGCGCCGGCGATGCGGAGCAGGTCGTCGGCCTCGCGCTGATGCCGCTCGCGCTCCTCGACCGCGGCGATGGGGAACGCGTACCCGAGCACGGCGACGACCTCACCGTCGACGGTCACAGGGCTGTAGGTGATCTCGGCGCGGCTGGAGTCGTCGCGCGAACTGCCCTCGGTGCGGAACCGGCGCGTCTCGCCCTGCAGCGCTTTCTCGAACTCGGCGATGAGCACGCAGCGGTCGTCGGGCACGGCCCACAGGTCGAAGCGCGAGCCGACGAACGTTTCGTGGGGGATGGATCCGCGCGCACTCAGCGCGCGATTGGCGCCACGAATCACTCCGTCGGCGTCGATGAGGAAGAGAGGATCGACGTACGCGTCGGTCAGCTGCTCCAGGGCGCGCGCGAGGCGCTCGACCTCCGTGCCGAGCCGCTCAGCGCTCGTCACGGTCGCTCCCGTTCAGTGGCTCAGCCGCGAGAAGTCGCGTGACGATCTCCTGGAACGACGTCAGATCGATCGGCTTGCGAGCGA
Organism: Microcella sp.; assembly: GCA_030158585.1. Lineage (GTDB taxonomy): Bacteria > Actinomycetota > Actinomycetes > Actinomycetales > Microbacteriaceae > Microcella. The sequence goes on from JAOASR010000101.1 coordinate 43,422, forward strand.
AGCTGTCGGCGCGCGCGGCGAGAGAGGGAGCATCCTCGCCGCTCAGCAGGAGCACGCGCGGCCGCGGGTAGCGCGCGTCGAGCGCGTCGAGGCACTCGCTCGTCGTGCCGCCCGGCATGTTGACGTCGAGGATCACCAGGTCGACCGCCGAGTCGGAGTCGAGGTGGACGACCTCGCTCACCGACCGCGCCTCGAGAACACGATGGCCGAGGCTCGTGAGCGCCATTCTGAGCACCGTGCGCACCAACGGATCATCGTCGGCGACCAGCACGGCGGCGACAGAGACGCCCGGGTCGGCCATGGCCTCAGTGTAGGCGCGAGGCGGCAGCCATTCGCCCCTCAGTTCGGGGGTCGGCCCTCGGCCAGAAGAGACAGATCGCGCGCCGCGGCGGCGAGGTGATCGAGCACCTGGCCGGTGATGGTGTCGAGTGCGCCGGGGGCCGCATCGGCCGTCGAGAAGAAGGTGAGCGCCATGACGCACGCCGCGATGCGCCCCTGCACGGGGCCGTGCATGAGTTCGCTCAGCCGGTGCCGCTCGCGCTCGAGCGACGCCGTGTGCGCCTCCTCGAGGCGGCGCAGGTCGGCCTGCATGGCGTTGATCGTGCGCTCGTCGACGGCGTTCGCGCGCGCGAGCACGAGCGCGGCGATCACGACGGAGCACGAGGCGAGGAAGCCGCCGGCGAGGACGGGAAGCACGATCGCCCCATGCCACGTGATCGAGTCGATGCCGCTGTGCAGCATCACCCACGTGCTCACGAGGATGGCCGCACCGAGGGCGCTCAGCGTCACGCTTGACGCCCGAGAGCGCGAGACGGCCGACCACGCTGTCGAGAGACGCAGGACGACGCCGAGCGTCGCCCCGCCGGCGAGGCACGCGACCACGATCTCGAGCGCGGCCTCGTTGCCGAAGATGCGCCACGCATCGGCGAGGATGAGGGCGATGGTCGCCATGGTGACGAGCCCGGCGGCTCGCCATGGCTGAGTGAGGTGCACGTCGAAGATCTCACGCAGAGAGGCTCGGCGCGGGCGCTCGGGCGCGGGCGGGGGAGCAGGAGCCGCCGATTCGACGAGGTCGGCCGTCTCTTCGTGCAGGCTCGACAGCCTCATGCTGATCTCGGCGAACGCGTGCACGTCGAGGCTCTGCCGCACGGCGACGAGCCGGGTGAGCAGGTCGTCGAGCACGGGAGCGACCGACTGCTGCACGGTGCCCGCGAGTCGTGACTGGATGGCCTCGCTCGACTCGGTGGCGAGGGCGGTGGCCTCCTCGAGACGCCGCTGCGTCTGCTCGAGCTCGCCGATGAGCTCGCGTCGACGCTCGATCTGCGCGATGCCGTAGACGAGGGCGGTCAGCCACACCGCCGAGACGACGAGCCACGAGCCGAGGCGGAAGAGGAGGTAGCCGGGAACCTCCGCGACGATCTCGGCCACGGTGCACCCGACGACCGCGCGGATGAGTGACGCCAGACCCCAGAGGCTCGCGACGACCCAGACGGGCAGGACAGGCTGGCGTCGACGAGCGATGAGCCCTCCGCCGACGATGACGATGCCCGTGAGCAGGTGCTGCACGGTGCCCGACAAGACGGGCCACCACCAGTCGGGGTAGTCGGTCGTCGACTCGCGCACCAGGATGAGGCCCACCGCCGGCGGATACATCGAAAGCCAGAGCAGCCAGTGGGTCGACCACCGACCGCCGAGGGCCTCTCGCAGGGTCATCACGTCTCCGCTCGCACCGAGTCATCTTCGCGCGTGCGGGCCCGTCTGCACCACGTGAGATATGAGAAGCGGCCGCCCCAGCTCAACCCGAATGAGCCGGGGACGGCCGCGTTATCACTCGGCGATCTCGTCCGACCCGAACGGTTGAGATCTCCGGTTGCGGTTCGCGGCCCCCCGGAGTCCCCCGACTCCTGTACCGCGTGTCCTTGACTTGATACTGCTCGTACCCCGGTCGGAGCGCAATTGTCCCCCACCTCGGTGTGTTCGGTTATCGAATGCGACCGGTGTTCGCCTCTCGGCGGGAGGCGTGGGCTCTCGCCTCTAGACTGCTGCGGGCGGCCTTCCGGCCGGGAGAGGGAGGGGTGAGGATGCGGTCGAGCGCGAGTCGAGCATCCACCGTTCTCGTCGGCCTGGCCGCGATCGCGGCTCTCGTTGCCGGATGCACGGCGTCACCCGGCCCCTCCGGCGCGCCGAGCGCGACGCCCTCGAGCTCTGCCCCCGTCGCCGAGCCGTCGGCCTCGGCCGAGCCGACGCCCGAGCCGACCCCGACGTTCGACCCGGCCGCCGACGCCGAGGCGAACCGCCCGGTCGTCGATGCGGCGCTCGCCCCACTCGCGCAGGCGGGCGGCATCCCGGCAGGCCGAGCCGTCGCCGACGCGCTCACCGGCGCCGGCATTCCGCTGAGCGCGCTGCAGGTCACGCCCGACGAGACCGCGATCGGCCTCGCCGTCGACGCCCTGCTGCTCTCGGTGCTCACGGGCGAGACGTGCGTGCTCGGCCAGTTCGACGGAGACGGCTACACGAGCACGACGGCGCCTGTGCTCTCGACCGGGCAGTGCCTGATCGGAGCCACCGCTTCTCTAGACTGAAGCAATGGCCGAATTCGTTTACTCCATGGTCCGCGCCCGCAAGGCGGTGGGCGACAAGCTCATCCTCGATGACGTCACGATGTCGTTCTACCCGGGCGCCAAGATCGGCATGGTCGGCCCGAACGGCGCCGGCAAGTCGACGATCATCAAGATCA
>JAOASR010000102.1 GCA_030158585.1 Microcella sp.
GAGCTGCGCAAGCGCTTCACGGGCACGCCCGAGTTCGTCATCACGTTCTTCGAGTTCCTCGCCCAGGAGGTACGCGAGTACCTCGCCGCTCTCGGGTTCCGCAGCCTCGAAGAGGCCGTCGGCCACGCCGAGCTGCTCGACGTCGACCGCGCCGTGCACCACTGGAAGGCCGACGGGCTCGACCTCTCGCCCATCCTCGAGGGCCCGGCCTTCGACGCCTCGGCTCCGCGCACCAAGAGCGAAGAGCAGGACCACGAGCTCGACGAGCACTTCGACAACCAGCTCATCAGCCTGAGCGCCGACGCGCTCGAGCACGGGCATCCTGTGCGCATCGATCTGCCGATCCGCAACACCGAGCGCGCCGTCGGCACGATGCTCGGCCACCACGTCACGATGAAGCACGGCGAGCTGGGCCTCGCGCCCGACACGATCGACGTGACGCTCTCGGGCTCGGCAGGTCAGAGCCTCGGCGCCTTCATGCCTCGCGGCATCACGCTGCGCCTCTACGGCGACAGCAACGACTACGTCGGCAAGGGCCTCTCGGGTGGCCGCGTCATCGTGCGGCCCGCGCGCGACGCCGTCTTCCACGCCGAGCGCAACGTCATCGCCGGCAACGTCATCGGCTACGGCGCGACGAGCGGCGAGATGTTCATCCGCGGCATCGTGGGCGAGCGCTTCCTCGTGCGCAACTCGGGCGCGACCGCGGTCGTCGAGGGCGTGGGCGACCACGCGCTCGAGTACATGACCGGGGGAGTCGCCGTGATCCTCGGTGCGACGGGCCGCAACCTCGGCGCGGGCATGTCGGGCGGTGTCGCGTTCATCCACGAGCTTCGGCGCGAGCGCGTCAACCGCGACGCGATCGACAACGGCGAGCTCGAGATCACGCCGCTCGACGCCGATGACCGCGCGACCCTCACGGCGCTGCTGCGCCAGCACCACGACGAGACCGAGTCGGCTCTCGCAGCGCGGCTCCTCGCCGAGGGCGACGCGGCTCTCGACCGATTCGTGAAGGTTCTCCCGCGCGACTTCGCCGCCGTCATGCAGACGCGGCAGACCGCGCTCGACGAAGGCCTCGACCCCGACGGAGACGTCGTGTGGGGCCGCATCCTGGAGGTGACCGGTGGCTGACCCCCGCGGTTTTCTGAACGTGCCCGAGCGGGAGCTCCCGCCCCGGCGCCCCGTTCCCATCCGTCTGATGGACTGGAAGGAGGTGTACGAGGCCGGCGACTCCGCCGTCCTCAAGCGCCAGGCCGGCCGGTGCATGGACTGCGGCATCCCCTTCTGCCACCAGGGCTGCCCGCTCGGCAACCTCATTCCCGAGTGGAACGACCTCACCTGGCGCGGTGAGGGCCGTCAGGCCATCGAGCGCCTGCACGCGACGAACAACTTCCCCGAGTTCACGGGCAAGCTGTGCCCGGCGCCGTGCGAGGCCTCGTGCGTGCTCGGCATCAACCAGCCGCCCGTCACCATCAAGCAGGTCGAGGCGTCGATCATCGAGCAGGCGTGGCAGAACGGCTGGGTCCAGCCCGTCCCGCCCGAGCGACTCACGGGCAAGACCGTGGCCGTCGTCGGCTCCGGCCCGGCGGGTCTCGCCGCGGCCCAGCAGCTCACGCGCGCGGGCCACACGGTCGCCGTCTTCGAGAAGGATGACCGCATCGGCGGCCTGCTCCGGTACGGCATCCCCGATTTCAAGATGGAGAAGCGCCACCTCGATGCGCGACTGACGCAGATGCAGGCCGAGGGAACGCGGTTCCGCGCGGGCGTCGAGATCGGCCGCGACATCACCTGGAGCGACCTACGCACCCGGTACGACGCCGTCATCATCGCGACGGGCGCTCCCGAGCCGCGCGATCTGCCGATCCCGGGCCGTGACGCTCTCGGCGTGCACTACGCCATGGAGTACCTGACGCAGTCGAACCGCGTGCAGGCCGGCGACGCCGTGGGTGTGCCGATCACGGCCGAGGGCAAGCACGTCGTCGTGCTCGGCGGCGGTGACACCGGAGCCGACTGCATCGGCACCGCGCACCGTCAGGGCGCGCTCTCGGTCACGAACCTCGCGATCGGGGTGCAGCCCCCGAGCGAGCGCCCGTCGACCCAGCCGTGGCCGATGCAGCCGACACTCTTCGAGGTGCAGAGCGCGCACGAAGAGGGCGGCGAGCGCATGTACCTCGCCTCCACCGTCGAGTTCCTCACCAACGCAGCGGGCGAGGTGCGCGCGCTGCGCGTCGCCGAGACCGAGTACCTCGACGGCCGCCGCGTGCCGAAGGCGGGCACCGAGCGCGAGATCCCCGCCGACCTCGTGCTGCTCGCCCTCGGCTTCACCGGCGTCGAGCGCTCGACGCTCGACGACCAGCTCGGCCTGCCGATCGAGGCGCGCGGCACCGTCGCGCGCGCGGCCGACTACACGACGAGCGAGTCGGGCGTGTTCGTCGCGGGCGACGCCGGGCGCGGCGCCTCCCTCATCGTCTGGGCGATCGCCGAGGGCCGCGCCGTCGCGGCCGAGGTCGACCGTTTCCTCCAGGGCACCACCGACCTGCCGGCGCCCGTGAGGGCGACCGACCGGGCACTGGCCGTCTGACGCGCGGCCGTCTGAGACACTGATCCGTCGATGAGACCCGCCCTCCGGGGCGTGCAGCACCACCTCTACCACCACCCCATCTGTAAGGAAGTCATGAGACGAGCAAAGATCGTCGCGACCCTCGGGCCGGCGACCTCGAGCTACGAGAACATCCGAGCCATCATCGAGGCGGGCGTCGACGTCGCCCGCATGAACCTCAGCCACGGCAGCTACGCCGTGCACGAGGAGGTCTACCGCAACGTCCGGCAGGCGGCCCAGGACTCCGCCCGCCCCGTCGCGGTCCTCGTCGACCTGCAGGGCCCCAAGATCCGTCTCGGCAAGTTCGAGAACGGCCCCCACGAGCTCGCCGAGGGCGACATCTTCACGATCACGACCGAGGACGTCCTCGGCACCAAGGAGCTCGTCGGCACGACGTTCAAGGGCCTGCCCGACGACGTCAAGGCCGGCGACTTCCTCCTCATCGACGACGGCAAGGTCAAGGTCAAGGTGCTCGACACCGACGGCGTGCGCGTGCGCACCCAGGTCATCGTGGCCGGCCCCGTCTCGAACAACAAGGGCATCAACCTCCCCGGCGTCGCGGTCAACGTCCCCGCCCTCTCGGAGAAGGACGAGGACGACCTGCGTTGGGGCCTCAAGCTCGGCGCCGACTACATCGCCCTCTCGTTCGTCCGCAACGCCTCCGACGTCGTGCGCGTGCACGAGATCATGGCCGAGGAGGGGCGCACCATCCCCGTGATCGCCAAGATCGAGAAGCCGCAGGCCGTCGACGCGCTCGAGGAGATCGTCGACGCCTTCGACGGCATCATGGTCGCCCGCGGCGACCTCGGCGTCGAGCTCCCGCTCGAGGCCGTGCCGATCGTCCAGAAGCACGCCGTCGAGCTCGCCCGCCGCATGGCCAAGCCCGTCATCGTCGCGACGCAGATGCTCGAGTCGATGATCTCGAGCCCCATCCCGACGCGCGCCGAGACCTCCGACGTCGCGAACGCCGTCCTCGACGGCGCCGACGCGGTCATGCTCTCGGGCGAGACGAGCGTGGGGGAGTTCCCCGTCATCACCGTCTCCACCATGGCGCGCATCGTCGAGTCGACCGAGGAGCACGGCCTCGAGCGCATCCCGCCGCTCGGCACGAAGCCGCGCACGCAGGGCGGCGCCATCACGCTCGCCGCGGCCGAGGTCGCCGACTTCGTCGACGCGAAGTACGTGTGCGTGTTCACCGAGTCGGGCGACTCGGCCCGTCGAATGTCGCGGCTGCGGTTCCGCATCCCGATGAAGGCCTTCACGCCGGACGCCGCCATCCAGCGCCGCATGTCGCTCACGTGGGGCATCCAGTCGTTCCTCGTCGAGCGCGTGACGCACACGGACGCGATGTACCACCAGGTCGACGTCGCGCTCCTCGATGCGGGTCTCGCCGAGATCGGCGACAAGGTCGTCGTGATCTCCGGGTCCCCTCCCGGGATCCCCGGCTCGACCAATGACATCCGCGTGCACACGATCGGCGACGCGATCCACGCCAAGGCTCCGGTCTGGGAGAGCGGCGACCACGCCGACTGACCGCTCGGGAGACGCGAAACGGGGTGCGGCCTTCTCGGTCGCACCCCGTTCTGCGTGCATCGGCGCGCGTGGTGCGCGCCCTGCATCTAGCGGCGCGTGATGCCGAGGCCCGCGCGGTCGACCTTGCGGTGGAAGCGCATGCCAGCGAGCCCACCGAGCACAGCGCCACCCAGACTCACCAGCACCAGCACGACCGCGGTGATGATGCCGACGGTGGTCAGCTCGCCCTCGCCGATCGGGAGTCGCGGGAATCCGTTGAGGTTCGCGAGCACGTTGAACTGCGCTCCTCCGATCGCACCGATGATGGCGACGACGATCGCAATGATGATCGCCCAGACCCAGACGGCGATGCCCTGCTTGGCCCCGTCGAGGCGGGCCATGCGGCCCGCGACGTAGCCGCCGGCGTAGTAGGCGATGAAGATCACGAGCGCGAGGATGATCGCGCCGACGATGCCCACAGTGCTCGCGTCCTGCACCGCGTCCTCCGCGGCCTCCTGGGCCGTCGTGTCGGCGGCGAGACCCAGCGCCGTGCCCGTTCCCGCAACGAGAGCTGTGAGCAGCACGCCCGTGCCGACGGCGGTGAGCCAGCCGAAGAAGGCCGATCCCCACTTGATGCCGCCGTACTCCTCCTTTTCGCGAGCGATCACCTCGCGCTGCACGTCGCGCGGGTCTTCGCGGTAGTCGGGGTCGCCGTGGCGGGCACCGACGGGCACGGCGCCGGCCTCGTGCCGGTCGTCGATGCCGTCGTGGTCACGGTCGTGATGGTCGTGGTCGTTGCGCAGCACCTCGGTGCGGTCGTCGCGGCCGTCGTGGTCGCGGTCCAGCCGGGGTCCGTCGTGGTCGGTGCGGCGGATGCCGTCGTTGCGGTCGTTGGATGTCGTCATGGTGGACCTCCTTCTCGCGACCCAGCCAACGGCATCGAGAGTCATGGCGCACCGGGGTTGATTTCCCAGCGGGGAAGGGGAAGACATCCAGTAGACGCTCTGAATCGGGGAGGCGCGGCGGGTGAAGAAAGCGAGTACCGGCTGTGGGGCTCGAACTCGAACGATTCGAGGCGTAGTTCCGCGAAATCCGCGGAATCTCACGGATTTGGACGAGCATAGCCTGCGTCGTTTTCGCCGTTTCGGGGCCGTTTTGTGGGTCAGATGTGGGTCCGCCCACATCGCCCCTGGGGCCTGGCGCTCAGCCGTCTGGCGGTTCGAGGTATTCAGCGGGCTGATGTTCCGGCTGCAGCGACAGTCCGCGCATAGGGCATTACATGGAGACCACGCCGAACCCCGAAGAGCCCCTGGTGTTGACCGTGCGCGAAGCCGCAGCGCGACTGCGCGTCCACGAGTCGACCCTCCGTCGAATGATCTCAGACGGCGAGCTGGAGCACGTCCGCCTCCGCGGCCGTGTCATGGTCGCGCCCGACCAGATCATCTCGTTCGTGAACCGCAACCGACGTGCTGCGAAGCGCCTCGATCCCGAGGACGAGCTGCGGCTCGAGGCCGAGGCGAACCGCGCCCGCGCCGACGCGATCGCTCGCGCCCAGGCGCAGCGGGAGGAGAACGCCCAGAACCCCTGGGGGCGCTCCACCCGGCGACGCATCAACGTGTACGCGGCGTAGGGGCCGTAGCGTCGGAGGCGGCCGCCATACTGACCTCATGCCGACAGCGAAGCGCGACACGAAGCTGACCAAGTCCATCGGCGAGCATCACGTCTGCGCTGAGCTCGCCCGCCACGGCTGGGCGGCAGCGCTCACCCGAGACGGCCTAGCAAGGACTGACATCCTCGCCGTGCGCGCCGACGACGAGAAGCGGCGAACGCTGTTGGAGCTGCAGGTGAAGACCACCGTCCACGACGGGAAGAAGATCAGCTGGCTGCTGGGGGAGAAGTCGCAGCAGCGAGCCGTCGCGCCGCGGGAGTGGTTCGTGCTCGTCGCCTCCCCGCGCGACCTGACCGCGCCGGTGCGCAGCTTCGTCGTGCCCCGCGACCACATCGCGGCCGCCGCATGGATCGGCCACATGACGTGGCTAACCGACCCCGACGCGAAGGCTGGCAAGCGCAACGCCGGAGTCTCCCAATCCCGAATCAGCGTCGACGTGTTCGAACGCTACGAAGGCCGATGGGACCTGCTCGACACCGAAAGCACCGACGACGTGCCCGTGCTGCTGCCCGGCTGGATGCGGACCAACGCCGAGCTCGAGCGCGTCGGACTGCCCGAGGGGCATCCGTGGCGGGAGCACCTGCCGGAGTGGTGACCTACCGCCGCTGAGCAACATCGCGGAGGCGCGCAAACGTGCCGCATCAGAGAGCGCCCGGCACTCGCGCGGTAAGTACCCTCGCCGTTAGCCTGTCCAGTAGGCGCACTCCACCAGCAGAAGGGTTCGGCATGAGCAACCTCGGCCCCTACATTCCGCTTGTCGAAGCCGCCAAGGCCGCGGGCGGGCCCGAGGCGTTTCTCGCGCACGTCAAGGCCGTGGGGGCCGCCGAGGCCGTGCGTAAGCAGCTAGGCACCGGCGCCGCCTACGGAGCGGGCATCGCTCTCAGCTTCGCGGTCGTCGCTGCAATGAGCTACGCGGAGGTTCGCGACTTCTTCGCCAAGCGTGAGGCAGCGATCGCCCGCGGGGACGCCGAGGCGTCCGACCTTCATTTGCGCGACACCGCCGGCGCGCTCGACGACGAAGAAGCGGGCCCAGCCACGAGCTGATCGATCCATCGAGTGCACCGCTACACGCCCCTGTGCGCGGTCAAGCCGCCACGACGCGCAACCGGGCGCGGAAGCGGAGAACGGCGCTGAGCGCCGCGCACGGCGCGGGTCGCGGCAGGTTCCGGCGGGGGAGTAGGCGGCAGGTCTCGCGACATGTCACATCGTTGAGGTATGTTCGCGACATGAGCGCGATGGGCGGCGTGGCCGCCGAGCCGGCAGCCACGGAGGCCGTTGCGGCGCGACGCCGGAAGGCGCGGGTCGCGTCGATCATCCTCGCCATCGCGGTCCTCGCTTATGCCGGCACGCAGCAGGCGGCGCCGGCGACTGCGGAACCTCCGCTGAACTACGAGGCGCTGCTGCTGCTCGTCACCGCGTTCTACACCTCGCTCCTCGCCCTGCGATGGATTTCGCCGGACGCCGCCTGGTGGGTGGGGATCATCCAGGGCATCGCCGCCTTCGTGCTCGCAGCCGTCATGGTGGGGATGACCGCCTACGTCGCGCCGTTGATCGCAGCGGGCTATCTGATCTTCATCACCGGACGCGCGTTCTGGGCGCGCTTCGATCGAGCCCGGGGGATCGCATGACCCGTTCCGCCGGCTGGGCGTTCACCTTCGCCTGCATCAGCGTCGTCTTCTCGATCACCTCCGGCCTCTCGATCTCCTCAGCCATCGCCTCGGCCACACCGGCGGAAGCCGCCACGATCTTCGACGTCACCGTCATCACGCAGCTGGCGCTGTTCGCAGCGTTCATCACCGCGGCGCTCATCGCCCACCTCCACCCCGCCGGTATGAGCCGCGGTGGTCGCATCGCGGCGCAGACGGGCTCAGCCGTCCTCGCAGTGCTCGTGCTGAACGCCGCACAGCTGATGGTGCTCACCGCCGCCGGGTACGTCGTGTTCGTGCTCGCCTCGGACGTGCGGCGCTGGTGGCAGGCCCGACCGAAAAAGCTGGCATGACCGGAACCCGCATCGCGATCGCACCGCTCCTGCTCGCGCTCTCGACCATCGCCGCATGGTCCGCGACAGCGGCGCTGATCGGCGGCGGATTCTCCGTCGGTGATGGGTGGAACCGGGTCGCCTGGACGCTTCTCGCCGTAGCCGCCTTCCGCATCGCCTACGCCGTGTTCGTCGTCGTCGCTGTGATCACCCACTGGCCGACCGCCGATCTCGCCGCAGGTGCGCGATTCGGCGTGTGGGCGCTCGCCATCGGCGCAGGTGTCGCCCTGGCCTGGTTCGTGCCCCAGACCGCGCCCGTCGCCGCCGTCACATACATCGTCTGGCACATCGTCCACCGCGTTCGCGAGCACCGGCGGCTCAGCCGGCTCGCCGTCCAAGCCCTAGCCGAGGAACGCCCATGACCGTCACAGACCTCAACGCTTCTCACATCCAACGCGCCGTCGAGGCGAAGATCGACACCGTCCTCGCCGACGTCCGCCGCCGCCTCGCCGGCCACCCGCTCGAGGCCGTCCGCGCCGGTCTCGCAGCGCGGCTTGCCGCTGCCGGGGTGACGGTGTCGGAGGAGGCGGTCACGCCGCTCGCGGTCGGGGTCTCGGCGCTGCCGCGCGGCTGAGCTCGGGCGCGGGAGTTGCCGCGCATAGGGGAGACATGGCGACTGCGATATTGATAGAGCACTGGGTTCTGTGCGGTGATGGCGAGCAACTTATCTGGTTGTCAGATGGGTCCGAAATGGCGTTGCTCACCTACCTCGCAGCAACGGCGGGTACGCAGACGCCCCATCCCGCTATGCGATTCAAAGACCATCTCGAGGCGACGCGGTGGCTTGCGGAACAGGCTGCGTTTTTCCTTCGCGCGTCGTGGGGTGGCATCGACCACGACTGTCGACCGTATCCAGACGTCCCACTGACGGTGCCCACACTCAAGGAGGTTCCGGCGCTTCCCAAGGGCGTGCCGCCAATCTTCGCTCTTTCGGAGGCACCTCGCCCGGACGAGGTAGGACGACTCAAGCGGCTGGCAAAGCTGCGCTACACCGAGTCGTCGTTCTACGCTCCGGCGACGATGCCCGGCATTCTGCTCAACCTGCTTCGTCGTGAGGGCCTTCTATCGATCAGCAAGTGGGAGGTGGATGCGGGGTGATCGACGAACCGGAGCTCAGCTTTCCTGAAACGGGTAGCCGATGTCACAGGTGAGGGCTGAGCGGACATCTCCTGTTATGGAGACCGACCGCCCGGACGACCTGCCGCTTTGGGCGGCGAGCCTGAGCGGGGACGGCGAGGCATTCGGCAAGTTGTGGGACCGCCACGGTGACGCCGTGTTCCGACAAGCGCTTCGGCGGCTCTCGGACCACACGGACGCGGAAGACGCTACTGCGGTGACCTTTCTGGAGGCATGGCGCCTCCGCGGCCGGGTTCGCCTGGTCGACGGCTCGATCCTCCCGTGGCTGCTGAGAACGTGTGACAACGTCTCGCGAAATCAGGCACGGGCCCGTCGGCGTTATAAGGCGTTCCTTGGTGGCCTTCCTGCGCCGGCAGCGGTCGATGCGCTCGACGGCTTTGAGCTTCGGGACCAGGCGAAGGCAGTGCTAGCCGAACTCTCGCCCGTTGACCGGGAGCTGCTCACCTTGACCGCATTGGAGGGCCTGAACCTGCGGGAGGCAGGTGCACGGCTTGGCCTATCTCATGAGGCCGCTCGCGCTCGTCTGTCTCGCGCGAAAGCAAAGCTGCGAGCCAATGCTGAGTGGCTCGAGCACGGGGTCAAGTCCCTGGAAGTGGTGTAACGGCTGATCCTTCGCTTTATGCGCTGA
>JAOASR010000103.1 GCA_030158585.1 Microcella sp.
ACCAGCTCGAGCCCGGCCAGCGCTGCGCCTCGACGAGCAACCGCAACTTCGAGGGTCGCCAGGGCAAGGGCGGTCGCACGCACCTCGTGAGCCCGCTCGTCGCGGCCGCGACGGCGATCCGCGGCACGCTCTCGAGCCCTGCCGACCTCGTGGCCGACGGCATCGACGTCGACCCTTCCCTGTTCGACGCCGGACTGGCCGATTCCCCGAAGGCGGGTGTGTGATGGAGAAGATCTCGACGATCACGGGCGTGGCGGTTCCCCTGCGCCGATCCAACGTCGACACCGACCAGATCATCCCGGCCGTCTACCTCAAGCGCGTGACGAAGACCGGGTACGACGACGGTCTGTTCTCCGCCTGGCGGCAAGACCCCGACTTCGTGCTCAACCAGCCGCAGTTCGCGAACCCGCGCGTGCTCATCGCCGGCCCCGACTTCGGCACTGGTTCGAGCCGCGAGCACGCCGTCTGGGCGCTGCGCGACTTCGGCTTCCGCGCCGTCATCAGCCCGCGCTTCGCCGACATCTTCCGCGGCAACGCCGGCAAGCAGGGCCTGCTCGCCGGCACGGTCGACGAGCCGACCGTCGAGCGCATGTGGGCAGAGATCGAGGCGAACCCGGGCCTCGAGGCTACGGTCGATCTGAACGCGAGGAATGTCACGGTCGGCGGTATCGTTGCTCCCTTCGACATCGATGACTACACGCGGTGGCGCCTGCTCGAGGGGCTCGACGACATCGGGCTGACCCTCCGAGACGAGCAGGCGATCACCGACTTCGAGGCCCGCCGGCAAGCCTGGCGGCCGCGCACGCTCCCCGCCCGGTGATCCCGGCAGAACGGAAGAAGCCCGCATGACCACCACTCTCGACATGGACTCCCAGCGGGCGGCGGCCCGCGTCGGGCTCACCTCCGACACGATCGTCATCCACGGCGGCAAGCCGCTCACCGGCCGCATCGAGGTGCGCGGGGCGAAGAACCTCGTCACCAAGGCGATGGTCGCGGCGCTGCTCGCCGACTCGCCGAGCATCCTCAAGAGCGTTCCCGAGATCAGCGACGTGCACGTCGTCCGCGGCCTGCTCGAGGCGCACGGCGTCGTCGTGACCGAGTCCGAGCCGGGCGTGCTGCAGCTCGATCCGACGAACGTCAAGACGGCGCACATCGCCGAGATCAACGCGCATGCCGGCTCGAGCCGCATCCCGATCCTGTTCTGCGGGCCGCTGCTGCACCAGCTCGGCGAGGCGTTCATCCCCGACCTCGGCGGCTGCCGCATCGGCGACCGCCCGATCGACTTCCACCTCAACGCCCTGCGCGCCCTGGGGGCGACGGTCGAGAAGCTCACCGACGGCATCCGCCTCACGGCGCCGAACGGCTTGAGCGGCGCCCGCATCGAGCTGCCCTACCCGAGCGTCGGCGCCACCGAGCAGGTGCTGCTCTCGGCCGTGCGCGCGACGGGCACGACCGAGCTCAAGAACGCCGCGATCGAGCCCGAGATCATGGACCTCATCGCGATCCTGCAGAAGATGGGCGCGATCATCTCGGTCGAGCCGAACCGCGTCATCGTCATCGAGGGCGTCGAGACGCTGCGGGGCTACCTGCACTCGGCGATCTTCGACCGCAACGAGGCCGCGAGCTGGGCATCCGCCGCTCTCGCGACGCGAGGCGACATCATCGTCGGCGGGGCCGAGCAGCAGGAGCTCATGACGTTCCTCAACGTCTACCGCAAGGTCGGCGGCGAGTTCGATGTGCTCGAAGACGGCATCCGCTTCTGGCACCCCGGCACGCCCCTGCGCCCCGTCATGGTCGAGACCGACGTGCACCCCGGCTTCATGACCGACTGGCAGCAGCCGCTCATCGTCGCCCTCACGCAGGCCGAGGGCCAGTCGGTCGTGCACGAGACGGTCTACGAGAACCGCTTCGGCTTCACCGAGGCGCTCAACGAGATGGGCGCCGACATCGTCGTCTACAAGAGCGGCATCGCCTCGATCACGCGTCGCGTGCCGCGTCGTCCGCTCGAGCAGGCGGCGGTCATCACGGGCCCGACGCCGCTGCACGGGGCCGACGTGCGGGTTCCCGACCTTCGCGGCGGGTTCAGCCACCTCATCGCCGCTCTCGCGGCCGAGGGCACGTCGACCATCAGCAATGTGGGCATCATCAGCCGCGGCTACGAGCTCTTCATCGACAAGCTCGAGCAGCTCGGCGCCGACTTCGAGCTCGTTCAGTAGAGCCGAGCCGGCTCGTCCGGCTGGGCATCGCGAGCGGGTCGCGCACCGACCCGCTCGCGCCCTACCGACTAGCCTGGACGCGTGACCGACGACACCCCCTCGAGCACGAGCACCGCCGCCCGGCCCTCGCGTCGGCGCCGCGAGAAGACGCTCATCTGGCACTTCCTCGCCGCCCTGCTGCTGCCGATCCTGACGCTCATGGCGAAGTACGTCACGATCGACGGCCACAAGCTCCCGCGGCACGGCGCGTTCATCCTCGCACCGAACCACTACAGCGAGATCGACCCCGTCATCGTCGGTCGCTTCGTGTGGGGGCTCGGTCGCGTGCCGCGGTTCCTCGCCAAGGCGAGCGTGTTCAAGAACCCCGTCGTCGGCGCGATCCTGCGCGCCTCGGGCCAGATCCCCGTCGATCGCGACGGCGGCGGCCGCTCGGCTGAGCCGCTCAAGGCCGCGAAGCAGCTCGTCGACAATGAGCTCGCCGTCATCATCTATCCGGAGGGCACGCTGACGCGCGACCCCGACCTGTGGCCCATGCGCGGCAAGTCGGGCGCCGTGCGCATGGCGCTCACGGCGGGGGTGCCGATCATTCCGGCCGCCCACTGGGGCACGCAGCAGGTCATGGCCCGCTACTCGAAGAAGATCAGCTTCTTCCCGCGCAAGCGCATCGTCTGCAAGATCGGCGACCCCGTCGATCTGAGCGACCTCATGGGCCGCCCGATCGACCAGGCAGTGCTCGCTGAGGGCACCGCGCGCGTCATGGACGCGATCGCCGCCCTCCTCGGCGACCTGCGCGGCGAGGAGCCGCCCGCCGAGCGCTGGGATCCGGTGAAGAACAACCAGAAAGAGACCGGCCGCTTTGAGTGATTCGACTGGCGTCGGCGACGTGCCCGCGCGCGAGCATCCGCCCCTGACCGAGGCTCTGCGCCTGCCGCTGACCGAGATCGAGCCGGATGCCCTGCGCATCGCCGTGCTGGGCGCAGGCTCGTGGGGCACGACGTTCGCGAAGCTGCTCGCCGACGGCGGCAGCGACGTCGTGCTGTGGGCCCGCCGCCGCGAGGTGGCACAGGAGATCACCGAGACGCACCGCAACAGCGACTACCTGCCCGGCATCAATCTGCCGCCGAACCTCCGCGCGCACGACTCGCTCGAGCGCGTGCTGGCCGGTGCGCAGCAGGTGTACCTCTCGGTGCCGAGCCAGTCGCTGCGCTCGAACCTGCACTCGATCCGCGACATCGTGCCGCCCGACGTGCCCATCGTGAGCCTCATGAAGGGCGTCGAGCGCGGCACCGGCCTGCGCATGAGCGAGGTCATCCAGGCCGAGCTCGGTGTCGACATCGAGCGCATCGCCGTCGTGAGCGGGCCCAACCTCGCCCTCGAGATCGCGAAGCGGCAGCCGACCGCGGCGGTCGTCGCGAGCGCGAGCCACGAGACGGCGGTCGCCGTCGCGGCCGCGGCGACGAACGACTACTTCCGCTCGTTCGTGAACCTCGACGTCATCGGCACCGAGTTCGGCGGCGTGCTCAAGAACCTCATCGCCGTCGCCGTGGGCATCGCCGACGGGGTCGGCTACGGCGAGAACACGAAGGCCTCGATCATCACGCGCGGTCTCGTCGAGCTGACGCACTTCGCCGTCGCGTACGGTGCGCGCCCCGAGACGATGTCGGGCCTCGCGGGCCTCGGCGACCTCATCGCGACGTGCGAATCGAAGCTCTCGCGCAACAACACCGCCGGCCGCCTGCTCGGCCAGGGCTACGCCTTCACCGAGGTCATCGCGCAGATGAACCAGACCGCCGAGGGGCTCTCGTCGGTCGGGCCGATCCTCGAGCTCGCGCAGCAGCGCGGCGTGCACATGCCGATCGTCGCGCAGGTCGCGCAGGTGCTCGAGGGCTCGCTCGACCCCCGCGAGCTCGCTCCGCATCTCGCGACCGACAGCGACGAGCCGCAGGGCGAGTGAGGGCGCTGCAGACGGGCCACGGTCGGGCGCGCCACGCCCTGACCCCTGTTCGGGGGATGCCTGACGGTAGGCTGAACGCGTGATCACGACTCTCGCCGGTGGCCGCGTACTGGCCGAGAAGTTCGGCGCCACCCCGCCGCGCGTCGTCGCACTGCACGGCTGGGGCCGTGACGGCACCGACTTCGCCACGATCCTCTCGGGCCTCGACGCCGTGAGCCTGCACCTTCCCGGCTTCGGCCCTGCTCCTGCGCCCGACGACGTGTGGGGCACCGAGCAGTACGCCGAGCTCGTCGCCGAGGCCGTCGCCGCCTACGCTCCGGTCGTGCTGCTGGGCCACTCGTTCGGCGGCCGCATCGCCGTGCGTCTCGCCGCTCGCCGCCCCGAGCTCGTGCGCGGACTCGTGCTCACAGGGGCCCCGCTCGTGCGCCTCGCGCCGCCGAAGGCCCCGCCGCTGTCGTTCCGCGTGGCCCGCTGGGCGAACCGCGCCGGCCTCCTGAGCGATGAGCGCATGGATGCTCTGCGCAACCAGCGCGGGTCGGCCGACTATCGCGCCGCCCAGGGCGTGATGCGCGGCATCATGGTGACGACCGTCGGCGAGAACTACGACGATGACCTCGCGGCGCTCACCTGCCCGGTGCGCATGGTGTGGGGCGAGCGCGACACCGCCGCGCCGACCGACGCCGGGCGCGTGGCGGCCGAGCGCTGCGGCGCGAGCTTCCGTGTCGTGAGCGACACCGAGCACCTCCTCACGGGCGATCTCGAGCTCGCGGTGCGTGAAGAGCTGCTGACCTTCCTCGACGAACTGGACCGCACCGCATGACCCTGCTCGCCCCCTTCACCCTCGTGGCGCTGGGGCTCGCGGCCCTCGCCGCGGTGCCCGTCGCCGCGCGCTGGCTGCGCGTCGCCCAGCGCGAGTACTACGTGCCCACGTGGGTCTCGCGCATGGCCGGCCTCTGGCTGACGCGCGAGCCCGCGACCTTCCTCGCCGCCGCCGTCGCGGCGCTGCTCATCGTGGTCGCGGCGATCGCCGTCGTCTCGACGGGGGCGGATGCCCTCCTCGCGATCGCCGCCCTCGTGGCCATCGTGCTGCTGGCCCTGCTGCCGTTCGGCCTCAAGCCGCGCGGAACCTCGTCGAAGTTCGTGCTCACCGACCGCGTCAAGCGACTGCTCGTCGTCTGGGTGCTCGTGCACCTCGTCGCCGCGGTCGCCCTCGCCGCCGTGATCGGCGCCGCCGGCCCTGCGCTCGTGCTGCTGCTGAGCGCGCCGCTCACCGACCTGGCGCTCGCGATCATGGCGCCGATCGAGAAGGCCGGCTCAAAGCGATTCGTCGACCAGGCCAAGAAGCGCCTCGACCAGGTGCGGCCGCGCGTCGTCGCGATCACCGGGTCGTACGGCAAGACGAGCACGAAGAACTATGTCGCCCACCTGCTCTCGGCCACGTACACGACCGTCGCGAGCCCCGCATCCTTCAACAACCGCCTCGGGCTCTCGCGCGCCGTCAACGACAAGCTCGTGCCGGGCACCGAGATCTTCGTCGCCGAGATGGGCATCTTCGGCGCGGGAGAGATCCGCGAGCTGTCGACGCACTTCCCGCCCGACATCGCCGCGATCACCGTCATCGGCGAGGCCCACCTGCAGCGCATGCGCTCGACCGACGTCATCTTCCGCGCGAAGGCCGAGATCACCGAGCGGGCCCGCACCGTCGTGCTGCCGATCGACGACCCGCGACTGGCTGGCCTCGCCGAGCAGTGCGCGGAGAAGGGCAAGCGCGTCGTCACCGTCTCGCTGCGGCCGGGCGCCGACGCCGACGTCGTGCTCGATGCGACGGGCGCCGACGAGGCCGCCTCGACGGGAGCCGCGACGATCCGCATCGGGCGCGACGCGACGCCCGTGCCGGTCACGATCTCGAGCACGGGGCACGCCGTCAACATCGCGGTCGCGGCGGGCATCGCTCTCGCGGCAGAGGTGCCGGTCGCGACGATCGCCGGCCGGCTGGGCGATCTTCCCGGCTCGCAGCATCGGGCCGAGGTGCAGCAGGCTCCGAGCGGCGCGCTCGTCATCGACGACACCTACAACTCGAACCCGGTGGGCGCTCTGCGCGCCCTCGAGGGAGCAGCGCGACTCGCGGCCGAGCGCGGCGGCGAGCTCGTCGTCGTGACGCCCGGCATGGTCGAGCTCGGTCCGGTGCAGGCCGAGCGCAACCGGGCCTTCGGCGCGGCCATCAAGGCAGCCGGCGGCACGCTCTACGCGGTCGCCCGCACCAACCGTGCCGCCCTCCTGGCGGGGTACGGCAAGGGCGCCCACGCGGTCGATGCGCGCGAGGCCGCGGTGGCGGAGGCCGTCCGAGCCGCCGCCGACCGGGGCGTTATCCTCTACGAGAACGACCTCCCCGACCACTATCCGTGAGTCGCCGCCCCGGGGAGGGCGCAGGCCGCGGCGCACGACCTGACAGGGGAATCATGAGCGCTGCCGCGCAGTCCGCACCGTGGGCCGTCGTCTTCGGCGGGCCCAGCCCCGAGCACGAGATCTCGATCCTCACGGGTCTGCAGGCCGAGCGCGTGCTCACCGCCGCGGGCCACCGCGTCGTGCCGATCTACTGGTCGCCGACGGGCGAGTGGTTCCGCGTCCCCGACGCGACCGAGGCGAAGGACTACCTCGAGGGCGCCCCGCGCGACGCGATCGTGCTCGAGGCGCGCGTCTCGGGCGAGCCGGGACTCTACCGTCGCAAGAAGTTCGGCGCCGAGAAGCTCGAGCTCGAGGCGGCCCTGCTGTGCCTGCACGGCGGCGTCGGCGAGGGGGGCGGCGCGGCCGCGGTGTTCTCTCTGCTGGGCGTGCCTGCCACGGGGTCGACGCTCTTCGCCGGGGCCGTGGGCATGGACAAGCTCGCGTTCGGTGGCCTCATGGCGACCGCGGGCATCCCCTCGCTGCCGCGCGAGGCCGTCTCGACGCTGCGCGAGCCGAGCTTCGGCGGGCCCTACATCGTCAAGCCGCGCTTCGGCGGGTCGTCGATCGGCATCGAGATCGCCGACGACATCGAGGCGGCACGAGCGCTCGCCGGCGCGAGCGTGCACTTGCGCACCGGCGCGGTGCTCGAGCCCTACCGGCCGGAGCTCGTCGACCTGAACATCTCGTTCCGCACGCACCCCGAGCTCGAGATCACGCAGCTCGAGAAGCCGCTGCGCGGCGGCGAGGGCAGCGCCCTCTACTCGTACGCCGAGAAGTACCTCGCCGGCGGGGCGGGAGCCGATGCGGGCCTCTCGAGCGCGCCGCGCGAGTTCCCGGCGCAGGTCGCCGAGAGCGTGCACGAGGCCGCGCGCGACCTCGCGGCGCGCGTCGCCGAGGTCACGCGCCTGACGGGCATCGTGCGCGTCGACCTGCTGCTCGACGAGGCCACGGGCGACCTGTTCGTCAACGAGGTCAACTCGATCCCCGGCGCGCTGTCGCTCTACCTGTGGGCGCCGCAGCGGCCGGCGGCCGAGGTGCTCGTCGACGCGATCGTCGAGGCGCGCGACAAGCGCGTCGTGTTCCCGCAGGCGGGCTTCGGCGGAGGGGCCGCCCTGCGCGCCGCTGGCGGCATCGCGGGCAAGCTCGTCGGGCTCGACGGGCCGCGCGCGTAGGTCGCGGGCGCTGCTCGTCGGTCGGCTCGTCTGTCGGCTCGTCGGTCGGCTCGTCTGTCGGCTCGTCGGTCGGCTCGTCTGTCGGCTCATCAGTCCGCTCGTCCGTCCGCTCATCGGCGCTCGCACAACGCCCCGCGGCCATCACTCCACCACGCCTGGCCCTCACTCCACCACGCCCGGCACCAGCCTCCGCCCCCGGCACAGCTGTCCGTGCCGGTGATGGTGTCTCGCGCACCATCGACCGGCTCGCGTGAGACGCGTCCGGCCGGCCGGGCCCGAATGCTCGGCGCTAGTCGCTCTCGGGCGACGCCGACGGCGCCGGGGTCGATGAGGGAGACTCCGACGGCGCCGGGGTCGATGACGGCGGCTCCGACGGCGACGGCGACTCCGACGGCGCGACGCTGCCCCCGCCGAACACGTCGGTCGCGACCAGGCATTCGCCCGTGGCCTCGGTCGATGCGACCGCCTGGCTGAGCGGACGCAGCGCGTCGGGCCCGCGCACGACGTCGTTGTCGACGATCACCTCGGTCGCGGGCGAGCGGCCGTAGGTGGTGAAGACGTAGCGCGGAGCATCCGACTCATCCAGCAGCCAGTCGACGCCGTCGATCGTGAAGCACGGCAGCTCGCTCGGTCCCACCTCGGGCAGCCCGCAGCGGTAGATGACGGCCGCCGGATCGCCCCAGGCGGCGGTCGCCTGCGCGTTGGTCGACCGGCGCTCGAGGTCGGCGATCGCATCGGGCAGGCGCACCGAGATCTCGGCGCACGCGTAGGCGTTCGACTCCTCGGCGGCCTCGAGGTTCACTGTGCCGGCGCACGCCGCGAGCGCGAGCGGCGCGAGGGCCAGCAGGGCGGCGGATGCCCGGCGCGCGCGGGCGGGGCGAGTGCGATTCGACATCGGTCACCACGCTATCGCGGCGCGCCTCGGGGGCCGCTCCGAGCGGCGCTGCCCGAGCCTGGGCTCGAGCGCAAGCCCGAGCCCGAGCGCTGGCCCGAGTGCGCGTGTCGCCGAGGGCCAGAGGCGTCGCTGCCCCGGCCCCGGGCGCCGGCCCCGTCCGCGGCGCCGGGAGCTGTCGCACCGGCTGGGCGTTGCTCTGCGACACCCCGAGGACCGCACGGGACACGCCGCCGGTGGCCTGCGGGTCCGAGCGCATGCGACCTGGCCGTCGGATCAGTGCAGCCGCCGGCCGAGATGTCCCGGTGCGTTTCGCCGCCCGGACAGGAGTGCGCGACACGCCGTCGCCGCGCCCGGCACGCCGGGTTCCATCCGGCCGACTCCGAATGAGCGAACAACGGGCGCGGCGGGCGGCGCGGCCGGCGGGTGCGGAGGGCGGGTGCGGAGGGCGGGCGCGGAGGGCGGGCGGGCAAGCGGGTGCGGCGGGCGGGTGCGGCCGGGGGGTGCT
>JAOASR010000104.1:0-24222 GCA_030158585.1 Microcella sp.
TCTAGTGCTCATGGACTCGGCACTGCTGGTGCCCCTCGCGCTGCTCCTCGGCGCGATCATTGGGGGAGGCGCCGTCGCCACGGTCGTCGCCGCAGCCCGGCGGGGCCGTGTCGCGGCCGAAGTGGTGTCGACGGCGGTGCCCGATGGCGTCGCCCACGTGCTCGAGGCTCTCGAGTCGGCCGGCGTCGTGCTCGACCCCAGCAACAACGTCGTGAAGGCCAGCCCCGGCGCCTACACGCTCGGCCTCGTCTGGCAGCGCACGCTCATCCATTCGCCTCTCGTCGAGCTCGTCGACCGCGTGCGCCGCTCCGGCGAGCCCGTGACGGAGGATGTCGACATCGCGCGCGGTCCTCTCGGTGATGCGAGCATCCATCTCACGGTGCGCGTGGCGCGTCTGGGCGCCCGGTTCGTGCTGCTGCTCGCCGAAGACCGTACCGAGTCGGTGCGCCTCGAGGCCGTGCGGCGCGACTTCGTGGCCAACATCAGCCACGAGCTCAAGACGCCGATCGGAGCGATCAGCCTGCTCGCCGAGGCGCTCGAGCACGCCTCGGACGACCCCGAGCAGGTGCGCCGCTTCGCCCAGCGCATGAGCAAGGAATCGAAGCGCCTGGCCTCGATGGTGCAGGAGATCATCGAGCTCAGCCGTCTGCAGGCCGCCGACGCCCTCACCGACCCCGAGGTCGTCGACGTCGACCAGGTGATCCAGCTCGCGATCGACCAGAACCGCGTCACGGCCGAGTCAAACCGCATCTCGCTCGTGGCCGGCAAACCGAGCGGCGAGCGCGTCTGGGGCGACGAGGGGATGCTCGTCACGGCCGTGCACAACCTCATCATCAATGCCGTGCAGTACTCGCCGAGCCCCTCGCGCGTGGGCATCGGCGTCACCGCTCTCGACGACGTGGTCGAGATCGCCGTGACCGATCAGGGCATCGGCATTCCGGAGGAGGACCTCGACCGCGTGTTCGAGCGCTTCTTCCGCGTCGACCAGGCACGCGCTCGTGCCACCGGCGGCACGGGGCTGGGCCTCAGCATCGTCAAGCACGTCGTGCAGAACCACGGCGGCGACGTGCGCGTGTGGTCGCAGCCGGGTCGCGGCTCGACCTTCACGCTGCGGCTGCCCCGCGCGACCGATCAGACCCCCGACACCCCGCCCGCCGCCCTGACCTCGAAAGCACGCTCATGACCCGCATCCTCATCGTCGACGACGAGCCCTCGCTGAGCGAGCCGCTCGCCTACCTGCTCGGGCGCGAGGGGTACGAGACGACCGTGGCGGAGGACGGCCCCGCGGCGCTCGCCGAGTTCGACCGCGCCGGCGCCGACCTGATCCTGCTCGACCTCATGCTGCCGGGGCTGCCGGGCACCGAGGTGTGCCGCGAGGTCCGTCTGAAGTCGGCCGTGCCGATCATCATGCTCACGGCGAAAGACAGCGAGGTCGACATCGTCGTGGGGCTCGAGCTGGGTGCCGACGACTACGTGACGAAGCCGTACTCGACGCGCGAGCTGCTCGCGCGCATCCGGGCGGTGCTGCGCCGCCGCGTCGACGACGAGACCGTCGATGACGGCGTGCTCGAGGCCGGCGGCGTGCGCATGGACATCGACCGCCACCAGGTCACCGTCGATGGCCGCGAGGTCGCGATGCCGCTCAAGGAGTTCGAGCTGCTCGAGCTCCTGCTGCGCAACGCCGGCCGCGTGCTCACGCGCGGGCAGCTCATCGATCGGGTCTGGGGCGCCGACTACTTCGGCGACACCAAGACGCTCGATGTGCACGTCAAGCGCATCCGCTCGAAGATCGAGGCCGACCCGTCTAACCCGACGCTGCTGCTGACGGTGCGCGGCCTCGGCTACCGCTTCGAGGCATAGCGGGCGGATGCTCGGGCGCTACTCGCCCGGAACGTAGAGCTCGTACTCCGGAAGCGCGCCGTCGAGCACGGGCACGAGAAGCTCGCTGCCCGGCTCGTCGCCGTACTGGAAGAAGACCGGGAACAGGCCGCCGAGCGTCACGTCGACGCCTTCGATGAGGATGCGCTGCTCGTCCTGGCTGCCGAGCTGCGTGGTGCTCGAGCCGTCGACGAGCACGCGGTCGCTCTCGCGGCCGTCGGCGCCCTCCCACTGGATGGTGACGGCGCGGTCGGTGTCGCTCTGGTTGACGAGCGACACGACGAGGTTGAGCGTCTCGCCGTCGTCGGTGACGAGGAGGGCGTTGCGCACGTCGATGTCGCCGACGGACGTGCCCGTACCGTCGCTCGGGGAGTAGGGGATGTTCGTCGCGATCTCGGCGTCGAACGTGCAGCCGGCCGTGCCCAGCACCACAGCGGTGGCGAGGGCAGTCGTCATCGCCCAGCGGAATTTCACGAATAGCCTCCAGAGCCCGTCGAGTCGGCGGTCGCGGGCGCGAGACAACCCGTCTGCCCTGGGAGCGACCTCCCCCAGTCTAGCCAGGTCACAGGCCCTCTACAGCGCGCAGGCGCTAGGCCGCGGTCGCGACCCGCCCGGAGATGCTGAGAAATGCCTGTGGTAGAATCGAAGTTCTGCGGAAGGACCACCATCCATGCTTTTCCAGGTCGGCGAGACGGTCGTTTACCCCCACCACGGTGCGGCGACGATCATCGAAGTGAAGAACCGAACCATTCGAGGTGAAGAGAAGCTTTACCTCAAGCTGAACGTGACGCAGGGCGATCTCACGATCGAAGTTCCTGCTGACAACGTCGACCTCGTCGGCGTTCGCGACGTGATCGGTCAGGAGGGGCTCGACAAGGTGTTCGAGGTGCTGCGTGCGCCGTTCACCGAAGAGCCCACCAACTGGTCGCGCCGCTACAAGGCGAACCTCGAGAAGCTCGCCTCGGGCGATGTCATCAAGGTGTCCGAGGTCGTGCGCGACCTGTGGCGCCGCGATCAGGACCGCGGCCTCAGCGCCGGCGAGAAGCGCATGCTCGCCAAGGCGCGGCAGATCCTGATCTCCGAGCTGGCTCTCGCCGAGAAGACCGACGAGGAGAAGGCCTCGAGCGTCCTCGACGAGGTCCTCGCCTCCTGACGCTCGCCGCCTCACGGCCGAGCATCGACACGCGACGCAGCCATGACGACTGCTGACGACCCCGCACGCGCAGAGCCTCCGGCTCCCGCGGTCGGGGTCGTCGTCGTCGCGGCGGGCAGCGGCACCCGGCTCGGCCAGCCCGAGCCGAAGGCCTTCGTCACGGTTGCCGGTCGCACGCTGCTCGACCGCAGCCTCGACGCCGTCTTCGCCCTCCCCGAGCCCGCCTCGGTCGTCATCGTCGCGCCCGCATCGCACCTCGAGCAGGCCAGGGCGATCGCGCTCCACGCCGCAGGGGCTGCTCGCGATCACGTGACCGTTGTCGCCGGGGGCCACACGCGCCAGCAGTCGGTGCTCGCCGGCATCGTGGCGCTTCCCGACACCACCGAGGTGCTCCTCGTGCACGACGCGGCGCGCGCCCTGCAGACCGTCGAGGTCTTCGACCGGGTCATCGCGCGCGTGCGCTCCGAGGGCGTCGGCGTCGTGCCCGCTCTCGCCGTCGTCGACACGATCGCGCGCCGCGACGCCGATGACCGCGTGCTCGAGCCCGTCGACCGCAGCGATCTCGCCGCGGTGCAGACGCCGCAGGGCTTCCCCTTCGCGCTGTACCGCGCGGCGATCGGCGAGGCCGCGGCAGACCACACCGACGATACGAGCGTGCATCGCGCCGCCGGGCATCCCGTCGTCGTCGTCGACGGCGATGCGCGCGGCTTCAAGATCACGACGCCGTGGGATCTTCGCCGTGCCGAGCAGCTCGTCGGCGCCGACCGCCCCGCCCTGCGCACGGGCATCGGCATCGACGTGCACGCCTACGACGAGAGCGCTCCGCTCTGGCTCGGCGGCCTGCACTGGCCCGACGAGCCCGGACTCGCGGGCCACAGCGACGGCGACGCCATCAGCCATGCGATCTGCGACGCGCTGCTCTCGGCGGCGGGCCTCGGCGACATCGGCTCGCGCTTCGGCGTCGACGACCCGCGCTTCGCCGACGCGCGCGGCGAGGTCTTCGTCACGGCGACGCTCGAGCTCGTGCGCGAGGCCGGGTTCGACGTCGTCAACGTGGCCGTGCAGATCGTCGCGCGCCGCCCGCGCTTCGCTCCGCGCCGGGCCGAGGTCGAGGCTTTGCTCACCCGGCTTGTCGGAGCCCCGGTGAGCGTCGCCGCCACGACGAGCGACGGGCTCGGCTTCACGGGCCGAGGCGACGGCGTCGCGGCGGTCGCGACGTGCCTGCTCGCCGCGACCGCGAACCCCCGCCGATAGGCTGGCCCGCGTGAGTGTGCGCCTGTACGACAGCCTGCAGCAGGCCGTCGTCGACTTCGAACCGCGCGAGCCCGGGCGGGTCGGCATGTACGTCTGCGGCCCCACGGTGCAGTCGTCGCCGCACATCGGCCACGTGCGCAGCGCCCTCGTCTATGACCTGTGGCGGCGCTGGTTCACGCACCGCGGGCTCGAGGTGACGTTCATCCGCAACGTCACCGACATCGACGACAAGATCCTCGCCAACGCGAGCGACGCCGAGCCATGGTTCGCTCTCGCGTACCGCGTCGAGCTCGAGTTCACGGCCGCGTACCGCGCGCTGGGCATCCTGCCCCCGACCTACGAGCCGCGCGCCACCGCTTCGATCGACCGGATGCTCGCCCTCACCTCCTCGCTCATCGAGCGCGGCCACGCCTACGTCGCCGATGACGGCTCGGGCGATGTGTACTTCGACGTGCGCAGCTGGACCGCCTACGGCGAGCTCACGCGCCAGTCGCCCGACGACATGGAGGAGGCCGGCGATGCGCCCGCGCGCGCCAAGCGCGACCCGCGCGACTTCGCCCTCTGGAAGGGTGCCAAGGTCGACGAGCCCGCGACCGCCCAGTGGGCCTCGCCGTGGGGGAGCGGCCGGCCCGGCTGGCACATCGAGTGCTCGGCGATGGCGCAGCGCTACCTCGGGAACGCCTTCGACATTCACGGCGGCGGGCTCGACCTGCGCTTTCCGCACCACGAGAACGAGCTCGCGCAGTCGCGCGCCGCGGGCGACGACTTCGCCCGGCACTGGGTGCACAACGGGCTCGTCAACGTCGGCGGGCAGAAGATGTCGAAGTCGCTCGGCAACTCGGTCTTCGCCGCCGACCTGCTCGCCTCGGCACGGCCCGCGGTCGTGCGCTACTGGCTCGGCTCGGCCCACTACCGCTCGACGATCGACTACACCGAGGGCTCGCTCGTCGAGGCCGAGGCGGCGCTCGATCGCATCGAGACCTTCCTCGCCCGAGCCGGCAGGCGCGTCGACGGCACGCGCTTCGCCGAGCTGCCGCTCGAGGTGCCCGAGGCGTTCGCCGCCGCCATGGACGACGACCTCTCGACCCCCTCGGCACTGGCCTCTCTGCACGAGACGGTGCGCTCGGGCAACGCCGCGCTCGATGCCGACGACGTGGCGGCGGCCGGCGCGGCGCGGGCCGCGGCGCTGGCCATGGTGGGCGTTCTCGGGCTCGATATCGAGGCGGCGGATGCCCGCGACGGGGCCGACGCGACGCACCGGGCCCTCGCATCCCTCGTCGATCGGCTGATCGTCGAACGCCGTTCCGCGCGCGATGCGCGAGACTGGAGCACTGCCGACCGCATTCGCGATGACCTCGCGGCGGCCGGGATCGTGGTGGAAGACACCCCCACGGGAACCGACTGGAGTATCGATGGCTAAGCCCGCACGCCCCGGAGCGAGCAAGAAGAAGAAGGGCCCGACCGTCGGCTCGGGCGGTCAGGGGCGACAGGCGCTCGAGGGCCGTGGCCCCACGCCGAAGGCCGAAGACCGCACCTGGCACCCCGCCGGCAAGCGCAAGGCCGCGAAGGATCGCCTCGACTCGGTGCGCTCGCGCACCGGCCGGCCGGCACCCGGCGGCAAGCCCTCGGGCGCGACGTCGACGAGCGGAGGGCCGCGCTCGGCGAAGAAGTCGGGCGACGCCGAGATCCTCAGCGGGCGCAACTCGGTGCTCGAGGCGTTGCGCGCGAAGATCCCCGCCACGACGCTCTACCTCGCGGCGCGCGTCGAGATGGATGACCGCGTCAAGGAGGCCCTGGGCCTCGCGACGAAGCGCGGCATCCCCGTGCTCGAGATCATGCGTCCTGAGCTCGAGCGGCTCACGGGCCCGGACTCGGTGCACCAGGGCATCGCGATCTCGGTGCCGGCGTACCAGTACAAGCACCCGCTCGACCTCGTCGAGGCGGCGGCGAAGCGCAACGAGGCTGCCCTCATCATCGCGCTCGACGGCGTGACCGACCCGCGCAACCTCGGGGCGATCATCCGCTCGACGGCCGCGTTCGGCGGTCACGGCGTGATCGTGCCGCAGCGTCGCTCGGTCGGCGTGACGGCCGCGGCGTGGAAGACCTCGGCCGGTGCCGCGGCTCGCACGCCCGTCGCCATGGCGCCGAACCTCACGCAGACGCTCAAGCAGCTCAAGAGTGAGGGGCTGTTCATCCTCGGTCTCGACGGCGACGGCGACGTGTCGCTGCCGAACCTCGAGCTCGCCGACCAGCCGATCGTCATCGTCGTGGGCAGCGAGGGCAAGGGCCTGTCGCGCATCGTGACCGAGACGTGCGACGCGATCGTCTCGATCCCGATCTCGGGGGCGACCGAGTCGCTCAACGCGGGCATCGCGGCGAGCGTCACGCTGTACGAGGTCGCGCGCCGCCGCTCGCTCGCCTGACTCCGCGGCGCGGTCGGGAGCCCCTCTCGACGAGCGTCGTCCTGTCGCGCTACTCTCGACATTGTTCACCAAGGCTGAACGTGTTCGAGGGAGAATCATGGAGCTCAGCGACCTGCGCATCGCCGTCGTCGGCACCGGGGCGAACGGCGCCTCGGTCGGAGCGGATCTGATCAGAGCGGGGCTCGACGTCACCTTCATCGAGCAGTGGCCCGCGCACGTCGAGGCGATGCGCGCGAACGGGCTCACCGTGCACCTTCCGGAGGAGACGCAGGTCACGCCCGTGCAGCCCTTCCACGTCTGCCAGGTGGCCGAGCTGCGCGAGCCCTTCGACATCGTGCTCTCGTCGGTCAAGACCTACGACACGCGCTGGACGGCCGAGCTCATGAAGCCGCTCATGCGCGAGACGTCGGTCTTCGTCGGCCTGCAGAACGGCATGACGATCGACGCGGTCGCCGAGATCCTCGGGCCCGAGCGCTCGATCGGGTGCGTGCTCGGCATCGCGGCGAACATGCACGAGCCGGGCGTCGTGGAGCGCGAACTGGCGCCCGCCGACACCTGGTTCGCCGTCGGCACGATGAGCGGCGAGCGCACCGAGCGCCTCGAGCAGGTCGCCGCGATCCTGGCGAACACGGCCCGCGTCGAGATCGCCGACGACATCCGGTCGGCGAAGTGGATGAAGCTGCTCGCCAACATCCCCGAGATGCTGCCGTCTGCACTGCTCGGCGTGCCTCTG
The DNA here is from genome assembly GCA_030158585.1 of Microcella sp. Lineage (GTDB taxonomy): Bacteria > Actinomycetota > Actinomycetes > Actinomycetales > Microbacteriaceae > Microcella. Next base: position 7,442 of record JAOASR010000104.1, read on the forward strand.
CTCGAGGCGGCGCGCATGCCCGGCGTGCGACCCGTCATGGACGCCATGTCGCGCGAGGCCTACGCGCTCGCGATCGACCTCGGCATCACGATGCTGCCGACGCTCGGCAAGGCCGCCGATCAGGTTCCCGACTCCGACCAGTACGCGCTCGATCTGCTCGACACGATCCTCGAGAGCTTCTCGCGCCCGACCACGCGCGTCGCCGTGCTGCAGGACTGGGAGAAGGGCCGACGCGCCGAGCTCGACGCCTTCAGCGGGTACATCGTCGAGCAGCGGGCTCGCCTGGGCGGCACGGCTCCCGTCAACGAGGCCGTCCTGCGGCTGTCCGAGCGCGTCGAGCGCGGTGAGCTGACGCCGTCTCCGGCGAATGTCGACCTGCTCATGGCGACGCTCGACGCTTGACAGAAACCATGCAATCGCATTGACTTGCGTTCACCGCCGGTGAACGTTTCCCGCGGAAGTTGCTCGTTCTGAGGAGTCGAAGATGACCACGCGCTTTGTCGTTCGCACTGCGGAGGACGCCGACTATCGCGACCCGGGCGCGCTCGCCCCCGAGTCCACCGGCTACGCCCGATGGACCGCCGTCGGCTACGCCGACGGAGCAGTGCACACCGACTTCGGGATGTCGCGGCTCGAGCCCGGCGGTGTCGTTCCCACGCACATCCACTCGTTCGAGGAGTCGTTCCACCTCGTCGAGGGCGAGGTGATCCTCGTGACCCCCGAGGCGACCGTGCACCTCGTCGCCGGCGACTACGGCGTGATCCCGCTCGGCGTGCCGCACTCGTGGCACTCGGTCGGCGAGACCGCCGCCGTGTGGAGCGACATCTACTCGCCGCCGCCGCGCGCCGAGCACGGCTACGACACCTACCGCGTCGCCGACGTCGCGCCGGGCACGCCCGTCAAGGTCGACCCGCGCGACCCGCGCACCCGCTCGTTCGGCGCGATCACGACCCAGCAGATGAACCCGGGCAAGCAGTCGCAGGAGCTGCTCGCGCAGTCGGCCAGCATGCGCACGGCGCTGCTCGTCTACAGCGGCATCTCGCTCAAGATGATGGTCGACAGCGACCTCGGGTCGGTGCTGCACACCATGTTCATGGTGCAGTACGAGCCCGACGGCGTCGCCGGGCCCCACGACCACCCGCTCGAAGAGGCCTACCTGATCATGGACGGCGAGGTCGACGCGACCTTCGACGGGCACGAGTTCCGCATGAAGCCGGGCGACATCGCCTGGGCCGGCGTCGGCTGCGTGCACTCGTTCAAGGCGGTCGGCGAGCCCGTGCGCTGGCTCGAGACGCAGTCGCCCCAGATGCCGCCGCGCCACGCGTACCGGTTCGCGCGCGACTGGAACTACCTGACGGACAAGCTCAAGGAGGAGCAGTGACCCGCACCATTCTCGTCGTCGGAGGAACGTCCGGCATCGGTCTCGAGATCGCCAAGGAGGTCGTCGCGCGCGGCGACAAGGTGATCCTCACCGGCCGCGACCAGGAGCGCGCCGAGGCGATCGCCGCGACCGTCGGCCCGAACGCCCGGGGCCTCGCGGTCGACATCTCGGAGCCCGAGCAGATCGCCGAGAGCCTCAAGCCCATCGGCGAGGTGCACGGCCTCGTGCTCGCGGCGATCGAGCGCGACGCCAACAGCGTCAAGGAGTACAGCATCGAGCGCGCCCGCCGCCTCGTGACCCTCAAGCTCGTCGGCTACACCGAGACGGTGCACGCGCTGCTCGACCGGCTGCCGGCCTCGAACGACACCGGCATCGTGCTCTTCGGCGGTCGCGCGAAGGATGCGCCGTACCCCGGCTCGACGACGGTCGCGACGATCAACGGCGGCGTCGAGGGCCTCACGCACTCGATGGCGCTCGAGCTCGCGCCCATGCGCGTCAACGGCCTGCACCCCGGCATCATCGGCGACAGCCCGTTCTGGGCCGACAAGCCCGCGGCCGTGCTCGAGGGCTACGAGTCGCGCACGCCCGGCGGCAAGCTCGCCACCATGGCCGACATCGTCGGCGCCACGATGTTCCTGCTCGACAACCGCGGCGTCTCGGGCACGAGCCTGTACGTCGACCGCGGCTGGCGTCTCACCTAGTCGAGCTCGAGCGCAGCATCCCTCGCCGATCGGCGACGAAGGCGAGGGATGCGGCGATCACGACGAGCGCGAGTGCGAACGCCCCGACGGCTCGGTATCCGATCGCGGACGAGAGCGTCGCGGCGATCGCCGTCGCGAGCGTGCCGCCGAAGAACGTCGCGGCCATGAAGATCGTGTTCGCGCGCCCGTTCTCGCTAGGGTCGACCGAGGCGAGCCCGATCGCCTGCGTCGTCACCTGCTCGCTGCTCATCCCCGCCGAGAGCAGCAGGAGTCCGAGCACGAGCACGGGCACCGAGCCGGCGCCGACCGTGATGAGGATGCCCCCGACGAGGGCGACGGCGAGGCAGATCGCGAGCGAGCGGCGCGGGCCGACACGAGAGTGGATGCTCGCCGCGGCGATCGTCGCGGCCCCGCCGACGAGCCCCGCGAGGCCGAGCAGCGCCGCCTGCGCGACATCGAGGCCGAGCGCGCTCGTGGCGTGCAGGGTCGTCATCGACCACGTCGCGATGAACGCCATGAAGCACAGCACGTGCACCGCTGTCATGAGTCGCAGCGCCGACGAGCGACGAGCGATGCCGGGGATCGACGCGAGGATGCGCCCGTAGGAGGGCGGGTCGGCGGGCACCTCGCGAGGCGAGACGCGCAGGCTGAGCGGCACGAGCGCGAGCACGACCGCGGCGCAGACGACGAGAGCTCCGCGCCAGCCGATCGCGGCGGCGAGAGACCCGAGCGCGGTGCGCACGGTGAACAGTCCGATGAGGAACGAGCCGAGCAGCACGGCGACGGTGCGCGCTCGCGCGGAGGGCGGGGCGAGCCGCAGCGCGGCCGACACGAGCAGCTGCCCGACGGTCGCCGTGGCCCCGGCGACGAAGCACAGGGCGACGTGCACAGCGTACGAGGGAGCCGCGGCGGCGAGCGCGAGCGCGGCGGCCGTGGCCACGAGCTGGGTCGTCACCTGTCGGCGCGCGCTCACCCGGTCGCCGAGCGAGACGAGCAGCACGATGCCGAGCGCGTAGCCCGCCTGCACGGCGATGAGCGCGGCGGAGGAGGCTGAGGCGGGCACGGCGAAGTCGTCGGCGACGAGCGTCTGGATCGGCTGGGGGATGTAGATGACGGCGACGCCCGTGGCCGCGATCGAAGCCATCGCGGCGACCTGGCGGCCCCACGAGGAGTGCGCTGCGGACATCCGTCGCCCCTGTCTGAGGAAATCGTCCGAGACACTCGATTTATGCGGACGAATAGATCTAGTATTTCACCGAGGCTGTACACGGACGTACACCTTTAGTGAATTGCTCAATGAGGAGGAACTCATGACCGATGCCGTCGCGCCCCGCGCGGAGGACTTCGCTCCCGGCCGCCCCGTCGTCTTCCGGAACGCCACGGTGATCACGGTCGACTCAGCCGGCGTGCTCGAGAACGCAGACGTTCTCGTCATCGACGACACCATCGCCGGTGTCGGGCACCACCTGGAAGTGCCGGCCGGCACTCTCGAGATCGACGCCAAGGGCGGCATCCTGATGCCCGGCATGATCGACACGCACCGCCACATGTGGCAGACGGCGCTGCGCGGCTACGGCGGAGACTGGGCGCTCAGCCAGTACTTCGTCTTCTACTACCTGACGTGGGGCCACGTGTTCCGCGCCGAGGACATCGCGGCGGGCAACCAGCTCAGCGCGCTCGAGTCGGTCGACCAGGGCGTCACGACGACCGTCGACTGGTCGCACGCCCTGCGCACGCCCGACTACGCCGACGCCGCCGTAGAGGCTCTGAAGAGCATCCCCGGTCGTTTCGTGCTCGCGTACGGCAACTACCTCGGGGCTCCGTGGGAGTGGATGAACGACGCCGGCTTCCAGAGCTGGGTGAAGAACTTCAAGGCCGACGACATGATGGGCCTGCAGGTGGCCTTCGACGTCAACTCGGGCCCCGACTTCCACGAGAAGGCGGCCTTCGAGGCGGCGCGCGAGCTCGACCTGCGCGTCACCACCCACGCGGGCGTCTGGGGCGTCAACGGCGACCCCAACATCGAGTACATGTACAACAACGGCTTCATGACCGACAAGGTCACGTACGTGCACGCCTCGTCGCTCGGGCCCGACAGTTACCACAAGATCGCCGCCACGGGCGGAACGATCTCGATCGCCACCGAGAGCGAGCAGAGCGCCGGCCAGGGCTACCCCTCGGCGTGGGTCGCGAAGAAGTACGGCATCACCGCGTCGCTGTCGATGGACACGAGCGTGTGGTGGAGCGCCGACTTCTTCTCGGCGATGCGCGCGACGCTGTCGTCGTTCCGCTCGCGCGACCACCTCGAGGCGCACGCCACGGGCGACACCGTCAACGTCAACCGCATGAAGGCGGAGGACGCGGTCTGGCAGGCGACCATGGGCGGCGCGCACACGCTCGGCATGGCCGACAAGCTCGGCTCGATCACGGTGGGCAAGAAGGCCGACCTCGTGCTGCTCAAGAACGACGAGTCGCCGGCGATGACGCCAATCCTGAACCCGTACGCGCACGTCGTGTACCAGGCGGGCACCGCCGACGTGCACACGGTCGTCGTCAACGGCAAGGTCGTCAAGTACGACGGCGAGCGCATCGGCCTGCCCCTCAAGCCGGTCGCCGACCGCGTCGCGGCGTCGGTCGAGCACGTGCGCGGTGAGCTGGGCGAAGACGCCTGGAAGGAGTGGATGAACCCCGCTCTGCCCGAGGACGAGCCGATCGCGAACCCCTACATGTACCTCTCGGAGGACGACGGGCACCAGCACTAGGGCTGCTTCGCCGGCGCTGCTCGGCCGGCCCCGCACCGCGACGGCGGGCGACCTCTTCGGAGGGCGCCCGCCGTTTCGCGTGCGCTGGACGCCGTCAGCCGTCTCCCGTCCGACCCGAAGGCGTTCGCTCGTTCGGAGTCGCGCGTCGGGAACGCGGCGTGTCGGGATGCTCGACCGGCGTGTCGGGCGAGCCATCCGCACGACGACTCACTTCGGAACGGGAGCGAGCGGGCCGGGCCCGATCAGCGCAGCGGAGCGTCGACCCGCGAACAGCGCGGGTCGGCCCTCGAGCCGACCGGATCGCGTGTTCGTTCATTCGGAGTCGGGCGACGGGAACGCGGCGTGTCCGGATGCCCGGCCGGCGTGTTGCGCGGGACATCCGCACGACGGCCCGCGGCTTCGCGGCTTCGCGGCTTCGCCGAGCAGCACGACGAACGGCGGCCGGGGCGCAGCGAGCGGCGCCCGGCGTCTGGCGGTCGCGAGAGTCCGAGGACGGGGCGGCGCGGGGCGCGTGAGCGGGGCAGGGCAGCCGGAGCAGCCGCGCCGAGCCCGCGCCCGCACACGAGAGCGGCCGGGGTGCGTGAGCACCCCGGCCGCCATCCGTCGCCCCTCACCACAGGAGCGGACGAGCTCAGGATCGTCGGAGCTTGCTCCAGGCGTCGAAGCCGACCGCGACGAGGATGATCACGCCGAGCGCGATGCCCTGGAAGAGAGGGTCGATGCGCAGCAGCGTGAAGCCGTTGTAGAGCATCGCGATGAACAGGATGCCGAGCACGGTGCGCCAGACGGCGCCCGCGCCTCCGAGGATCGACGTGCCGCCGACGACGATGCCGGCGAGCACCGTGAACGTCAGCGTCGTCGCGATCGCGTCGTTCTCCGGCACTGACGGCGTGCGGGCGAGGTCGATGACGCCCGCGAGTCCCGCCGCCGTGCCCGCGAGCGCGAACGTCGCGATGCGCACGAGGTTCACGCGGATGCCCGCGAGCCTCGCCGCCTCCGCGTTGCCGCCCGCCGCGTACACGTAGCGTCCGAACGTGGTGCGCCACAGCACGATGCCGAGGATCACGAGCACGACGAACGCGATCCAGGTCGGCAGCGAGACGCCGAGCGGCTTCGTGAGTGCGAGCCACCGGAACTCCGGCACGTCGACGCGGATCTGGCCCACGCCTTCCTTGCCGAACTGCGACACGAGCTTCGTCGCTCCGAGGATGATGAAGCTCATCGCGAGCGTCGCGATCAGCGGGTTGATCTTCAGATACGTGCTGATGACGCCGTTGATGATGCCCACGACGAGACCGGCGAGGATGCCCGCCGCGATGCCGAGCGCGACGCCCGCCTCACCGCCCACGCGCACGATGATCGTGCCGCAGATCACGGCGGTGAACATGTACGTGGCCCCCACGGACAGGTCGATACCGCCGGCGATGAGCACGAGTGTGGCCGCCGCCGCCACGATGAGGATGCCCGACTGGCGGTCGAGCACGTTGCCGATGTTCTGCACCGACGTGAACGCCGGGCTGCCGATCGCGAGCGCGATGAACACGGCCAGGAACGGCACGACGATCGCGATCGACCGCCACGGCACGTTCTTCAGGTAGGCGCCGAGGTCGAACGACGGCCGAGGCGGCCGCGGGCTCGAGCCGGCGCGCGTCGCGGCCGGCGGCGGAGACAGCTGGGTGTCGTTGCTCATGAGCTCACACGCTCCCGTTCGTGATCGGATCCGCGAAGGCCGCGGTGATGATGTTCTCCTCGGTCATGGCGTCGCCCTCGAACTCGCCGACGATCGTGCCGCCGCGCACCACGAGCACCCGATGCGCGAGGCCCAGAACCTCCTCGACGTCGGACGAGATGACGAGCACCCCGAGGCCCTGCGCCGCCTGCTCGACGATGAGGTCGTAGATCGCACGCCGGCTGCCGACGTCGACGCCGCGCGTCGGTTCGTCGGCGATGAGCACGCGTCGGGCCCGCTGCAGCGCGCGCCCGAACAGCACCTTCTGCTGGTTGCCGCCCGACAGCGCAGAGACCGGTCGGCGGTCGTCGCCGGCGACGGTCACGCGGTTGAGCATCGAGCGGGATGCCCGGCGCTCGGCGTTCGCGAACACCCAGCCGCCGATCGCGACCTCGTCCATGTTCGACAGGGTCACGTTGTCGCGGATGGGGCGCCCGAGCACGAGGCCCTGATCCTTGCGCGACTCGGGCAGCAGGAAGATGCCGCGCTTGAGCGTCCCGGCGATCGAGGAGGGCGCCTCGACGCCGTCGACCGCAACGGTGCCGGCATTGCGCGGAGCGGCGCCGAAGATCGCGTGCGCGATCTCGCTGCGGCCCGCTCCGACGAGCCCGGCGAGGCCCACGATCTCACCCGCGCGCACGTCGAACGAGACGCCGTAGACGCCGGGGGCGACGAGGTCGCGCACCGAGAGCACGACCTCGCCCCGAGCATCCGCCTCGGGCTTCTCGGGGAAGACCGACCCGAGCGACCGCCCGAGCATGCCCTCGATGAGGCTCGCCTCGGTCTCCTCGGCGGCGGCCCGGGTACGGATCAGGCTACCGTCGCGCAGGATCGTGACCGTGTCGGCGAGCTCGAGCACCTCCGACAGGAAGTGCGAGATGAGCAGCACCGTGTGGCCCTCGGCGGCGAGCTGGCGCACGACCCCGTGCAGCAGCTCGGTGTCGTGGGCCGAGAGCGCCGCCGTCGGCTCGTCCATGATGATGAGGGATGCCCCTCGAGCGAGAGCGCGCATGATCTCGACCTTCTGCTGGTCGGCCGTGCGCATTCCTCCCACGATCGCGTCGGCGGGCAGGTCGAAGCCCGTGCGCCTCGCGATCTCGAGGTAGTCGCGCTTGAGGCGCCGCCGCCCGATGAACCCGAATCGTCGGGGCTCGCGGCCGAGGAAGACGTTCTCGGCGACCGAGAGCTCGGGCACGAGCGCGAGCTCCTGGGCGATCGTGGCGATGCCGCGGTCGAGCGCCTCGCGCGGCGAGGAGAAGCTCGCCTCTTCATCGTCGATGAGCAGCGTGCCGCTGTCGGCGGAGTAGACGCCCGAGATGATCTTGCTGAGCGTCGACTTGCCCGCACCGTTCTCGCCGACGAGCGCGTGCACGGAACCGGGCTCGAGCCTGAGGTGGATGCCGCTCAGGACGGAGAGCCCGCCGAAGGTCTTGCCGACGCCCCGCAGCTCGACGAGGAGCTGCGGGGCGCCGACGGATGCCGAGTGGGGCATCGGTTATCCGGCCCACTCGCCGGTGAACTCGCTGGCGTTGTCCTTCGTGATGACGCCGCCGCCGGGCAGGCCCTCGAAGGGATCGATATCACCCGGCGTCGAGCCGTTGCGCAGCGCGTCGATGAGGGCCTCCATGCCCAGGCGACCCTCGGTGGCGGGCACCTGCAGCACGTTGGCGTAGACGACACCCTCGGCGACCTTCTGCTGCGACCACTGCGAGCCGCCGTAGCCGACCATCAGGTAGTCGGAGAGCGAGCCGCCCGCCGCCTCGATGGCGGCGGTCGCGCCCTGCAGGCCCTGGTCGCTCGTCGCGATGAGGTCGACGTCGGGGTTCGCGGTGAGGATGTCGGAGACGGCGGTCTGCGCCGCTGCCGGGTTGTAGAAGGTCTCGCCCTCGGCGAGGATCGTCACCGGGGTGCCCTCGATCACGGCGTTGAACGCGTCGTAGAGCGCGACGCCGATGGCCGACGCCTTGACGTCGTGCAGGAACGCGACGTTGCAGGGGTCGAGATCCTGCGAGGCGCACGCGTCGACGACCTGCTCGCCGAGCTTGGTGCCCAGGTCGCTCGGCACGAAGACGACGTTGGCAGCGAGGCCGTCGACCTGGGTCTCGGCGGTCGTGAAGTCGTCGCCGAGGATCTGGTCGATGTTGACGACCGTGATGCCGGCGTCGATGGCCTGCGTGACGACGTCGACGAGAGCCGGACCGTAGATGGGCTGCACGATCATGCCGTCGTACTGCCCGGAGGCGATGACGTCCTGGATGAGCGTGACCTGGAGGTTGGGGTCGAGGTTGCCGTCGAAGACGGTGATCTCGGCGTTGTTCTCGGCGGCGACGCGCTCGGCCTCGGCGAGCATGGGCTCGTCGTAGGTGTTGGCGACGGCGAACGAGATGTACGCGATCTGCAGAGTCTCCTCCGCGACCGGCTCCTCGCCGTTGCCCGCGGGCTCAGGCTCGGCTCCGCCGGCGCAGGCTGCGAGGGCGAAGGCCGTTGTGGCCGCCGCGAGGATGAACAAGGGGCGGCGAACCCGACCCGGCTGTGACTGCCTCATTCGATTTCTCCTTTGAAATCCGTGCGGTGCCGCCTCGACAGTGAGACGGCGTGCCATTCAGCGTGACTATACACACATGTGCGCTAAGGGTGAAGAGCAGACGTGAATCGTGCACGGCGACTTAATCAAGTGTCCGTTTGGACAAAAAAGTGTCGGCCAGGTGTGCAGACACTGGACGGCGCGACCCCAAGCGTTAAACTGTGCTACACAATATTCGTCGGTCGGACTGCGACTCGACGGGCCGCACGATGGAGGACTCGATGAAGAGCACGGGCACGACCGGCATGAACGCCGTCGACTGGGAGGCGCGCGTCGACTTCGACCGCCTTCGCACCGAGCGACTGATGCGGCTGAAGGCGCAGCTCGAGAAGTCGGATGTCGGCGCCGTGCTCGCCTTCGACTTCTCGAACATCCGCTACATGTCGGCCACCCACATCGGCACGTGGGCGATGGACAAGCTCATCCGCTTCTCGCTGCTCACCCGCAAGACCGACCCGATCGTGTGGGACTTCGGGTCGGCGGCCAAGCACCACTCGCTCTACAACCCGTGGCTCGACCACACGCACTCCGAGGCGGACGCCGACCCGCACGCCCCGCACCACGGGGCGACGCGGCCGCGTCTGGAGTCGGGCTCGCGCGCGGGCATCTCGACCCTGCGCGGCGCGTTCCCGCCGGATGCCGGCATCGCCGAGGAGGTCGCCCGCAAGGTCAAGCGCGAGCTCGAGAAGTTCGGGCTCGCGAACGAGCCGCTCGGCGTCGACGTGATCGAGCTTCCCATCCTGTTCGCGCTGCAGAGGGAGGGCATCCAGGTCGTCGACGGCCAGCAGATCTTCCTCGAGGCCCGCCGCATCAAGACCCACGACGAGATCCGCCTGCTGACGACGGCGGCCTCGATGGTCGACGCGGCGTACGAGAACCTCTACGAGTTCCTGCGGCCGGGCGTGCGCGAGAACGAGACCGTCGGCCTCGTCGCCAAGACCCTGTACGACCTCGGCTCCGAGTACGTCGAGGGAGTCAACGCGATCTCGGGCGAGCGCTGCTCGCCGCACCCGCACGTGTTCAGCGACCGGCTGATCCGCCCAGGCGACCCCGCGTTCTTCGACATCCTGCACAGCTACAACGGCTACCGAACCTGCTACTACCGCACCTTCGCGGTGGGTTCGGCGAGCCAGGCGCAGAAGGATGCCTACACCCGCGCCCGCGAGTACATGGATCGCGCGATCGCGCTCGTGAAGCCCGGCGCGACCACGGCTGACGTCGTCGCTGTCTGGCCGAAGGCCGAGGAGTTCGGGTTCCCGAACGAGGAGGCCGCATTCGCGCTCCAGTACGGCCATGGCGTGGGCCTGTCGATCTGGGAGAAGCCGATCTTCTCGCGCCTGACCTCGTTCGATCACCCCGAGGTGCTCGAGGAGGGCATGGTCTTCGCGCTCGAGACCTACTGGCCGGCGGCTGACGGCTGGGGCGCGGCGCGCATCGAGGAGGAGGTCGTCGTGACGGCCACCGGGTGCGAGGTCATCACGAAGTTCCCCGCCGAGGAGCTGCTGGTCGCGGGCAAGCGGTACTACTCGGTCGGCGGCGAGCTGAGCACGCTGCGCGACTCGCAGTCGCACCTCAACACGGTCGACGGGCGCGGCGGGAAGTAGCCCCCGCCCTTCGAGCACCACGGCGCCGCCGGCCCCGCGAGGGGGGCGGCGGCGCCGTTCTGCGTGCGGATGCTCTCTCTACGCCGTTCGACGGCGTCGGGTGATCTCGGCCACGGCCGACCAGTCGAGCTGCGCGAGCTCGCTGTCGGCCAGCGCCGCCGTGAAGAGCTCGCGCAGCACGGGAGCGACCGGGAGCGTCACGCCCAGAACGGCCGCGGTCTGCTCGGCGATCCCCAGGTCCTTGAGCCCGAGAGCCATCGCGAACCCGACGGGCTCGTAGCGCTTCTCGGCGATGATCGGCCCGTAGCCCTTGTGCGCCGAGCCGCTGAACGCCGTGTGCGTGAGGATCTCGACGAAGGTCGAGGGGTCGATGCCGCCTGCCTCGACGAGGGTGACCGACTCCGCGATCGACTGCAGCGCGTTGAGGATGGAGTAGTTGACGGCGATCTTGACGATGCTCGCGAGCCGCGGGTCGGCGCCGAGGTTCCAGACGCGCGCACCGAGCGACTCGAGCGAGGGGAGAGCGCGCTCGACGGCGCCGGGCTCGCCGGAGGCCACGACGAGCAGCGCCCCCGTGCCGGCGATCGTCGAGCGACCCAGCACCGGTGCCGAGACGTAGCCGACGCCGTGGCGGGCGTGCCGCTCGGCGAGCTCGGCGGCGGCGGTCGCGCTGATGGTCGCGTGGTTGACGTGCACGCGCCCGGTGGGCGCTCCGGCGAGGAGCTCGTCGGTGAAGAGGTCGAGCACGACGCGGTCGTCGCTCAGCATCGAGTGCACGACGGGCGCCGCGGCGAAGACATCGGCGACTGCGGCGGCGCGACTTGCCCCCTCCCGCTGCGCGACCGCGTCGGCGGCCTCGGGGCTGCGGTTCCAGACGGTGAGCGCGAATCCCTCGTCGAGCAGTCGGCCCGCCATGGCGGCGCCCATCGCTCCGAGCCCCAGGAAGCCCAGGGGTGCGCGCTGGCCTGCGAGTGCCTCGGTCATGTCGTCTCCTCCTCGAGCGGCGCCGATTCGTCGTCGCCTGTGCAGTAAAGCTTTACACGCGTTCGCCCTCATCGGCGAGCGACGGGAAACCCGGGGAGGACTTCCGGCACGATTCCGGGTCGACTCCACTACGCTGTGGGCCGTCCGGTTGTTCAGCCGGACTGTCGACAGGCGGCCCGGTGAGGTCGTGGGGAGGTGGGACGATGCAGTTCGATGTCGGCTCGGAGCTGCGTCGCGTGCGCGAGTCCAAGAAGCTCAGCCTGCGGGCGGTCGCCTCGGCGGTCGGAGTATCGGCGAGCCTGCTCTCGCAGGTCGAGACGGGCAAGACGCAGCCCTCGGTGAGCACGCTCTACGCGCTCGTCAACCACCTCGGCATCTCTCTCGACCGCATCCTCGGACCGTCTGCCGCGCATCCCGCGCCGATCTCGCTCGGTCTTCCCTCTGCGCCTGCCGATCGCGACCCCTCCCGCCGCAGCGACTCGGTCGTCCAGCGCCGCGAGGACAACCCGGTGATCGAGATGGAGAACGGCGTGACGTGGGAGCGCCTCGCGGTCGGCGACTCGGCGGTGGCCGACCCGATCATCGTCACCTACGCTCCCCGGGCGAGCTCCTCCGTCGAGGGCAAGATGATGCGCCACGCGGCCCTGGAGTACGGAGTGCTGCTCGAGGGCCGGCTGACGCTCAAGGTCGACTTCGACTCCTACGTGCTCGAGCCGGGCGATTCGTTCTGCTTCGATTCCAACCGCCCCCACCTGTACCTCAACGAGTCCGATGTTCCCGCGCGCGGCATCTGGTTCGTCATCGGTCGCCGCGACATGGCCTATCAGTCCCTCGCCGATCTGGGCCACAGCGACGAGCCGGCCGACCCGCGCGCGCCCGCCTCCGCCGTGGAGGTGCTGCAGGCCATGAAGGCCATGCGCCCTGAGCAGCGCGCCTAGCGCATCGGCCTAGTCGCCCGCACTCTCGGCGAACACCTCGGGGTGGCTCGCGAGCAGTCGCCGCGTGCGCCGGATGTGCCCCTCGATGACGCGCTCGGCGGTGTCGAGGTCGGCGTCGCGGAGCGCCGTGACGAGCATGTGGTGCTCGTCGTGCACGATGCGCTGGCTGTGCGCGTCGATCATGAGCGTGTACGCGCGCCGGTAGGGCTGCGTCGTGCTCCAGAGCCGGCGCACGAGGTCGCCGAGCACGAGCGTCTCGGCCCCCGCGTAGGTGCCCCAGTGGAACTCGCGGTCGAGCCGCAGGAACTCCTCGACGTCGGTCGTCGACGCCATGCGCTCGGCGAGCGACTCGAGGTGGTCGAGTGCCTCGGCCGTCAGGTGCGGCGCCGAGTAGCGCAGCAGCAGCGGCTCGACGCGCTCGCGCGTCTGGTAGACCTCTTCGCACTCGGTGAGGCTCAAGCGAGACACCCACGCGCCGGCGTTGGCGCGCAGCGTGATGATGCCGTCGGCCTCGAGGATCTTGAGCGCCTCCCGCACCGGCACGCGACTCGCCCCGAACCTCTCGGCGATCTCCTCCTGGCGGATGCGGCTGCCGGGCGGCAGCTCGCCGCGCACGATCGCCTCGCGCAGAGCATCCGCGACCCGCTGGCTGGCGTTGCCGTCGCGCGTCGCCGGGGCAGGCGGTGATGCAGGCGACGAGGCGGTGGATGCTGCGCTCATGCCGCGGGATCCCGCGGGTCCCACAGCCGAACCTCTGAGCCCGCCTCGTAGGCCTTGCCGTTCGGGTAGCTCACCAGCTCGAGCTGCATGCCCCACGGCGAGAGGAAGTAGACCCACCGCTGGCCTTCGCTCGCGCGCGAGCTCGCTGTCGGATCGCCGAGCACGCGCACGCCGCACTCGCGCAGGTAGGCGACGGCGGCGTCGAGGTCGTCGACGTAGAAGGCGAGGTGATGCCCGCCGATGTCGCTGTTGCGGGGCTGCGGGCTCTGCCCATCGGCGGGCTCCCACTGAAACACCTCGAAGTTGGGCCCGTGGCCGCAGCGGAAGAAGCGCAGCTCGCGCATGACCGACCGCGGGTGCACGTTGAGGTGCTCGGTCATCCAATCGTCGTCGCGCTCGAACGGTCCGAGCGAGTACACCACCTCGCAGCCGATCACGTCGACGAAGAACCTCTCTGCCTCGTCGAGATCGGGCACGGTGAAGCCGATGTGCTCGGTGCCGCGCATGCCGGGAAGCGCCATCGCTCTCCACCCCTTCTCTGGTGTGACTGGATGCAACGGTACCCCGCAGGGGGGCATCTGCGAAAGAAAACCGCCAAGAGCGATTGAGATTGGATGCAATCGCGCGTACTGTGGCGCCATGCCCCAACGCCGACGTTTGGACACCACCGCAGAGTGGGTCGAGCTCACCACGACCGCAGCCGACTGGAAGAAGGCCGATCCGGCCCTCCTCGCCACCATGCTCGGCCAGCTGCACCTCATCCGCGCCTTCGAGGAGCGCGTGCTCGACCTCGCGGGCGAGGGCCTCGTGCACGGGCCGGCGCACTCGTCGATCGGCCAGGAGGGCGGCGCGGTCGGCTCGATCGTCGCACTGCGCTCGAGTGACGCCGTCAACGGCTCGCACCGCGGCCACCACCAGTTCCTCGCCAAGGCGCTCGCGCACGTCGCGCAGGGCGGCCTTCAGCTCGACGCGCTGGTGAGCGCCGACATCCAGACGGTGCTGCAGAAGACCCTCGCCGAGATCCTCGGCCTCGCGCAGGGCTACTGCCGCGGCCGTGGCGGCTCGATGCACCTGCAGTGGTTCGAGGCCGGCGCGCTCGGCACCAACGCGATCGTCGGCGGCGGAGCGCCGATGGCCACGGGCAACGCGTGGGCCCAGAAGCGCGCGGGCACGACCGACCTCACCATCAACTACTTCGGCGACGGCGCCGCCCAGATCGGCTCGGTGCTCGAGTCGATGAACCTCGCCGCGGCCTGGAAGCTGCCCGTCTGCTTCTTCATCGAGAACAACCTCTACGCCGTCTCGACCCGCATCGAGGAGGCCGTCGCCGACACGCGCCTCTCGGTGCGCGGCCAGGGCTTCGGCATCCCCTCGTGGCGCGTCGACGGCATGGACCCGCTCGCCGTGCACCTCGCGATGGAGGAGGCGGCCGCGATCATGCGCTCCGGCGGCGGCCCGACCATCATCGAGGCCGAGGTCTACCGCTTCTTCCACCAGAACGGGCCGTACCCGGGCAGCGCCTTCGGCTACCGCACGAAGGAGGAGGAAGAGGAGTGGAAGGGCCGCGACCCGCTCGACCGCGTCGCGCGCGAGATGCAGAAGCGCGGCCTCATCGACGAGGCGGGCGTCGCGAGCGTGCGCGCCCAGGCTGTCGCGGCGATGGATGCGGCCACGGCTGAGCTGCTCGAGGCCGACCCCGACAAGCAGGGTCGACGCCGCATCCGCCCCGAGCTCTGGCCCGACCCGGCGTTCGTCAACGTGGGCGTGCGCGGAGACGCGAGCGAGCTGGAGTCGCTGCGTGCGCTCGACCCGAGCGGCTCCGACGCCGAGCGTCAGCCGATGAAGTTCGTCGACGCTGTCGCCGAGGTGATGGCGCGTCGGATGGCCGAGGACGAGCGCATCGTGATCATGGGCGAGGACATCCACCGTCTCAAGGGCGGCACGAACGGCGCAACCAAGGGGCTCGCCGCCGCGCACCCCGATCGCGTGCTCGGCACTCCCATCAGCGAGAACGCCTTCATGGGCCTCGGCGGCGGACTCGCCCTCGACGGCCGCTACCGCCCCGTCGTCGAGTTCATGTACCCCGACTTCATGTGGGTCGCCGCCGACCAGGTCTTCAACCAGGTGGGCAAGGCGCGCCACATGTTCGGCGGCGACAACCCCGTTCCGCTCGTGCTGCGCACGAAGGTCGCGATGGGCTCGGGCTACGGCTCGCAGCACCTCATGGACCCGGCGGGCGTCTTCGCCACGAGCCCAGGGTGGCGCATCGTCGCCCCCTCGTCGGCCGCCGACTACGTCGGGCTCATGAACGCCGCGCTCGCGCTGGAAGACCCGGTGCTCGTCATCGAGCACGTCGACCTGTACGCCGAGAAGGACGAGATCATCGCCGGCGACCTCGACTACATCATTCCGCCGGGCACGGCCGCGCTGCGCCGCGAGGGCAGCGAGATGACCGTCATCAGCTACCTCTCGATGGTCAGGCACTGCGCCGAGGCGATCGAGCAGACGGGGGCGGATGCTGACCTCATCGATCTGCGCTGGCTCGACCGCGCCTCGCTCGACTGGGCGACCATCGAGCGAAGCGTGAAGAAGACCAACGCCGTGCTCATCGTCGAGCAGGGAGCCCAGGGCACCTCGTACGGCGCGTGGCTCGCCGACGAGATCCAGCGCCGGCTGTTCGACTGGCTCGACCAGCCCGTGCAGCGCGTGACGGGCGCCGAGTCGTCGCCGTCGATCTCGCGCATTCTTGAGCGCGCGGCGATCGCCCGCACCGAAGAGGTCGTCGCCGGCATCGAGACCGTGCGCCGCAACGCGGGGGGAGCACGCTGATGTCCACCACCATCCGCATGCCCGAGGTGCTCGCGAACGTCACCGAGGCGGCCGTGCAGAAGTGGCTCGTCGCCCCGGGCGACGAGGTCGCCGTCGGTCAGCCGTTCGCCGAGATCGAGACCGAGAAGGCCGTCGTCGAGTTCGCGGCCGAGACCGCGGGCACCGTGCTCGAGCTTCTCGTGGGGGAGGGCGACTCGATCGACGTCGGTGCCCCCATCGCCATCGTGGGTGAAGCGGGGGAGGTGGCACTTCCCGCGAGCCCCGCAGCGGCTCCGGCCGCTGAGGAGTCCGACGGGGCCGGGCAGGCGGCCCCGGCGGATCCCGAATCCGGCGCGCCCGGCGCGGAGAGCCCCGGGGGCGCCTCGGGGAGGATCGCCACGTCGCCCCGGGCGGCGCGGAGCAGCGGTCCGGTCACGGCGGAGTCCGGCGCCACCTCCCACGACCCGGGGCGCACGAGCTCGAGGGTCACCGGGCAGTCGCCCCGGTGTGCGGCGAGTATATCCCGGAGGCGCTCGCCCCTCCCGCGGTCCCAGGAGAGGACCGGCACGC
>JAOASR010000104.1:24232-43781 GCA_030158585.1 Microcella sp.
GCTCCCGTCGCCGAAGCCGCTGCGCCCGCCGTGGATGCGGCCGGCGCCGCGGCGACCGCGGCCGGGCCCGTCGGCGCGGCGAGCGGCGCGAGCGCAGCATCCGCCGCCGCTGGTGACGCAGGCCGTCGCTTCGTGAGCCCGCTCGTGCGGCGCCTCGCGCGCGAGCACGGCATCGACCTCGCGAAGGTCGTGGGTTCGGGTCCCGACGGCCGCATCGTGCGCCGCGACGTCGAATCGCTGCTGTCGGGAGGTGCTCCCGCCGCGACGGTCGCGGCGACGCCTGCCGCCCCGGCCGCCGCCCCGGCAGCCCCGGCCCCGCAGCCCGCGCCGGCCGGCGCGCAGGTCGTGCCGCACAGCCGCATGCGCGCGACGATCGCTCGCCGCCTCACCGAGAGCAAGAGCTCGGTGCCGCACTTCTACCTCACCGCCGACTGCCGCGTGGACGCGCTGCTCGATATGCGCAAGCAGATCAACGCGGGCGGTCAGGTCAAGGTCAGCGTCAACGACCTCGTCGTGAAGGCCGTCGCGGGCGCCTTCGCCGACGTGCCCGAGTCGAACCGCACGTGGAGCGACGAGGGCATGGTGATGCACGACTCGGTCGACATCGGCATCGCCGTGTCGCTCGACGACGGGCTCGTCGTGCCCGTCGTGCGCGGGGTCGAGGGCCTCAGCGTCTCGGCGCTCGGCGCCCGCATCGTCGAGCTCGCCGGTCGCGGGCGCGAGGGCCGCCTGAAGCTCGACGAGCTCGAGGGCGGCAGCTTCACGGTCTCGAACCTCGGCATGTACGGCACGCAGAGCTTCTCGGCGATCATCAACCCGCCGCACGCGGGCATCCTCGCCGTCGGCGCGGCGTCGGCGCGACCCGTCGTCGTCGACGGCGCGCTCGAGGTGGGTCAGGTCATGAGGGTCACGCTCTCGGCCGACCACCGGGCGTGGGATGGCGCGCTCGCCGCGCGCTGGCTCGCCGCGTTCGTCGCCCGCATCGAGCACCCGGCGCGCATCCTCGCCTGACGCGGCAACCGCTCCCTACACTTGTCGGAGGCGCTGAGCGTGGGTCACGGTTAGCCTGAAGCCGACCCCTCAAGGAGACATCGTGTCCGCTGTGCAGCAGGTGACCGCCCAGGCTGCGCCTCTGCGCGCCCAGGTCGTCGATGCACTGCGCGACGACATCGTCGAAGGACGTCTGCGCCCGGGTGAACGGCTACGTGAGGCCATGCTCTGCCAGCGATACGGGGTCTCTCGCACCGTCGTGCGCGAGGCGCTGCGGCAGCTCGAGACCGAGCGCTTGATCACCATGCTGCCCAATCGCGGGCCCATCGTCACGGTGCTCGAGCAGCCCGAGATCGAGGCGCTCTACGAGGTTAGGTGCGAGCTCGAGGGGCTCGTGGGCGAACTGTTCGCGCGGCGCTGCTCCGACGAGCTCGCGGCTGCCCTCATCAAGCACTACGCGACCATGGACTCGGCATATCTGCGCGGCACCGTCGCCACTCGCGAGCAGTCGAAGCGGCGGTTCTACTCGCTGCTGCTCGAAGGGGCCGGCAACCCGGTGCTGGCTGACACGCTCAGCAGCATCCACCAGCGCGTCGCGATCTTCCGGCACGTCGCCTTCGTCGACGACGACCGCGTCGCGCGGTCGATGCGCGAGCTCGCGAGGGTGGTCGACGCCGCGGCCGTGCGGCGCGACCCTGATGAGGCGCGGCGGGCCTGCGAGGAGCACATCCGCGTCGCCGGGGCTCTGGCGATCATCGACTACTGCGCGTGGGTCGATCGCGTCCGAGCCGGCTGACCGCGGTCCCGAACGTCTCCCCACGACGCAGGACGGGGCGAAGCGACCCGAACGCCCCGCCCCCGCCCGCCCGACGCGGAGAGCGCCACCACCGGCGCACCGCATCGAGGCCTCGCGCCTCAGCGCGCCATGAACCCTCCGTCGATGGGGAGGTTCACGCCCGTGACCCACGTCGACTCGTCCGAGGCGAGGTAAACGCACGCCCACGCCACGTCCTCCGGCCGCCCGAGACGACGGATGGACTGCATCCGGGTGTTGACCTTCTCGTACTCGTCGATGCCGCCGGGGAAGGCGTTCGCGATGCCCTCGACGAGCGGCGTGAGCACGGTGCTCGGGTGCACCGAGTTCACGCGGATGTTGTACTTGCCATAGACGGCGGCATCCTGCATCGTCATGGTCGCGACGGCGCCCTTCGCGGCGTGATACGCCGTGAACTCGTCGTTGCCGGTGAGACCGTAGATCGACGAGTAGTTGATGATCGAGCCGGAGCCCTGGGCGATCATCGGCGGGAGAGCGTGCTTGGTCGAGAAGAAGACGCCCTTGACGTCGACGGCGAAGAGCGAATCCCACTCGGCCTCGCTGAGCTCGTGGGTGGGCTTGTCGACGCCGATGATGCCCGCGGCGTTCACGAGCACGTCGATCGTGCCGAATCGCTCGATGATCTCGGCATAGGCCGCGGCCACGTTCGCCTCGCTGCTGACGTCGACGCGCCAGAAGTCAGCCGTTCCGCCGGCGGCGCGGATGCCGGCCACGACCTCGGCGCCGAGGTCGGCGTTGAAGTCGGTGACCGCCACGGTCGCGCCCTCGGCGGCGAACAGCTCGGCCGTCGTGCGTCCCATGCCCGAGGCGCCACCGGTGATGACGGTGACCTTGCCTGTCAGTCGGTTCATGTTCCTGTCCTTCCACTGCAGTCTGCTGCCGGGGCGGGCTCGCGCCCGGCAGGGGAGTGGCCCGGGGCGACGAGCGGCTCGCGCCGCCGCGCCGCCCCGGGCCACCGGGTGACTCAGGCGCTCTCAGCCAGCTGGTGCTGCTCTGCGGCGCGGAACGAGCGGTACTGGTCAGCTTCGGCGTCGCGGCAGTACTGCTGGTACACCTGACCGCCGCCCATGTAGACCTGGAACTCGCGCGGCTTGCCGGGCACGTTCTCACCGAAGAACCAGGCCTTCGCCTTCTGGCCCTCGGTGTACATGACCGTCGCCTTGCCGGCGCGGTCGGTCTCGGCGGCCCACCACTCCTCCGACTCCACCGTCGCCTCGAGGGCGGGGACGCCGTTCTTCTCGGCGAAGGCGATGGCGCGGGCCATCCACTGCGCACCGAGCTGGATCGGCACCGGCAGATTCGAGTACGGCGTCTGCGGGCCGAGCGAGAGCAGCAGGTTCGGGAAGCCGTTCATCGAGATGCCCAGATTCGAGCGGATGCCTGTCGACCACTTGTCGCGCAGGATCACGCCGTCGCGGCCGACGATGTCGAAGTTGGTGAGCGTGCCGGTCATGGCGTCGAAGCCGGTCGCCGCGATGATGACGTCGAGCTCGTACTCGGTGTCGCCGACCCTGATGCCCTTCTCGGTGAACTCAGTGATCGGCGTGGTCTTGGTGTCGATCAGGTGCACGTTCTCGCGGTTGAAGGTGTCGTAGTACTTGAAGCCCGTCGGAACGCGCTTGCCGTTGAACGAGTAGCCGCGCGGGCTCAGCAGCTCGGCGGTCGCCGGGTCTTTCACGATCTCGCGGATCTTCTTGCGGATGAACTCCGAGGCGAGCTCGCTCGACTCGTGGTTCGTGGCGAGGTCGTTGAAGCACTCGTTGGCGAAGTGGAACCCGCCCTCGTTCCACTTGCTCTCGAAGATGCGGTCGCGCTCCTCGGGCCCGACCTCGAGCGCGCTGTGCTGGGCGGGCACCATGTCGACGCCGAACGGGTGGTTCGCGGCCCGCTCGAAGATCTCGTCGTAGTGCTCGCGCACGTGCTGCAGCTGCTCCGGCGTCACCGGGTCGTTGTTGGTCTCGACGATGAAGTTCGGCGTGCGCTGGAACACGAAGAGCTCGCCGCACTCCGGCGCGATCGTGGGCGTGATCTGGATGCCGGAGGCGCCCAGGCCGATGAGACCGACGCGCTTGCCCGTGAGGTCGAGGCCCTCCGGCCAGCGAGCCGCGTGCACCATGGCGCCCTGGAACGTCTCGCGACCCGGGATGCTCGGCCAGATCGGCTGCGAGAGCACCCCCATGCCCGAGATCAGGTACTTGGCCGTGAGGGTCTCGCCGCCCTTGATCGAGAGGGTCCAGCGGTTGGCGGTCTCGTCGTAGACGGCCTTCTCGACCCACTTGCCGAGCTGGATGTCCTTGCGCAGGTCGAGCCGGTCGGCGACGAAGTTGAGGTAGTTCAGCACCTCCTGGCCCGAGGGGTAGCGCTCGGTCCAGACCCACTCCTCGCGCACCTCCTTCGAGAACGAGAACGAGTAGTAGCTGAACTCGCTGTCGGTGCGCACGCCGGGGTAGCGGTTGATCCACCAGGTGCCGCCGATGCCGTCGGCGCCGTCGATGGCGATCGTGTCGAGCCCGATCTCGCGGAGGTGGTGCAGCACCGCGAGGCCGGAGAACCCGGCGCCGATGACGATGGCGTCGTAATCCTTCTTGGTCATGGTTGTTTCCTTTCGGGGATGGTGTGCCGCGACGGCGGCGGGAACGGGGTGGGTGTCAGAGGCGGGCGCGGCCGGCGCGGTACCACTCGGCCATGAGCTGGATCTCCTCATCGGCGCGAGGGTGACGTCCGGCGAGGAAGGGGTAGACGTGCTGCATGCCCTCGCCGACCGAGAAGGTCACGTCGACGCCGGCGGCGCGCGCGAGGCGGTCGAGTCGCACGCTGTCGTCCCAGAGCGACTCGATGTCGCCGGCGCAGATGTACAGGCGCGGGAAGCCGGTGAAGTCCTGGTACAGCGGGTTCGCCATCGGGTTCGTGGGCTCGGTCGCGCCCGCGATGTAGCGGTCGATGTTGCCCTGCAGGCCTTCGCGCGTGATGAGGAAATCGGTGGCGTCGTTGGTCTCGATGGTCGAGCCGGAGTTCTCCATGTCGACCCACGGAGACATCGTGAGCACCTGGATCGGCACGGGTCCGCCGTCTCGCATTAGCTGGAACGTCATGCTGATGGCGAGGTTGCCGCCGGCGCTGTCGCCGACCGGGGTGATGTCCTCGGGGCGGAATCCCTCGGCCAGCAAGGCGCGGAAGATGCTCACGCCGTCGTCGATCTGCGCGGGGAACTTGTGCTCGGGAGCGCGCCGGAAGTCGGCGACGAAGCTGTAGGTGCCGCAGGCCTTGGCGATGTGCCCGGCGAGCTTGCGGTGCGAGGCAGACGAGCCCAGGGCAAAGCCGCCGCCGTGCAGCAGGATCTGCATCTGGCGCGGGTCCGCATCCAGCGGCATGACGAGGATGCCCGGCACCCCGCCGATCTCGGTGTGACGGTAGGTCACGCCCTCCGGTTCGGCCGTTGCTCGCTGCCAGTCATCGAAGAGCAGGCGAAGCAGGGCGGTGGTGGGGGCGGGCACGTTGCCGAGCTCCTCGATCCAGTGGGCGTAGATCTCCCCGAGGAGGTCGGTCGGCTGCGGTGACGACATGGGTGCTCCTTGTGACGGTGGCGTCGGTCCCATCGCGATCTCGGCGCTGAGACGGGTCGTGAGTCGGGCCGCGGATCGGGCCTCGTGGCTTCAGATTGCACGGTGCCGAACGGCGGGTTAAGCGCTGTCTCAAAGTGAGTCACCGCCGTCGCAACGTGAGGCACGAACGGTTCAGGAGCGCTGAAAACATGGGCAACTACCGGGGCTCCCGCCCTGGCCCGACTCACCGGTCCACCACCCCTGGGCAGCCGGAGAGCCGATCCCTTCGACACCTCCCGCTCCACCGCCGACGCATCGTCAATGCCGACGACTGACCGTCAAGGACGACGCCCGAGCCGACTTCCGGTTCGAGCGACGGCGGAGGGAGCATCCGCGTCGCCGGCATCAGCGCCGGCCGTCGCGACCCCACCAATGAGAGAAGGAATGCACATGATCACCAAGCGCACTGCGTCGCTGGCGGCGGTCTTCGCCGCGAGCGTCCTGCTGCTCGGCGCCTGTTCCACGGGCGGCGGCACGTCGACCGGCGGTTCCGGCTCGGAAGAGCAGATCAGCTACGAGATCGGCGTCGCCGGACTCCAGAGCCAGATCGCCGACATCGCCGAGTTCTGCGGCGAGGAGCCCATCAAGGTCGCCTTCGCCGACGGCTTCGGCGGCAACTCCTGGCGCAAGACCACGCGCGCCATCTTCGAGGCCGAGGCCGCGAAGTGCGACAACATCACCGACATCATCTACACCGACGCTCAGGCCGACACGCAGAAGGCCATCTCCGACATCAACTCGCTCGTCGCGCAGGGCGTCAACATCATCGTCTCGTTCACCGACGGTGGTGAGGCGCTGCTGCCGACGATCCGTCAGGCGACGCAGGCCGGCGTGAAGTTCGTGCCGATCATCGCCTGCCCCGGCGGCGAGCCCGGCGTCGACTACGTCGACTGCGTCTCGGAGAACGTCGACACGTACGGCTACGGCCTCGCGAAGTGGACGATCGAGCAGATGGGCGGCGAGGGCAACCTCCTCATGACCGGTGGTCAGGCCGGCAACCCCTACTCGCAGGCGGTCTACGACGGCGCCAAGCGCGCGGTCGCCGAGAACCCCGGTATCAACTTCCTCAACGAGCAGCTCGGCGACACGTTCGTCGACACCGGCTGGGAGCCCGGCAAGACCAAGCAGGTCATGGCCGGCCTCATCACGCAGTTCGGCTCGATCGACGGCATCGTCGCCGACTACGGCGGGGGATCGGTCGGCGGCATCGAGGCGTTCATCGACGCGGGCAAGCCGCTCCCCGTCTGGAGTGCCAACGACTCCAACCAGTTCGCGTGCCTCTGGTACGAGTACAAGGACTCGCAGCCGACGTTCCAGGTCGCGACCATGTCGTCGCGCAACTGGGTTTCGATCCCCGCTCTGCATAAGGGCCTCGCGGCGTTCAACAACCTGCCGAACGACGAGCCGTCGGTCTACAACCTCGAGATCATCGAGGACTCGACCGACCCGGCGAAGCAGCCCGTCTGCGAGCCCGACCTGCCCAACGACGCGATCAACTCGTCGGGCCTCTCGGTCGAGCAGCTCAAGGCGCTGTTCAACCAGTAGCACCCACCGGTGACCGGTGCCGGGGCGCCTCGCGGCGGCCCGGCACCGGCACCACCCCCTCGACCTCACCATCGCGTGACCTCACGCCCACTGCACCCCTTCGACGGCGAAGACCCAGCGTCTCGGACCGTCCCCGATCGACTGGAGAGCCCCATGACCCGTCTCACTGACAAGGTCGCCATCGTCACCGGCGCCGGCCGCGGCATCGGCCGCGCGATCGCCGAGCGCTTCCACCGGGAAGGCGCCATCGTGATCGCCACGAGCCAGTCCCGCCACCATGACTTCGCCCCCGGCATCGAGTACGTGCAGCAGGATGTCGCCGACGAGCAGGGCTGGTCGGCGATCGTCGGCAGCGCTCTCGAGCGCCACGGCCGCGTCGACGTGCTCGTCAACAACGCTGGCATCATCGCCTACGAGCCCCTGCACGAGCTCTCGCTCGCGGACTGGCAGCGCGTCATCGACGTCAACCAGACGGGCGTCTTCCTCGGCATGCGCGAGGTCGTCCCCTCGATGCTCGAGCGCGGCGCCGGCTCTATCGTCAACGTCTCCTCCATCTGGGGCAACGCCGCCGTCGCTGGCGCGCACGCGTATCACGCCACCAAGGGCGCCGTGCGCATGATGTCGAAGAACGCCGCCATCACCTACGCGACCACGGGCATCCGCGTCAACTCGCTGCACCCGGGCTTCATCGCGACGCCCCTCACCGACGCGCAGGACCCGGGCGTCAACGAGTACGTCGTCTCCATGACGCCGATGGGCCGCGCGGGTCTCCCCGACGAGATCGCCGCCGGCGCACTCTTCCTCGCGAGCGACGAGTCCAGCTTCATGACGGGCGCCGAGCTCGTCATCGACGGCGGATACCTCGCTCAGTAGTCCCCTCGCGCCACTCGGAAGGACACCCACCATGAGCTCTCCCACTTCGCCGCTCACTGCGGCTATCGCACTCCTGCCCGAGGACGAGATCGTGCCAGGCAGCAGCGCCCTCGCGCTGACCGGGATCACGCGCACCTTCCCCGGCGTCACGGCGCTCGCCGACGTCGGTCTGGACGTGCGGGCCGGCGAGGTGCATGCTCTCGTCGGCGAGAACGGCGCGGGCAAGTCGACGCTGATGGCGGTGGCCTCAGGCGCGCTCGCTCCTGACATCGGCGAGGTCGTGATCGGCGGTCGTCGATTGACCTCCGCGTCACCCGACGAGGCGCGCGGGCTCGGTCTCGCGATCGTGCGGCAGGACCCGGCGCTGCTGCCGGACCTTACCGTGGCCGAGAACCTCGCCATCGGCGTGGGCCAGACTCGCCGAGGCGGC
Source organism: Microcella sp. (assembly GCA_030158585.1). Classification (GTDB taxonomy): domain Bacteria; phylum Actinomycetota; class Actinomycetes; order Actinomycetales; family Microbacteriaceae; genus Microcella. The sequence goes on from JAOASR010000104.1 coordinate 32,508, forward strand.
CTGAAAAGGGCGCCTCGCTGGGCGCAGGAGCACCTCGATCCGTGGCAGATGGGCATCGACGCCCGCAGTCGCGTGTCCGACCTCTCCGTCGAGCAGCGCTTCGTCGTCGAGATCGCGAAGGCGCTCGCCCTCAAGCCGCGCGTGCTCGTGCTCGACGAGCCGACCGAGCACCTCAACAACGACGAGGTGCAGCGTCTCTTCCGGCGGGTGCGCGAGCTCACGGCCGCACAGGCCGCCGTGGTCTACATCTCGCACCGCATCCCGGAGGTAAAAGAGATCGCCGACCGCATCACCGTGCTGCGCGACGGCCGCGTACGCGGAACCTTCGAGGCCGACGACGTCTCAGAGTCGCAGATCATCGAGCTCGTCGTCGGTCGCGCGCTCGACACGGTCTTCCCGCCGAAGTCCGCAGAGGCCGGCTCGCTCCGAGAGGAGGAGCGCCTGGCCGTTCGAGGGCTCTCCGGTCGACACTTCCACGACATCTCACTCTCGGTGAAGTCGGGCGAGATCATCGGCATCGCCGGCGTGCAGGGCAATGGCCAGGAGGAGCTGATCCGGGCCCTTGCGGGCATCGAACCGGCGACCGGAGCAATGGAGATCGGTGGACGTCCCGTCAAGCTCGGCAGCCACGTCGCGGCGGCGAAGGCAGGCGCCGTGTACGTCCCCTCCGACCGTCACGGAGAAGGCGTCTTCCTTCCCCTCACCGTGGGCGAGAACATCGTCATGAAGACGCTGCGACGCGTCTCGCGCGGCGGCATCATCAGCGACCGGGCCATCGAGGAGGTCTCGCGCGAGCAGATCGCCCGGCAGGCGATCAAGACTCCCTCCGACCGCACGGCGATCTCGTCCCTTTCCGGCGGTAACCAGCAGAAGGTCGTGCTCGCGCGCACCCTGCTCGCCGAGCCCCGTGTGCTTCTCGCCGAGGAGCCGACCCAGGGTGTCGACGCGGGGGCACGCGTCGACATCTACACGATCCTCCGCGGAGCGGCCGATGACGGTGCCGCGGTCGTCATCCTCTCCTCCGACGGCGTCGAGCTCGAGGGCCTGTGCGATCGGGTCGTGATCATGTCGCGCGGGCACATCGTCGCCGAGCTCGAGGGCGATGCCGTGACCGAAGCGGAGATCGCGCGCGCCGCGCTCACCTCCACCACCATGCGCACGCGGGAGGATGCGACCCCTCGGGCTAGCCGACTCCGCAGCTGGCTCCGAGGAGACCACTCGCCTGCGGCCGTGCTCGGTCTTGTCGCGCTGCTGCTCGCGGCGTTCGTCGGTCTCAACAACCCGGCGTACTTCTCCCCGTTCAGCCTCGGCAACATCCTGTTCGCCGCCTCGATGCTCATCTTCATCGGCTCCGCTCAGCAGGTGGTGGTGATGGGATCGGGCTTCGACCTCTCCGTCGGGCCACTCCTGAGCCTTCTGGTCGTCATTGCCTCCTTCCACGTGGTCGAAGGGGGGAGCATCCTGGTCGGACTCGTGCTGATGGTCATCGCGGCGCTCGCCGTCGGCTTCGTGAACGGTTTCCTCATCACCCGGTTCTCGCTCAATCCGATCGTCGTGACCCTTGCCATCGCGCTGGGGCTGCAGGGCACCCTGTTCCTGATCCGCAGCACACCCGGCGGCATCATCACCTCCGACGTCACGAGCGTGATCTTCACCAAGATCGGCTTCGTCCCGGTCATCACGCTCGTCGCCATCGCGGTCGCCCTCGGCCTCGAGTGGGCGCTGCGACGCACCCGCTGGGGCGTCGAGCTTCGCGCCGTCGGTTCGCGCCGCGATGCCGCGCTGCGCCTCGGCATCAACGCGAACCGCGTGACGCTCGTGAGCTACGTCGTGACCTCGCTGCTGGTCATGCCGACGGCGGTGATTCTCATGTCGCAAATCGGCATCGGAGACGGGCGCCCCGGACTGTCGTTCACGCTGTCCTCCGTCACGGTCCTCGTGCTCGCGGGGGCGAGCATCTTCGGCGGCCGCGGCTCCTTCATCGGCATCATCGTGGCTGCCATCCTCGTGGCGCAGATCCTTGGCGTGCCGACCTTCCTCGGGCTCTCCGGAGCCTGGGGCTACTGGCTCCCCGGCGTGATTACCGTGGGCGCCGCCGTCCTCTACGCGCAGCTGCGCAGAATCCGGAAAAGCTGATGAGCACTGTCGACATGAAGATGGATCCCCGCTGGAAGCGGCTGCTCTCGGGCGGCTCGGGTGCCATCTGGATTGCCACGATCGCCCTCTTCGCTGCGAGCCCGCTCGTCGCCTCGGGCAGCCTGAGCGAGGCCGCCGTTCTCGGCATGCTGCCGTTCGCCGCTGTGCTCGCGATCGCCGCCATCGGGCAGACGCTCGTGGTGCAGCAGCGCGGCCTCGACCTGTCGGTTCCCGGCATGCTTGCGTTCGGCGCAGCGCTCGTCTCGGGCCTGCCGCAGTGGTACGGCTGGGCGCCCGAGCTCGCGATCGCCGCCGCGATCGTCCTTCCCGCGATCGCCGGCCTCATCAACGGCGTCATCATCACCCGCTTCGGCGTCATGCCGCTCGTGGTGACACTGGGCATGAACGTGATCCTCCTCGGAACGGTCTTCGCGATTTCGAGCGGCACCCCCGCCGGGTCCCCGGCGGTTCTCGCCCAGTTCGCGAAGGGCAAGCTCGGGCTCGTCCCGAACGCGGTCATCGTGGCCGTCGTCGTGATCGGTGTCGCGGGCTTCATCGCTCACCGGTCGATCGTCGGCCGACGCCTGACGGCGATCGGCGTGAGCGAGCGCGCGGCCACAGCCCTGGGCATCCGCGTCACGCTCTATCAGACGATGGCGTACGCCCTCGCCGGTGCCGCGTACGGCGTCGCCTCGATCCTCTACACCGGCTACGTCACCACGCCGCCGCTCTTCTTCGGAGACTCCTACCTGCTGCCGACGGTCGCCGCCGTCGTGCTCGGTGGCACGGCGCTCACGGGCGGGCGCGCGGCACTCGTCTCGACGGGAGTGGCGGCGCTCTTCCTCACCCAGCTCGGCCAGCTGCTGCGCGCGGTCGGCTGGCCCGAGCCCCTGCAGCTCGTCGCGCAGGCATCCGTCCTCCTGGCGGTCGTGCTGCTGCGAGAGCTCGTGCCGAGCATCGCACGCGCGGTGGCGGAGCGCCGCCGCCTCGCCGTCGCCTCCTGAGAACTCCGCTCCGACACTTACGCACTCGAAGGAACATGATGAACACCCCCTCCACGGCCATCGTCCAGGACCACGGCATCGCCACCGATCTGTACATCGGCGGGCGCTGGGTCGCGACCGAGGCGCGCATCCCCGTCACGAACCCCTCCACCGGAGCGGTGTTCGCCGACGTGGCCGACGGCGGTCCGAAAGAGGCGCTGCTCGCACTGGACGCCTCTGTCGAGGCTGCTGAGGCCTGGCGGCACTGGGCGCCCCGCGCCCGCGCTGACCTGTTCCACCGCGCGCACGCGCTCCTCATGGAGCGGGCCGACGTCTTCGCTGACACCATGACCCTCGAGAGCGGCAAGCCGCGCTCGGAGTCGATGGCCGAATTCTCGCTCTCCGCCGGCTTCTTCCTGTGGTTCACCGAGCAGATCGCCCACCTGCACGGCACCTATCAGGAGGGCTCGCCGGGTGGCTACCGCGTGATCGGCAGCCACCAGCCGGTCGGGCCGAGCTTCCTGGTCACGCCGTGGAACTTCCCCATGCTCATGTCGGCCCGAAAGGCTGGGGCGGCCCTGGCCGCCGGGTGCACCGTGGTGATGAAGTCGGCGCGCGAGACCCCGCTTACGGCCGCGCTGTTCGTGCAGACCCTCGCCGACGCCGGTTTCCCGGCGGGTGTCGTCAACCTCATCCACACGAGCGGCTCCGGCGACGTCTCGGCGGCGCTCATGGCCGACTCCCGCCTGCGCAAGGTGAGCTTCACGGGATCGACGGGCGTCGGCAGCCAGCTGCTCAAGCAGGCGGCCGATCACATCATCAACCCCTCCCTCGAACTCGGCGGCGACGGGCCGTTCATCGTCCTCGACGATGCCGACGTCGATCTCGCCGTCGAGCACGCCCTTCTCTGCAAGTTCCGCAACGCCGGCCAGGCGTGCGTGGCGGCGAACCGCATCATCCTGCACTCGGCCATCGCGGAGGAGTTCACAGACAAATTCGTGCAGCGCACGGCGGCTCTGAGGGTCGGCGATGGCTTCGACCCCGATGTGGCGGTCGGCCCGATCGTCTCGGAGAGGCAGCGCTCCCGGGTGGTCCGGCTGCTCGAGGACTTCCGTTCGGTCGGAGCCGAGACGCTGGTCGGAGGACGGCCCATCGAGGGCGACGGCTTCTTCTTCGAGCCCACCGTGCTCCGCTTCCCGCAGGCCGCCCACGAGTTCTGCAACGAGGAGATGTTCGCTCCGGTTGCCGCGCTCTACACGGTCGACTCGGTCACCGAGGCCCTCGCGTTCGCAAACGACACGCACTACGGACTGTCGGCATACCTGTTCACTCGCGACCTCTCGCGCGCCGTGACCATCGCCGAGCGGCTCGATTTCGGCATGGTCGGCGTCAACCGAGGCATCATGGCCGATCCCGCGGCACCGTTCGGTGGCATCAAGGCCTCGGGCATCGGCCGCGAGGGCGGCCACGACGGCATCTACGAGTTCCTCGAGCCGAAGTACATTGCGCTCACCATCGACGAGACGAAAGGGCTGCAGTGATGAGCACGAGCGTCGACAACATCATGGGTCTTGGGCTTCTGCGCCAGCCCTCGACCGTGCTCTTCGGCCCGGGCCAGCGTCGGCAGCTGCCGCTGCTGGTCGCGCCTCTCGGTCGGCAGGTGCTCATCTGCACAGACGCCCGCATGGCCACGACGGCCGACTTCGCAGAGGTGGTCTCGTCGCTCGAGCGCGCGGGACTCGAAGTGAGCGTCTACTCCGACGTAGCGCCCGACCTGCCTCGCGAGAACATCCTCGAGCTGCAGGGCCGCTTCGCGGGCACGGGGATCGAGGTCGTCGTCGGTCTGGGCGGAGGCAGCTGCCTAGACATGGCCAAGGTCGCCTCGCTCGTGCTCACGCACGGCGGCGACATCCGCGACTACTACGGCGAGAACCTCGTCCCCGGCCCGACGATGCCCGTCGTCACCGTGCCGACCACGGGTGGCACAGGTGCCGAGGTCAGCTGCATCTCGGTGGTGTTCGACGGCGATCGCGGGGTGAAGATCGGCGTCGCGAGCGCCCACCTCGAGGCGCGCATCGCGATCATCGACCCAGAGCTCACCCTCACCTGCCCGCCCGGCCTGACGGCCGCGACGGGAGCCGATGCGCTCTCGCACCTGATCGAGTCGTTCACCGACAGGGCCAAGAACCCCTCGCCGGAAGAGATCGACCAGCACCTGTACGTGGGCAAGAACGTGCTGACCGACATCTACTGCCGCACGGGCCTGGGGCTGCTCAACCGGTCGCTCGAGCGGGTCGTGGCCGACCCGAGCGATCTGCAGGCGCGCGCCGACACCATGCTCGCCGCGTTCTGCGGAGGCATGGCCCTCAACACCGCGGGCACGGCGAGCGCCCATGCCATCCAGTCGCCGATCGGCAACCTCACCCACACCCCGCACGGCATGGGTGTCGGAGCCCTCCTGCCCTACGTGATGCGCTTCAACCTGCCGGTGCGCGTCGCGGAGTTCGCCGAACTGGCCGAGGTCTTCGGCGTCGCCGTGGCGACCGCGTCGCCGCTCGACAACGCCAGGGCAGCGATCCTGCGGGTCGAGGAGCTCCTCGCCGCGCTCGGTGTTCCTCTCAATCTGCGCGACCTGGGCGTGCAGGCGGAGCACATCGAGCTCATCGCCGAGCAGGCGCTGCTCTCGACGCGCCTGCTCGCGAACAACCCTCGCGAGCTGACGCGCGAGTCGATCGCCGAGATCGTGCGTCGCGGCTATGCCGACGACCGCACCTGGTGGGATGCCTGACGACGTGACGCCCTCGGTCGCATCGGCTGTCGAGGGTGCGCCGCGCTTCATCGTGAGCATCGTCGGGTCTGGGTCGATCGGGGTGGCTTTCGCGGTCCACTTCGCCCGGGCGGGCTTCGCGGTGCGCATGTGGGATGCCCTTCCCGGGGCCTTCGACCGCGCGCGGGTCGACCTGGCCGACCGTGTCGGGATGCTCGATCGTGCGGGCATGCTGAGCGAGCAGCCGGAGGCGCTCTTCGCGCGGGTCTCGTTCCACGAGATCCTGTTCGAGGCGCTGCAGTCGGCAGACCTGGTGCAGGAGTGCGCTCCTGAGAAGCTCGACATCAAGCGAGAGCTCTTCCAGCTCATCGGCGCGTTCAGCGAGCCGCACGCCGTGCTCGCGAGCTCGAGCTCGGCCATCGTATCGAGCGAGTTCGCGACGGCGACGCACGCACGTGAACGAGTGCTCATCGCTCACCCGGGCAACCCTCCGTACCTGCTGCCGGTGATCGAGCTCGTGCCGTCGCGCTTCACCTCGGAGGAGACCGTGCATCGCGCCGAGGAGATCTATCGCGCCGCGGGTTCTCGACCGGTGCGTGTGCGCAGCGAGATCGAGGGCTTCCTGTTCAACCGCCTGCAGGGGGCGCTGCTGCGCGAGGCCTACTGTCTCGTGCGCGATGGAGTCGCGACCGTCGACGACATCGACGAGGTCGTGCGCAATGGGCTCGGTCGCCGGTGGGCGGTTATCGGACCCTTCGAGACGGTAGATCTCAACACGCGGGGAGGGATCGTCGCCCACGCGGAGAAGATGGGCCCCGCCTACGAGCGCATGGGGGCGTCCCGCGGCCAGCACGATCCATGGACGACCGATCTTGTCGCCCAGGTCGAGGCCGAGCGGCGCGCCCTGCTTCCGCTCGATCAGTGGGACGAACGCGTGCGGTGGCGCGACGATAAGCTCGTGCGCATCGCGCGAGCGCTCCAGGATGCGTCGCATGCGGAAACCGAAAACGTAATCGAGTCGGTACCCTCCCCGCTCTCGAGGGAGGCGCCCTGAGTCGTAAGATGGTATTACGGGAGCGTGCCCGTCTTCCGGCCCGACGACGACGTCACCCTCTTGGAGGCCGATCGTGAACGATTTCGACGCCCGTGCCGCTCAAGCGCGCAAGGAGGAAGTCCTCCACTCGGGCAGCTCGCGTTCGACCACCTTCGACATCGCCGAGTCGTGGCGTCGGTCGCAGGCCGCGATCGGCGACCCCGGCAATATCGGCGAGGTGCCTCATGTTCCTGAGGCCGTGCTCGACGAGCACCTCCTCGACATGTTCGGCGCGCCGATGAACCGTTTCGCGGAAGATCTCGAGGGGACGGGCCTCGCGCTGCTGCTGGCCGACTCTCGAGGGCAGATCCTGCAGCGGTGGTGCGAAGACCGCCAGGCTCGCGCCCACCTCGACCGGGTCGGCACGAGCCGTGGTGCCGTGCTCGCGGAGAACGTCGTGGGCACCAACGGGGTCGGCACCGTGGTCGCAACTGGTTCCGCTGTGCAGATTCGGGGTACGGAGCACTTCGCCGATATCTACCAGAACGCCGTCTGCACGGGCGCCCCGGTGCTCCATCCCATCACCCGCCGCCTACTCGCGGTCATCACCCTCTCCTGCGACATCACCCCGCGAACGGATCTACTCAAGCCGCTCGTCAAGTCGATGACGGCCCAGCTCGAGCAGCACGTGATGTCGGTCGAGCAACCCGCCACGCGCCAGATGCTCAATGTGTTCCTCGACCAGTCGCGTAAGCGCGAGGCACCCGTCGTCGCCTTCGGCCCCCAGGGCGTCATGATCCAGAGCCAGCAGGCAAACACCCTCACGCCGCGCGACATCGCGCTCATCCGCGCCCTCGGCGACGAGGCGGGGGAGTCGGGCCTCTACGAGCTCGAGCTGTCGACCGGTCGCACTGCCATCGATCTCACGGCCATGGGTCGCGGCAACAACATCGTCGTCCTGGGAGACGCGAGCGCGGCGCGTCCCTCCCGCCCGGTGGTCGCTCCGCCCACGCGCATAGCAGGACGCTCGCAGGAGTGGCTGGCGGTGGTGAACAGGATCGAGCGGCTGCGAGGAGGGGACCCCGTGCTGCTGGCCGGCGAGACCGGCGTGGGCAAGACCTCCCTTGCACTAGGCAGCCCGCACCGCGCGGGGCACGTGCCCTCCACCGCACGCCTCGTCGACGCGGCCGAGCGGCACATCGTCGGAACGCTGCAGTGGCTCACGCAGCTTCGAGAAGCCACAGCGGGAGGAACGCCGCTCGTCGTGCGGGGTATCGAAACCCTCGACGCCCCCGCGCTCGACGGCATGCGAGCCGTGCTCGAATCAAAGCCCGACGGCCTGCCGGTCACGCTCACCCTGACGACGGATGCTCCTGATGAGGTCGAAGCCTTCGAGCTCAAGTTCGGCGCCCGCAGTGTGTGGGTTCCGCCGCTGCGCGATCGCGTCGCCGACCTTGCCGAGCTGTGGGCGGCGCTGACGGCGAGCGTCGCGCCGGGCCAGCGTCTCGAGGTGCGAGCCGATGCGCTCAGTCTCATGCAGCAGTATCGCTGGCCCGGAAACGTCAAGGAGCTTCGCCAGCTGATCTCGCAGCTCGTCGTATCCGGCAGGAGCGGACCGGTCGAGGTCTCCGATCTGCCTGCAGCCATGCAGGCGACGAAGAACCTCACCCTGATCGAGCGGGTCGAGCTCGAGGCCATCCGCAAGGCGCTCCAGGAGGCCGAGGGCAATCGAGTTAAGGCGGCGGACATCCTCGGGGTGTCGCGCGCCACGGTGTACCGCAAGATGAAGGCGTACCGGCTCGTCGGATGACGGCCGTCGGCAAGGAGGAGAGACGACAGTGACGATCACGGTCTACGGCAAGGCGACTTGCGAGGACACGCTGCGGTCGCGGGCGCTGCTCGACGGGCGAGGAGCCGCTTACGTCTACCGCGATGTCGAGGAGGATAGCGCGCACGCCGCCGAGGCCGTGCGACTCAGCGGCGTCACCAGCGTGCCGGTCATCGACATCAAGGGGTCGATCCTCGTCGAGCCGACTGACGACGAACTCGCCGCCCTGCTCGACCGCGACTGAGCGCTTCGCCGAACCTCACACCTTGTCGCGCCACGACCCCCGCGGGGCGTCGTCGTCGACGACCTCGATCGCGTCGGTGTCGAGGTCGGGCAGCGAGATCGTCTCGGTGAGAGGTGCAATCATCGTCGCCTCGTCGCGTCGGTGACGCAGCACCGTGTCGATGTACGAGCTCAGCGCCTCGGCGAGCGGAATGGCGCGCGCCTCGTTCTGCGACAGGAACCAGCGGTGCTCGAGCAGCTGGTGGAAGACCTCCGGACCCTCGAGCTTGCCCTTGAGCTCGCGGGGGATCGCCCGAACGACCGGCTCGAAGACGCGCACGAGCCACTCGTGGGCTACCTGCTCCTCGTCGACCGAGCGATCGGGGTAGGTCGACGCCGAGTACGAGTCGAGGTCGTTGAGCAGGCGCCTGGCCTGATTCTCGCCCGCATCGATGCCGGTGAGGCGCAGCAGGCGCCGGGTGTGGTGGCCCGCATCGACGACCTTGGGCTGAATGCGCACCTCGGTCGAGTCGCCGTCGGTGCGCATCGCGAGCTCGCCGATGTCGAAGCCGAGGTCGTTGAGCCGCTCGACGCGCTGCGTGATGCGCCAGCGCTCGGTGCGGTCGAACGACTCCCAGCCGGTGAGCTCGGTCCAGAGGGTGCGGTAGGCGTCGATGATGCCGTTGCTGACCTCGATCGCGTCGATGCTCTCGTCGAGCCGGCCGCCGGCCTCGAGGTCGAGCAGCTCGCCGGCGATGTTGATGCGGCCGATCTCGAGGTCGTTCTCTCGCTGCCCGTTCGAGAGCCCGCCCTCGTAGAGCTGACCGGTCTCGGCGTCGACGAGGTAGGCGGCGAACGCGCCGGCGTCGCGGCGGAAGAGCGTGTTCGAGAGCGAGACGTCGCCCCAGAAGAACCCTGCGATGTGCAGGCGCACGAGCAGCACCGCGAGCGCGTCGACGAGACGCGTCGCGGTGTCGGGGCGCAGGGTCTGCGAGTACAGCGCGCGGTACGGCAGCGAGAAGCGCAGGTGGCGCGTGACGAGCACCGGCATGAGGGCGTTGCCGTCGCCGTCGACGCGGCCCGTGATGACGGCGACGGGGTCGACGCACGGAATCTCGAGTCGCTGCAGCGTGCGCAGCATCTCGTACTCGCGCCGCGCCATCTCCTCGGTCGTCTCCTTGATCGCCACGACTGCGCCGCTCAGGTGCACGAAGCGCACGAGGTGGCGCGAGATGCCCTTGGGCAGCGAGGCGATCGCGTCGTCGGGCCAGGTGTCGAGGGGCAGGTGCCAGGGCAGGTCGAGCAGTCCCGGGTCGACGACCGCGGAGGTGATGCTGAGCGAGGCGCTCATCGGTTCCTTCCCGAGAACGCCGCGAGGGCGGGTGCGTCAGGTGACGCGACCCGCCCTCGGGCGTTCATTCGTTGGTTAGCTCGTGCTGAGAGCCAGTGCTCAGTGCGCGATGGGCGTGCGGTTGAGGCGCTTGCCGCTCGCCGTGTCGAACACGTGCACGTGCTTCGGCTCGGGGCTCACGACGACCGTGTCGCCGGCGTTGGGGTGCGAGCGGCCGTCGACGCGAGCGACGACGTCGACGCGCTGGCCCTGCACGTCGGTGTGGCCGTAGAGGTAGCCGTCGGCGCCGAGCTCCTCGACGACGTCGACCTCGACCGTGAGGCCCTGACCGCCGGCGGCGCCGACGATGAGGTCTTCGGGGCGTACGCCGACCGTGACGTTGGCGTCGGTCGCGTTCGCGAGCGTCTCGCGCTCGACGGGGGCGACGCCGGTGCCGAACTGCACGCCGCCGTCGACGACCGTGGCGGGGAAGAGGTTCATCGCGGGCGAGCCGATGAAGCCGGCGACGAAGACGTTGTTGGGCGTCTCGTAGAGGTCGCGCGGGGTGCCGACCTGCTGCAGGATGCCGTCCTTGAGCACCGCGATGCGGTCGCCCATGGTGAGGGCCTCGGTCTGGTCGTGGGTGACGTAGACCGTGGTGACGCCGAGGCGGCGCTGCAGCGAGGCGATCTGGGTGCGCGTCTGCACGCGCAGCTTGGCGTCGAGGTTCGACAGCGGCTCGTCCATGAGGAACACCTGCGGCTGGCGCACGATCGCGCGACCCATGGCGACGCGCTGACGCTGGCCGCCCGAGAGCGCCTTCGGCTTGCGGTCGAGGTAGGGCTCGAGGTCGAGCAGCTTGGCCGCCTCGAGGACGCGCGTCGCGCGCTCCTCCTTGCCGATGCCGGCGATCTTGAGCGCGAAGCCCATGTTCTCGGCGACGGTCATGTGCGGGTAGAGCGCGTAGTTCTGGAA
>JAOASR010000105.1 GCA_030158585.1 Microcella sp.
GCCACCTCACGCACGGCATGAAGCTCAACTTCTCGGGCAAGGTCTACAACGCCACCTCGTACGGCGTCGACCCCGAGACGATGCTCGTCGACATGGACGTCGTGGGCGCCAAGGCCCTCGAGGTCAAGCCTGCCGTCATCATCGCCGGCTGGTCGGCCTACTCACGCCAGCTCGACTTCGCCGCCTTCCGCGCGATCGCCGACGAGGTCGGCGCCAAGCTCTGGGTCGACATGGCGCACTTCGCCGGTCTCGTCGCCGCGGGCCTGCACCCCTCGCCGCTGCCGCACGCGCACGTCGTCTCGACGACCGTGCACAAGACGCTCGCCGGCCCTCGCTCGGGTCTGATCCTCAGCAACGAGGAGTCGCTGTTCAAGAAGCTCAACTCGGCCGTGTTCCCGGGCCAGCAGGGCGGCCCGCTCATGCACGTGATCGCCGCGAAGGCCGTCGCGTTCAAGCTCGCGGCGCTACCCGAGTTCGTCGAGCGCCAGGAGCGCACGATCGCGGGAGCGCGCATCCTCGCCGATCGCCTCACGCAGGACGACGCGATCGCGGCCGGCGTGAACGTGCTGACCGGCGGCACCGACGTGCACCTCGCGCTCGTCGACCTGCGCGACTCGCCGCTCAACGGTCTCGAGGCCGAGAACGTGCTGCACGAGGTCGGCATCACGGTGAACCGCAACGGCGTGCCGTTCGACCCCCGCCCGCCGATGGTCACGAGCGGTGTGCGCATCGGCACGCCCGCGCTCGCGACGCGCGGCTTCGCCGAGGCCGAGTTCACCGAGGTCGCCGACATCATCGCGCACACGCTCATGCCGAACCCCGACGTCGCCGCCCTGCGCGGTCGCGTCGAGGCTCTCACGGCAGCCTTCCCCCTCTACCCGGGCCTGTGAGCGTGACGGATCCCCGGCCCGCCGGCGCATCCGCTCAGCTCCTCGACGGCACCGCGACCGCTCGCGCCATCAAGGCCGAGCTCACGTCGCGGGTGTCGGCGCTGCGCGAGCGCGGCATCGTGCCCGGCCTCGCGACGGTGCTCGTCGGCGACGACCCGGGCTCGCGCTGGTACGTCGGCGGCAAGCACCGCGACTGCGCCGAGGTGGGCATCGCGTCGATCCGCCGCGACCTGCCCGCCTCGACGACGCAGGAGGAGCTCGAGGCCGTCATCGATGAGCTCAACGCCGACCCGGCCGTCACGGGCTTCATCGTGCAGCTGCCGCTGCCGAAGCACCTCGACACCGACGCGATCCTCGAGCGGGTGGCGCCGGAGAAGGATGCCGACGGCCTGCACCCGACGAACCTCGGGCGCCTCATGCTGCGCGTCGACCGCGCGATCGACACCCCGCTGCCGTGCACGCCGCGCGGCGTCATCGAGCTCGTCGAGCGCCACGGCCTGTCGTGGGCGGGCAAGGACGTCGTGGTCGTCGGCCGCGGCGTCACCGTCGGTCGCGCGATCGGCAGCCTGCTGACGCGGCGCGAGTACAACGCGACGGTCACCCTCACGCACACCGGCACGACCGATCTTGCCTCGCACCTGCGTCGCGCCGACGTCATCGTCGCCGCGGCCGGCGTACCGGGAATCGTCTCGGCCGCCGACGTGAAGCCGGGCGCGATCGTGCTCGACGTGGGCGTCTCGCGCATCACCGACGCCGAGACGGGCGAGTCGCGCATCGCGGGCGACGTGGCCGACGACGTGCGGTCGGTCGCGTCGTGGGTGTCGCCGAATCCGGGGGGCGTCGGGCCGATGACGCGCGCGCTGCTGCTCGCGAACGTCGTCGAGACGGCGGAGCGCGCGGCGGGTCTGTAGCCCGTGAGCGGGGCCGCTCGCGCGCGGTCCCGCTCACGTGGCTCACGCTCTTCTTGACCCTCGGCGGGAGCTGACGTATCGTCGACCCCGCTATGAAGAGATGACGCAGTCCGTCCCGCGCCCGAGGCTCAGCCCGGCGGGATCCTGCGAGCCGATCGGCACTCACTCTTGGCACCTGCACCTCTGTCCTCCGCGCGCTCGATGCGCGCGACCGTCATCCGTCCGCTCGTCGCGACAGGAATCCATCGCGCCTACGATCGTGCGCCCGTTCTCGACGGCGTCGACCTCGTCGTCTCGCCAGGCGATCGCCTCGGCCTGATCGGCGAGAACGGCGCAGGCAAGTCGACGCTCCTGCGCATCCTCGCCGGCGTCGAATCGCCTGACGCGGGTCGCGTCGAGCGCCCGACGAGGATCGGCTATCTGCCCCAGGAGGTCGAGCACGACCCCGCCGCGCCGCTCTCGAGCGTCATCGAGGATGCCGTGGCGCCGCTGCGCGCTCTCGAACGACGCCTCGAGGCGGCGGCCTCCGCACTCGCGGTCGACCCCAGCGCCGAGGTGACGTACGCGGCGGCGCTCGACGAGGCCGAGGCGCTCGATCTCTGGAACTGGGAGTCGCGCCGCGATGCGCTTCTCGAAGGACTGGGTGTCGCGGGCATTTCGCTCGAGACGCCGCTCGGGTCGATCTCGGGCGGGCAGAGAAGCCGACTCGCTCTCGCCGCACTCCTGCTCGCTCGGCCCGATGCGCTGCTGCTCGACGAGCCGACGAACCACCTCGACGATGCGGCCGTCGCCCTTCTGCAGCGCGAGCTGCGGGCGTGGTCAGGGCCGGTGCTCCTCGCGAGTCACGACCGCGCGCTGCTCGACGACGTCGCCACGGGGCTCGTCGACCTCGACCCGAGCCGTCGCTCGGCCTCGGGCGAGAACGGCGGCGGCATGCTCACGCGCTTCGGCGGCGGGTTCAGCGCCTACCTCGTCGAGCGCGCGCTCGAGCGCGAGCGCTGGGAGGAGCGCGTCGCGGCCGAGGAGCGCGAACTCATGCGGGCGCGGGACGCCCTCACGGGTTCGGCGAGAGCGCTCGACGGGCCCGATCGCCCTCCGCGCGACAACGACAAGTTCATCAAGAACTTCAAGCGCGCGCGGCAGCAGAGCGCGACGAGTCGCCGCGTGCGCGCCGCCGAGCAGCTCGTGGCCGAGCTCGAAGCCTCGCGCCTGACGTCGCCGCCGGCGGTGCTGACCTTCGCGGGCATCCCGACCGGCTCGACGGCGCTCGCCGAGCAGACGCTCGTGCAGCTCACGGATGCTCGGATCGACTCCAGGCTCGCCCCTGTCTCTCTGCGCGTCGCCGGCACTGATCGCGTGCTCGTGACGGGCGCGAACGGCGCGGGCAAGTCGACCCTGCTCGCGGCGATCGCGGGTGCGCTCGCGCTCGACGGCGGGCGCCGCACCGCGCGGCGTGGGCTGCGCGTGGGGCTGCTCGCGCAGGACGTGCGCTTCGCCGACCCGAGCGCGACCCCGCGCGCGCTCTACGAGCTAGCCGCGGGCGAGCGCCGAGCCGAGACGCAGCCGCTCGCCGGGCTCGGGCTCATCGCGCCGCGCGACCTCGATCGCGCCGTCGGGTCGCTCTCGACGGGCCAGCAGCGGCGCCTGGCGCTCGCGCTCGTCATCGCGCGCCCCCCGCATCTGTTCCTGCTCGACGAGCCCACCAACCACCTGTCGCTGCAGCTCGCCGGCGAGCTCGAGGAGGCTCTCGGAGGGTACCCGGGCGCCGTCATCGTCGCCTCGCACGACCGGTGGCTCCGGGCGCGGTGGGAGGAGCGGATGGTGCGGCTCTGACGCTCAGGTGCCGAGCGCGGGTGCCGAACGGTGGCGGCCGGCGACGCGGTCGGCTCGACGCTTACGGGCGACCCGTGGCGAGGCGCAGACGCACCGTCTGCCCGGGGCGGGCCTGCGCGAGCGAGTCGAGCGCAGCATCCGTGATGATCGCGATGACGGGGTAGCCGCCCGTCACCGGTGCGTCGGGGCCGAGAATCGTCGGGGCACCGTCGGGTGAGACCTGGATGCTGCCGGGGAGCATGCCTTCGCTCGGCAGCTCGCGGCCCGTCGCCTCGGCGGTGCGGTCGAGCCCTGGCCCCTCGAGCCGCACGCCCGTGCGGTCGGAGCGCGGCGATACTCGCCAGTCGGTGCTCAGCAGGTTCTCGTGCGCCGACTCGGTGAACCAGTCGTGCCGCGGGCCGGGGCGCACGGCGAGCTCGAGCGGGCCATCGTCGGGAGCGTCGAGCGGCACGAGGTCGATCGTCGGCACGGGGCCCGCGACGGCGTCGCCGATGCTGAGGATGCTCCCGGCCGTGAGCGGCTCCGGTCCGATCCCTGAGAGCGTGTCTCTCGATCTCGACCCGAGTTCGGCGAGCGCGTCGAGCCCCCCGCGCACGGCGACGGTCGCGCGCAGACCGTGCTCGAGGCGGCCGACGTGCAGCAGCGCGCCGTCGCGGCCCGCGCGGGCGGGCAGGCGCGGAGGCAGGCTCGCGCCGTCGAGCGTCACGGGGCCGGTGCCGCCCGTCACGGCGACCCAGGCCCCTTCCGGCAGTGCGAGGGTCAGCCCGCCGAGCAGCACCTCGAGGGCTGCTGCGGTCTCGTCGTTGCCGACGAGCCGGTTCGCGAGTCGGTGGGCCGCGCGGTCGAAGGCCCCCGCGGCGCCCACGCCGAGGGTCGCACGGCCCGGGCGGCCGAGATCCTGCACGAGGGTGAGCGCCCCGGGGTCGATGACCTCGATCGCGGTATCTGCCGCGACGCGGGCGTCGGCGGGCGGTGCGGTCGCCGTGGTCGTGCCGGCGGGCAGGTCGCCCACGGGGAGGAAGCGCACGCGCGCACCCGGCGCGACGAGCGCGGGCGGGTCGCGCCGGGCATCCCACAGCGTCGCGTCGGTGCGGCCGATGAGCTGCCACCCGCCGGGGGAGGAGCGCGGATATACGCCGGTGTACTCGGCGGCGAGGGCGACGGCTCCGGGCGGCACCGCGGGGCGCGAGGTCGCGCGGCGCGGCACGGGCGGCGGCGCGAGGGCGGGGTCGGCGGGCACGAGGTAGGGGAATCCGGGGGCGAACCCCACGAAGGCGCAGCGCCATTCGAGCGCGGTGTGCCGTTCGGCGACCTCGGCGGGCGAGCACCCCCAGACGGCGGCCACCGCCGCGAGATCGTCGCCGTCGTAGACGACGGGCAGCTCGACGAGCGGGCCCTCGGGCAGGCGCGCGCTTGCGTCGGCAGTGGCGAGCGTGTCGCGCAGCCAGTGCTCGGCGTGGGCGAGGCCGATGCGGCGCGCGTCGAGGCGCACGAGCACGGTGCGGGCGGCGGGTACGAGCTCGAGCACGCCGTCGGGGGCCGAGGCGGCGAGGGCGGCGTGCGCCGCGAGAGCGGGTTCGAGCGCCTCGAGCTCGACGAGCAGCGCCCGATCGCCGCAGGGCAGGATGCGCGCCGTGATGCCGTCCGTCAGGCCGCTGCCGTTCTCGCCGTCGTCGCTCATGCCCCGACCGCGGCCTGCACCTCGACGCCCGCCTCGGCGAGTGCGCGACGGACGGCGACGGCAAGCTCCACGGCTCCGGGGGTGTCGCCGTGCACGCACAGCGACTCGGCCTCGACCCGCACCACCGAGCCGTCGATCGCCTCGACCTCGCCCGCCATCGCGAGGCGCACCGCGCGCGCGGCGACGACGGCCGGGGCGTGCAGCACGGAATCCGGCTCGGAGCGGGGCACGAGCGAGCCGTCGGCCCGGTACGCGCGGTCGACGAAGGCCTCGGTGACGAAGCGGATGCCCGCCTCGCGTGCGGCGCGCTCGATCGCCGAGCCGGGCATCCCCATGATCGGCAGCCCCGCGGCGGCCGCGACCCGAGCGACGACCTCGGCCCGCTCGGCGTCGTGCACGATGCGGTTGTAGAGGGCGCCGTGAGGCTTGAGGTAGCGCACCGCAGCGCCGGCCTCGTTCGCGACGGCCACGAGGCGAGCGACCTGCTCGGCGAGCTGCGCCTCGAGGGTCGCCTCGTCGACCTCGAGGTCGCGCCGGCCGAAGCCCTCGCGATCGTCGTACGACGGATGCGCGCCGATCACGACGTCGCGCGCGACCGCCGAGCGACAGGCGGCGGCCAGCGTGACGGGGTCGCCGCCGTGGGCTCCGCACGCGAGGTTCGCGCTCGAGACGAGCCTCAGCATCGCGTCGTCGTCGCCCACGACCGTCGGCAGCCACGACTCGCCGAGGTCGCTGTTGAGGTCGATCGCGGCCATGCCTGCGAGCCTACGACTGCCGCCGGTGTGCTCGGCATGGGGTTGCGCCTGATTCGAACATGTGTTCGAATGTCGGCCATGAGATGGAGCGGCCAGGCGGCGACGGCGACGACCGACGACGCGCTGCCCGAGCTCGAGAGCACGGCGGCGATCGCGCGGCTCTCGGGCCTGCAGCGCACCGTGCGGCCGCCCGAGTTCGCGGGTCTCGTCTTCCACGAGGTGCTCGCGAAGTCGGCGCTCAACACCGTGCCCGGTGGCGGGGGAGCCCTGCCGTTCGGCCACACGATCAACCCGTACCGCGGCTGCACGCACGCGTGCGTCTACTGCTTCGCGCGCCCGACGCACGGCTACCTCGACCTCAACACGGGCGAAGACTTCGACCGGCAGATCATCGTCAAGATCAACGTCGCCGACGTGCTCGCGCGCGAGGTTCGGCGGCCGTCGTGGGGGCGGCATCCTGTCGCGCTCGGCACCAACACCGACCCGTACCAGCGCGCCGAGGGCCGCTACGGCCTCATGCCCGGCATCATCACGGCGCTCGCCGAGAGCGGCACGCCCCTGAGCATCCTCACCAAGGGCACGCTGCTGCGCCGCGACCTGCCCCTCCTGCAGAGCGCGCGCGAGCTCGTCCCCGTCGACGTCGCGATGTCGATCGCCATCTACGACGACGTGCTGCAGCAGTCGATCGAGCCGGGCACCCCCACGACGGAGGCTCGCCTCGCGACCGTCGCCGCCGCGGTCGAGGCGGGGTTCGATCCCGCCGTGTTCCTCATGCCCGTGCTGCCCGACCTGACCGACACCCGGGCGCACCTCGACGAGGCGTTCGCCCGCATCCGCGCGACCGGAGCGCGCACGGTGCTGACCTCCGCGCTGCACCTCAAGCCCGGCGTGCGCGAGTGGTGGTTCGCGTGGCTCGAGCGCGAGCATCCGCACCTCGTCGGTCGGTACCGCGCCCTCTACGCGGCCGGGCCGTACGCGCCCGCCGGCTACCGCGAGTGGCTCTCAGCCCGAGTGCGCGAGCTGCGCGCGCGGCACGGCCTGCGCACCCGACCTCTCGACGCCGCGACCGGAACGCTGCGCAGTGCGGCCCTCGCCGCCGACCGATCGCGTGCCGATGTTCGTCGACCGACCATGTCGGCCGGAACCCCGGCACTCTTCTGAGGCGTGGGAGGCACCCGCTCCCCGGCCTTTCTTCTAGAGTCGACGTCATGGATGCGAGCGCCCGCGCAGGAAGCCCCGTGCGGCTCGCGATCCTCGACGACCACGAGCTGCTGCTCGACAGCATGACGTCGTGGATCGGCGCCAATGCGCCCGACTTCGACCTCGTGCTCACCGCGAGCACGTGGTTCGGCCTCGTGCAGAGCGACCGGTTCCCGACCGACCTCGTGCTGCTCGACTTCCAGCTGCAGGAGCCCGTCTCGATCGAGGCCCGCGTGCGCACGTGCCGCGCCGCGGGAGCGAAGGTCATCGTGCTCTCGAGCCTCGACACCGCCGACGACCGCGACCGGGCGTTCGACGCCGGTGCCTCCGCCTTCCTGTCGAAGGCACTGGGCCTCGGCGAGGTCATGGAGACCGCGCGACGCGTCATGGGGCTCGAGACCGCCGGCGCACCTGTGCGTGACTGGCGCCCGCTGCCGAGCGGCGCGCAGAGCCCCGCGAAGCCCAAGCTCTCGGTGAGCGAGAAAGAGGCGCTCGTGCTCTACGCGAGCGGCAACTCGACGACCGAGGTGGCGCGGCAGATGCACGTGCAGTACGAGACCGCCAAGACCTACCTGCGGCGGGTGCGCGAGAAGTACGCGCGCGCCGGCCGACCCGCGAGCACCAAGACCGACCTCATCCGACGAGCAGCAGAAGACGGGCATTTGCGCTGATGGCGAAGCTGTACTTCCGATACGGGGCGATGAACAGCGGCAAGAGCACTGCTCTGCTGCAGGCCGCCTACAACTACGAAGAGCGCGGGCAGCAGGTGCTGCTCGCCAAACCGCGCATCGACACCAAGGGCGACCAGCTCATCGTGTCGCGGCTCGGCGTCACGCGCCCCGTCGACTTCACCATCGGCCCCGACGACGACGTCTACGCGCTCTTCCAGCGCGAGCGCGACGCCGTCATCCGCTCCACCGGCCGCGACGTCGCGTGCCTGCTGCTCGACGAGTCGCAGTTCCTCAGCTTCCAGCAGGTCGACGACCTCCTCCGCATCGCCATCCGCGAGGGCATCCCCGTCATCGCCTACGGCATCCGCACAGACTTCCAGACGTCCGCCTTCCCCGGCAGCCGTCGCCTGCTCGAGATCGCGCACTCGCTCGAAGAGCTCAAGACCATCTGCCGCTGCGGCCGCAAAGCCGTCTTCAACGCCCGCACCATCGGGGGCGTGTTCGTCTTCGACGGCGACCAGGTCGCGATCGACGGGGCGGATGTCACGTACGAGAGCCTCTGCGGAGCCTGCTACCTCGACGAGTCGGGTGACTCGCTCGCGTCGGGGTGGCGGGCGCCCGTCGTGCTGGGGAGCGCGGAGCTGGGGCCGGATCCGGACTTCGCGTAGGTGCACTGCCCGCTTCGCGCGGGGCTGGCCGGCGGAGCCGGCGACGCGGTCTGTCTGCCTGACAGGTGGGCGAGCAGCTCGCGGGCTCGAGCCGACGTCGCGGGGCGGCTGCCGCGATGCGGCCGCCGTTGGTAGCGCGCGGCTTCCGAGTGCGAGCGCCGCGACGGCCTTGCTCGCGCCACTGGATTTGTCCCACCGCTCGGACGACACAGCGCTTCGCGCTGCGTCGTGACCGGCGGCGTGGGCCCACCTGCTGGGTGCATGGTCGCGTCCGGATACACCTGACGACATGAGAAGAGGGACCGCCCTCTGGGCGGTCCCTCTTCTCATGCGGTCGGGGTAACAGTGTCTGGTTTCAGGACATAGGAAACCCCTGTCCCACGACATCGGAAACCCTC
>JAOASR010000106.1 GCA_030158585.1 Microcella sp.
GTGATGTTCTACTGGTTCGTCTCGAACATCTGGACGATGGTGCAGCAGTTCATCGTCATCCGGAACATGCCGACCCCTGGGTCGGAGGCGGCCCTCGCTCGCGAGGCGCGCATGGCCAAGAAGCGTCAGCGCCGTGGCCTGCCGACGATCGTCGAAGACGAGCCCGAGGCCAAGCCCGAGGAGCCCAAGAAGGCCCAGCGCCAGCAGCCGGTCGGCAAGAACCGCGCGAAGAAGAAGAACGGAAAGCAGTCATGACCGACGTCACCGAGCAGGAGACCACGGCCCCCGGCACGCAGGCTCCGAGCGCGCAGGCTCTCATCGATGAGGGCGACATCGCGGCCGACTATCTCGAGGAGCTCCTCGACCTCGCCGACCTCGATGGCGACCTCGAGATCGAGACCCGCGCGGGTCGCGTCTACCTCGCGGTCGAATCCGAGAGCCCGGATGACCTGCGCCTGCTCTCGAAGCCCGACGTCGTCTCGGCCCTGCAAGAGCTCACTCGGCTCGCGGTGCACGCGAAGACGGGA
Source organism: Microcella sp. (assembly GCA_030158585.1). Lineage (GTDB taxonomy): Bacteria > Actinomycetota > Actinomycetes > Actinomycetales > Microbacteriaceae > Microcella. Next base: position 528 of record JAOASR010000106.1, read on the forward strand.
GAGTTCTCTCGCCTCATCCTCGACGTCGGCGGCTCACGCGATGCGCGCGCGCAGGAGCTCGCGCAGCTCGTCGATCGCGCTGTCGAGCGCATCGAGGGCGGCGCCTCGTCGGCGGCGCTCCCCCCGATGTCGAGCTACGAGCGCAAGCTGGTGCACGACCTCGTGGCCGAGCGCGGCTTCACCTCCGAGTCGGAGGGCGAGGGCGCGGATCGCCACACGGTGATCCGTCGCGCCTGACGGTTCGTTTCACGTGAAACATTCCGAGGAGACTCCTCCGGCGCGACCGGCAGAGGCGGACGGTGAACCCACGACGCCCGACGCGACCCGCGACTCGATAGCGGATACCGACCGTCTCGAGTTGCTCGAGGCGGAGCCTGCAGGTGCAGTCGCTGTCTTCGGGGATCGCATCGACGCCGCACGGCAGTTCACGCACGACCTCGCCGTGCACGGCGAGACTCTCGGACTCATCGGGCCGCTCGAGCCTCCTCGGCTCTGGACGCGGCACGTTCTCAACTCGGGCGTGATGGCGCCACTCATCGGGGAGGGAGCGCGCGTCGGAGACGTCGGCAGCGGCGCTGGGCTGCCCGGGCTCGTGCTCGCGATCGCTCGACCCGACGCTCACTTCGTGCTCATCGAGCCGATGGAGCGACGGTGCGAGTGGCTCACCGCCGAGAGCGAGCGACTGGGGCTGACGAATGTCACCGTGCTGCGGGCTCGCGCCGAAGACGCGTTCGCGGCCGGGCTCCTCGACCAGGTCACCGCGCGCGCCGTGAGTGCGCTGCGCACCCTCATTCCGATCACCGCTCCCCTGGTCCGTCGGGGCGGTGAACTCATCTTCCTCAAGGGCGAGCGCGTGCACGACGAGATCGCGGCAGCCGCGAAGCAGATCAGCAGGAACCGGCTCTCGAGCATCGAGGTGATCGAGCTCGGCGTGGGCGTCGTGCCCGAGAGCACGCGCGTCTTTCGGGCTACAGTGGACGCAGCATCCTGAGCGACATCGTTCGGATGCGACCGGCGGGCGTCGATTCGGCGCCCGTTTCACGTGAAACATCCATGCGGGAGGCACTCCGATGAGCGCGGGAGGAACCTTCGACGAGACGACTCCCCTGGCTCGGGAGATCGCCGACATCACCCGTCGTCGTCAGGCCCTCCAGCAGACCGACCTTCCGCTTCCCTCTGCGCCCCGCGTGATCACGGTCTCGAACCAGAAAGGCGGCGTCGGCAAGACGACGACGACCGTCAATCTCGCGGCGGCGCTCGCTCGCTCGGGTGCCCGCGTTCTGGTCATCGACCTGGACCCGCAGGGCAACGCCTCGACCGCACTCGGCGTCGAGCACCGCGCCGAGACGCCGAGCGTCTACGACGTCATCGTCGGCGAC
>JAOASR010000107.1 GCA_030158585.1 Microcella sp.
GAGCGCGGGTTGCGGTTGGTCGACTTCTGGTCGATCGAGACGGCGGGGCTCAGCCCCTCGATGAAGTCGACGTCGGGTCGGTCGACCTGCCCGAGGAACTGGCGGGCGTAGGCCGACAGCGATTCGACGTAGCGTCGCTGACCCTCGGCGAAGATCGTGTCGAAGGCGAGCGAGCTCTTGCCGGAGCCCGAGAGTCCGGTGAAGACGACGAGAGAGTCGCGCGGAATCTCGAGGTCGACGTCGCGCAGATTGTGCACGCGAGCGCCGCGGACGCTCAGATGCGAATGGATGTCGAGAGGGGATGCCGGCACTCGCGTTATTCTAGGCGCGGCCCCCGACATTCAGCCGCGAGCCCAGGTTGCGCTCGCCCCCGCTGTGCGCTCCCGGCACGTCATCGGACGTGCCCGGCCTCGACCATCTGCCGCAGCTCCTTCTTCATCTCCTGCACCTCGTCGCGCAGGCGCGCCGCGAGCTCGAACTTGAGCTCGGAGGCGGCCGTGAGCATCTGCGCGCTGAGGTCGGCGATGATGCTCTCGAGCTCGGTCGCCCCCTCGGCGGCCTTGCCCTCGCGCGGGCGGCGCGGAGTGGGCGCCCCGCGCCCGGCGCTGCTCCCCCGGCGCGCGAGCAGCTCGGCCGTGTCGGCGCCCTCGCGAGCGAGCTGGTCGGTGATGTCGGCGATCTTCTTGCGCAACGGCGTCGGGTCGATGCCGTTCGCGAGGTTGTACGCGACCTGCTTCTCGCGGCGGCGCGTCGTCTCTTCGATGGCCTGCGCCATGGACGGCGTGACGACGTCGGCGTACATGTGCACCGAGCCCGACACGTTGCGCGCCGCGCGGCCGATCGTCTGGATGAGCGAGGTCGCCGAACGCAGGAACCCCTCCTTGTCGGCGTCGAGGATCGCCACGAGCGACACCTCGGGCAGGTCGAGGCCCTCGCGCAGGAGGTTGATGCCGACGAGCACGTCGTACACGCCCTGCCGCAGCTCGCTCAGCAGCTCGACGCGGCGCAGGGTGTCGACGTCGGAGTGCAGGTAGCGCACGCGCACGCCGGCCTCGGTGAGGAAGTCGGTGAGCTCCTCCGCCATCTTCTTGGTGAGCGTCGTGACGAGCACGCGCTCGTCGCGCTCGACCCGCAGGCGGATCTGCTCGAGCAGGTCGTCGATCTGCCCCTTGCTGGGCTTGACGACGATCTCGGGATCGACGAGACCCGTGGGGCGGATGATCTGCTCGACGATCGAGTCGGTGATGCCGAGCTCGTACTTGCCGGGCGTCGCCGAGAGGTAGACCTTCTGGCCCGTGCGGTCGAGGAACTCCTCCCACCGCAGCGGGCGATTGTCGAGCGCGCTCGGAAGACGGAAGCCGTGCTCGACGAGCGTGCGCTTGCGGCTCGCATCACCCTCGTACATCGCGCCGATCTGCGGCACGGTCACGTGGCTCTCGTCGATCACGACGAGGAAGTCCTCCGGGAAGTAGTCGAGCAGGCAGTTCGGCGGCTGACCGGGCTGCCGGCCGTCGATGTGGCGGGAGTAGTTCTCGATGCCGTTGCAGAAGCCGATCTGCTCCATCATCTCGATGTCGTAGGTCGTGCGCATGCGCAGCCGCTGCGCCTCGAGGAGCTTGCCCTGCCGCTCGAGCTCGGCGAGCCGGAGCTCGAGCTCCTCCTTGATCGTCACGATCGCGCGCTGCATCGTGTCGGGCGAGGCGGCGTAGTGCGTCGCCGGGAAGACCGACACGGCGTCGAGCGTCTTCACGACGTCGCCCGTGAGCGGGTGCAGCGCGTAGAGCGCCTCGATCTCGTCGCCGAACATCTCGATGCGGATCGCGAGCTCCTCGTACATCGGAATGATCTCGATCGTGTCGCCGCGCACGCGGAACTTGCCGCGCGAGAAGTCGATGT
>JAOASR010000108.1 GCA_030158585.1 Microcella sp.
GCGTGCTCGGCGTCGATGAACGCGGCGATGCCGCCGGCGCGCTGCACGTTCGCGATGGCGTGGAGCGTGAGCGTGGTCTTGCCCGACGACTCGGGGCCGTAGATCTCGATGATGCGGCCCTTGGGGAGCCCGCCGATGCCGAGCGCGACGTCGAGCGCGATCGACCCGGTGGGGATCACGGCGACGGGGGCGCGCTCGTCGGAGCCCAGGCGCATGACGCTGCCCTTGCCGAACTGACGGTCGATCTGAGCGAGAGCGGTCTCGAGGGCCTTCTCGCGGTCTGCGGGTGAGGGCATTGCGGTCTCCTTGCGTAGTGGGCTGCTGCCTGTCGGCTGCCGCGTGACGACCAGCCGATGGAGCCAGGCGAGTCGTCGAGCGACAAGGCGGTGACGACGATCGCCGACGAGTGATGACGGTACGCACGACCCCCGACATCGGGGGCGTCTGCGCGGATTCTGTTCACCACTCGTGTTCGAGAGCCGCTGTGGAGGAGTCTACGCCTCATCCGAACGAATGTTCGAAGAACTCCATCGCGGCGTGTCGGCGCCGGTGGCCACGAAGAACCAGTGCCGGCGGGTCGCGTCAGCGCTTCGGTTCGGGGCGACCTGCACCGTGCCAGCGCTCGCGCGGAACATCCATCGCCGCGCAGAGCGCGAACCAGATGTCGCGCGGCGCGACGCCCGCCGAGAGCGCCTGCTCGGCCGTGCGCTCCCCCAGCGGGGTCAGCACCAGATCGCGCACGAGCGAGCGGCCGTAGGCCTCGCCGAACTCATCGGCGATGGCGCGGGAGAACTCGCTGCGGGTCACCGGACAACCCTAGCCACGGGAGCGAGCGCGCATGGGAAAGGCCCCGCTGGAGAACCAGCGGGGCCTTCGGGCGAGACGAGTGCGACTAGCGCACCGCCAGGCCGGAGTCGAATTCTGCGACGAGGTCGTCGGGCAGCGTGTCGGGGACGGTGGTGAGACCCTCGATGACCGCAAGACGGTCGCCCACCTCGCGCATGATCACCGAGATGGGAGTGTCGAGAGCGTCGGCGACCGAGGCGAGGATCTCGCTGCTCGCCTCTTTCTGACCGCGCTCGACCTCGCTGAGGTAGCCGAGAGCGACGCTCGCGCGGCTGGCGACCTGACGCAGGGTGCGACCCTTCTGCAGGCGGACATCGCGAAGGACCTCACCGATCTCCTGTCGGACGAGAACCATGGTGCCTCCTTCTTCTGCCTGAGCTGCGATCCGGTCGAGAGCGGGCCTCGGGCCCGGGTGGATCACTGTAACCCACCGCTGCTGTGCCTCGACTCTAATCGCCTGCGCCTGGATGGCGCGTGTCAGTCTGCTGTCTGTAACACGACCGTCACCACGGCTATTCCCGTGAGACGAGAGAAGTTGAGCCGCCTCGGCTCATGTCGGGGAAACCCTCGCCGACAAGGGTCACGAGGACGCGGACAGGCGCTCGCGCAGCAGTGCGAGCACGGCACTCGTCGCGCTCGCACGGATCGCCTCCCGATCGCCCGAGAGCGTCAGCTCGCGCACGTCCTCCCCCGTGTCATCGACGACGGCGATGAACACGCGGCCCACGGGCGCGTCGCCCTGAGGGTCGGGGCCGGCGACGCCCGTCGTCGCGAGGCCGATGTCGGCACGACTGCCGTCGACCGTCGCCGCACGGCGAGCGCCCATGGCCATCTGCCGCGCCACCTCGGCGTCGACCGGGCCGCGTTCCGCGAGCAGCGCGGCGTCGACGCCGAGCAGGGACTGCTTGAGCGGCGTCGCATAGGCGACGACGCCGCCGCGCACGACGGCGGAGGCTCCGGGCACGTCGACGAGGGCGGCGATCACTCGGCCACCCGTGAGCGACTCGGCGACGGCGACCGTGCGGTGCGAGGCGGTCAGCAGGCGGACGATCTGGGCGGGAGCATCCGCCGCATCGTCACGGAGCGGAGCGCCCTCGATCATGCCGCCCGTCGGTTCTGCACCCACGCCTGGCGCAGGTAGTCGAGGCCCGTCACGACCGTCAGCACGACCGCCGCGGTCATGAGCGCGCCGTTGAGCCAGTGCACCCACTCGCCGAGAAGGTTCCAGAGCGGGAGGAGCGCGAACGAGATCGCGACCGATTGCACCACGGTCTTGAGCTTGCCGCCGCGCGAAGCCGGGATGACGCGGTCGCGCAGCATGAGGAAGCGGAACAGCGTGATGCCCCACTCGCGCACGAGGATCACGGCGACGACCCACCACGGCAGCTCGGCGAGCACCGCGAGCATCACGAGCGCGGCGCCCGTGAGCACCTTGTCGGCGATCGGGTCGAGCAGAATCCCTAAGTCGGTCACGAGATTGCGGCTGCGAGCGAGATGGCCGTCGAGGCTGTCGGTCGCGATCGCGACGACGAACAGCAGGGCCGCCGCGATCCGGAGGGGGCCGTCGGTGCCCCCGTCGAGCAGGAGCAGCACGATGAAGAGCGGGGCGAGCAGGATGCGCACGACCGTGATGATGTTCGCGACGTTGCCCGTCGAGGCGGGGCTGTCGCCCGCGCTCACGACGCGACCGCGCATCGGGAAGGAGCGACCCGTGGGGGCCGTGCTCTCGCCCGGCTCGCCACCGGGGGCGTCAGAGCCCGCCATGGTGTCCTTCCGTCGAGACCGGCATCAGTCGCGGCCGGTCAGCCCCCAGGCATCCTCGTCGGAGTCGCCCTCGACCTCAGGATACCCCCGCGTCATGTCGTCGACGGGGTCGCTCCCGGCGCCCATGGAGGCTGCGTCGGCGGGCGCGCTGGAGTTCGAGGCGGGCGCGTCGCCGCCGCGCAGTCGTGCGAGCACCTCGGGCAGCTGCTCGGGGCTCACGAGCACGTCGCGCGCCTTCGAGCCCTCGGAGGGGCCGACGATCTCGCGCGACTCGAGCAGATCCATGAGGCGACCGGCCTTGGCGAAGCCGACGCGGAGCTTGCGCTGCAGCATCGACGTCGACCCGAACTGGGTGCCGACGATGAGCTCAGCCGCAGCGAGGAGGAGCTCGAGGTCGTCGCCGATGTCGGCATCGATCTGCTTCTTCTCGGCCTCGACCGCGACGTCGTTGCGGTACTCGGGGCGCGCCTGCTTCTTGACGTGATCGACGACCGCGGCGATCTCGGCCTCGGTCACCCACGCGCCCTGCACGCGCACGGCCTTGCTCGCACCCATGGGCAGGAAGAGGCCGTCGCCCTGGCCGATGAGCTTGTCGGCGCCCGGCTGGTCGAGGATGACGCGGCTGTCGGTCATGCTCGACACCGCGAAGGCGAGGCGGCTCGGCACGTTGGCCTTGATGAGGCCCGTGACGACGTCGACGCTCGGCCGCTGCGTCGCGAGCACGAGGTGGATGCCGCTCGCGCGCGCGAGCTGCGTGATGCGCACGATCGAGTCTTCGACGTCGCGCGGGGCGACCATCATGAGGTCGGCGAGCTCGTCGACGACGACGAGCAGGTATGGGTACGGCTGCAGTTGCCGCTTGCTGCCCTCGGGGAGCTCGATCTCGTTAGCGAGCACGGCGCGGTTGAAGTCGTCGATGTGACGGAACCCGAACGACGCGAGGTCGTCGTACCGCATGTCCATCTCTTTCACGACCCACTGCAGCGCCTCGGCCGCCTTCTTCGGGCTCGTGATGATGGGAGTGATGAGGTGCGGAACGCCCTGGTAGGCGGCGAGCTCGACGCGCTTGGGGTCGATGAGCACCATGCGCACCTCGGCGGGCTTCGCGCGCATCAGCAGGCTCGTGATCATCGAGTTGATGAAGCTCGACTTTCCCGAACCGGTCGAGCCTGCGACGAGCAGGTGCGGCATCTTCGCGAGGTTGGCGACGATGAAGCCGCCCTCCACGTCTTTGCCGACGCCGATCGTCATGGGGTGCAGCGCCTTGCCCGCGGCGCTCGAGCGCAGCACGTCGCCGAGCGAGACGACCTCGCGGTCGACGTTCGGGATCTCGACGCCGATCGCGCTCTTGCCCGGGATGGGCGAAAGGATATTGACCTCGTTGCTCGCGACGGCGTACGAGATGTTCTTGGTGAGAGCCGTGAACCGCTCGACCTTCACGCCAGGGCCGAGCTCGATCTCGTAGCGCGTGACCGACGGGCCGCGGCTGAACCCGGTGACGCGCGCGTCGACCTGGAACTGGGTGACGACCTCGGTGATCGCCGCGACGACCGCGTCGTTGGCGGCGCTGCGCGCCTTGGGCGGCGTTCCGGGAGCGAGCACGGATGCTGACGGCAGTCGGTAGGGCGGGCTCGTCTTCGCGATCGCGGGCGGCGCGAACTCGCCGGCCTCGCCGCGCTCGCTCGCACTCGTCGGGAAGCCCGGCAGCACGGCGGGCTCGGCATCGTCGCGCACGCCGGAGGGGTGGGCAGGCTGCTCGCCCGTAGCGCGCTGGATGGCCTGCTCGGCCTGGTCGAGAACGGCCGCCAGATCGCCGGTGACCTTGGCCACAGCATCCCGATCGATCGTCTCGGTGGGCTGCTCGCGCTCGACGGGCGTGTCGAACGCGGGCACCTGGTCGCGCGGCTTGCCCTTGCGCCACCACGGCATCGAGGAGGTGTCCTCCATGTCGAGACCGAGGTCGCTGAAGCTGCCGAACTCGGGCCCGATCGGGCCGTCGACGTCGTTCGCGGCCTTCTCGCGCACGGGCAGCTCGGCGCCGAAGAGATACGAGTACAGGTCGCCGAGGCGCTGGCCGATGCGGTTCGGCGGCGTCTTGGTCATGATGAGCACCGACAGGAACGCGAGGAGCGCGAGCGCGGGAATCGCCACCCAGACGGTCGCGAACAGGAGCGCGCCGCCCAGGAGCCAGCCGATCACGCCGCCGGCCTGGGCGAGGACGAGCGCTCCGTCGGTCGGCTGCGGGGCGCCGAGCGCGATGTGGCAGAGTCCGCTCACGCTCGAGATGAGCAGACCGAGGCCGATGCCGATGCGCGTGTTGTCGTGCACGCTCGCGGGGTGCCGGAAGAGCCACGCGGCGAACAGGACCATGATGACGGGCAGCGCGTAGGCGACGCGGCCGACGAGACCGCCGAACGTGTAGGCGTCGAGGGCGAGCGCGACCGGGTCGGTCGGATTGAACCACTCGACGACGGCGCCGACGACCGCGAGCAGCACGATGAGGAAGGGCACGCCATCGCGCCGCTCATCTTTCGCGAGGGTCTCTTTGCCGAGCACGCGGAAGGCGCCGCCGGTCAGGTGAGCGAGGCCCATCCACGTCTTGGCGAGGATGCTCGGCTGTTCGCTCGGCGGAGCGGGCAGCTTCTTCGTGGGCTGCGTGCGAGCGCTCGACTTCGCCGACGTCGCTCCGCCGCGCGGGGAGCTGCTGCGCGGGCGCGACGATGTGCGACTGGTCGAGGCCATGCGATCACGGTACCTGCGGGGTGCGACGCCGGGCCGCTCGACACGCGTCGAGGGCGGACGGGTCGGTGCTCCGCGGGTCAGGCGCCGCAGACTCCGACGAGGTTTCCGCTCGCGGCGACCGAGAAGACGCCGATGTCGAGGCTCGCGGCGCGGATGTAGACGACGGTGCCCGCGCGTCCCTCCCAGTAGTCGCCGCTCATGTCATCGGCGTTCTTGGCCACCTCGATCTGCAGCGTTCCGGCGGGCCCCGTGATGACGTGGACGTCGGTTAGGTACTCCTCGACGATCGTCGCCCCGGGGTGCGCGGCAGCGATGCTCGACCCGGGGTCGCCGATGCGCACGCCGCCGTCGGTCGCGATGTCGGCGGAGTAGAGGTCGATGCGGTTCACGAGCCCGGTGTCGCGATCGACGCCGACGCCGAACGCCGTGCCTGGCCCATAGGCAGGCGCGGACGAGGCGTACGAGGCGTCGGTGCGCCAGAGCCCGGCCGCAGGGTCGCCCGGCGCGATGCCCATCTCGGCATCGACGCAGCCCTCGGGCTCGAAAGCGACCATGCGCGTCGCCGGATCATCGTCGGGCGGCGAACCGAGCACGAGCGGGCCGAGACCCGCCGCGCTCAGCTCGAGCTCGCCGAGCGCGGGTCGCGTCGGATCGGGGCTCGGCGTGGGCGACGCCGACGGCGAGGCGGAGCTCGTGGCCGGGCTGGGCGTGGCGCTCGGCGACGCGGCCGGGTCGGCCGTCGGAGTGCACGCCGTCAGACCGACGAGCGCCCCGGAGACGAGAAGCGCGGTCGCCGAGCGACGGAGGACGGCCATGCGAGACATGCGGCGACGGTACTCCTGAGCAGGAAGCCCCGGAAGGGGCCTTCGGTCCCGAATCGGTCTCGACCTCGGCCCGAGCGCAGGGTCGACGCCGTCGAGGGCGTCTACGGCGCCGACAGCTACGCGACGATGACGACCGGCACGATCATCGGGCGACGGCGGTGCTGCGTGTTGACCCAGCGGCCGACGACGCGGCGCACGACCTGGCTGAAGGCGTGGCTGTCGCGCGTGCCGTTCTCGGCCGCCTCCGTCAGTGCCTTGATGACCTGCGGCTTGACCGCGTCGAACACGCTGTCGTCGGGGGCGAACCCGCGAGCGTGGATCTCGGGGCCGACGACGACACGGCCGGTCTGAGCATCCACCGCCACGAAGATCGAGATGAAGCCCTCCTCGGCGAGAACGCGGCGATCCTTCAGATCGGCGTCGGTGATCTGGCCGACGCTCGATCCGTCGACATAGACCTCGCCCAGGTCGAGCTGGCCCACGATGCGGGCGACGCCGTCGCGCAGATCGACGACCGTGCCGTTCTCGGCGAGAATCGTGCGCTCCTCGGGGATGCCCGTCTCGATCGCGAGCTGCTGGTTCGCGACCAGGTGGCGGGCCTCGCCGTGCACGGGCATGACGTTCTTCGGGCGCACGATGTTGTAGCAGTAGAGCAGCTCACCGGCCGCGGCGTGGCCCGAGACATGCACCTTCGCGTTGCCCTTGTGCACGACGTTGGCGCCGAGCGCGATGAGGCCGTTGATGACGCGGTAGACGGCGTTCTCGTTGCCCGGAATGAGGCTGGAGGCCAGGATCACCGTGTCGCCCTTGCCGACCTCGACCTGGTGGTCGAGATTCGCCATGCGCGCGAGCACCGCCATCGGCTCGCCCTGCGAGCCCGTCGACATGTAGACGATCTTGTCGTCGGGCAGGTCGCCCGCCTTCTTGTGATCGATGAGGATGCCCTCGGGCACCTTGAGGTAGCCGAGATCAGCCGCGATGCCCATGTTGCGCACCATGCTGCGGCCCATGAGCGCGACCTTGCGGCCGTTGGCAGCCGCCGCGTCGAGCACCTGCTGCACGCGGTGCACGTGGCTCGAGAAGCTCGCCACGATGACGCGGCGGGGCGCCTTGGCGATGACCGCCTCGAGCACCGCGCCGATGTCTTTCTCGCGCGGCGTGAAGCCCGGCACATCGGCATTCGTGGAGTCGGTCATGAACAGATCAACGCCGGCCTCGCCGAGACGCGCGAAGGCGCGCAGGTCGGTGATACGACCGTCGAGCGGCAGCTGGTCCATCTTGAAGTCGCCCGTGTGCAGCACCGTGCCGGCGGGGGTGCGCACGACCACGGCGAGCGCGTCGGGGATCGAGTGGTTGACCGCGACGAACTCGAGGTCGAACGGGCCGAGCTTCTCGGTCTCGCCCTCCTTGACCGCGAGCGTGTAGGGCTGGATGCGGTGCTCCTTGAGCTTCGCCTCGATGAGAGCGAGCGTGAGCGTCGAGCCGATGAGCGGGATGTCGTTGCGCAGACGCAGGAGGTACGGGACCGCCCCGATGTGGTCTTCGTGGCCGTGCGTGAGCACGACCGCGACCACGTCGTCGAGCCGATCGCGGATGGGCGAGAAGTCGGGGAGGATCAGGTCGACGCCGGGCTGGTGCTCTTCGGGGAAGAGCACGCCGCAGTCGACGATGAGCAGCTTGCCCTCGTACTCGAAGACGGCCATGTTGCGGCCGACCTCGCCGAGGCCGCCGAGCGGAGTGACGCGGAGGGTTCCGGGTTCGAGGGCGGGAGCGTCTTCGATCGCATGGGGCACGGGTGGACCTCGTATCTGGTTGTCGGCCCTCGCGGGCCTCTTCGTGGAGGGGCCTCGCGCCCCTGGGTGACGCCTATCGAGTGGTGCCGGCCACCTTGGGCAGGGCACCGCCGGCCGCCGCATTGCGGTCGGGTCGGAAGCTGTGGAGGTCGACGCCGTCGACATCGCGCACGAGAGCCATCTCGTCCTCGATGATCGCGGCCTCGGTGTCTTCGGGGCCGACGAGCGGCAGACGCACGCGCGGCGAGCCGATGCGGCCCAGACCGTGGAGGACGTACTTGGCGGCCACGGTGCCCGGCACGTGCGTCATGATCGCGCGCACGAGCGGCTCGAGACGCTGGTGCTCGGCCGTCGCCGTCGCGAGGTCGTTCGCGTTCACGGCGTCGACGATCGTGCGGTAGCTCGCCGGGGCGATGTTCGCCGTCACGCCGATGAGGCCCGTGCCGCCGATCGCGAGCGTCGGCAGCACGTTCGCGTCATCGCCCGAGAAGTACATAAGGTCGGTCTGGTTCATGACCCGGCTGACCTCGCTCAGGTCGCCCTTGGCGTCTTTCACGGCGAGGATGTTCGGGTGCTTCGCGGCGCGGAGGATCGTCTCGTACTTGATCTCGATGCCGGCGCGGCCGGGGATGTCGTAGAGGATCACCGGCAGGTCGGTCGCATCGGCGATCATGCGGAAGTGCGTGAGCACGCCGGCCTGCGTGGGCTTGTTGTAGTACGGCGTGACGATCATGACGCCGTCGGCGCCCGCCTTCTCGCTCGCCTTGTAGAGCTCGATCGCGTGCGCGGTCTCGTTCGAGCCGCCGCCCGTGATGAT
>JAOASR010000109.1 GCA_030158585.1 Microcella sp.
CGATCGCGAGCACGCGGCGGCCGTACTCGGCGAGGCTCGCGCCGAGGCTGATCGTGGTCGTCGTCTTGCCGACGCCGCCCTTCTGGTTGCAGAGGGCGATGATGCGGGCGGGGCCGTGCTGGGCGAGCGGCTCGGGCGTCGCGAACTCGCGCGCGGGGCGGCCGGTGGGGCCGAGTTTGCCCGTGGCGGCCGCGGTCATGCCCGGAAGTTCGGTGCCCGTCGTCGTCTTGCCGCTCATAGCGGTCGAGTCTAGTGATCGCGGGCCGATCGGGCCGAGCGACGGGCCGACGGGCGGGCGTCTGGCCTCCTCCCAGCAGCGGTGCCGGCTGGGCCCTCCCACCGCCGTTGCCAAATGAAGGCAGTGCGCGACGAGAAGGGCGCAGCGGGTGGCGCCGCATCACCAGCGGCGTGCCGGATGCCTTCACTTGGCAACGGGGCGCGCGGCCGGCGGTGGCGGCGAGCGCACACGGCGGCGCGGCGCTCATTGCGCGCACAGCCGCGGCCGTATTGACTCATCGTCATGAGTGAGGATGCTCCGGTCACGCCGCTTGCGCCGGCGACCGCGGGCGACTCTCCCGCTGCGATCGCGGCGAGCGCCGCCCGCATCCGCGAGCTCGAGCGGCGCGCGTTCGCGCGGCCCGACTCGCCCGAGGCTGAGTCCGCGGCCGCCGCTGCCGCAGTCGAGCTCGCCGAGCTGCGCGCCCGCACCCCCGCGCCCGCTCGTGCCGCCGCCACAAGCGCGACCGCGACCCGGGCCCCGAGCCCCTGGTCGACATCGCCGGCCGCCGCTCACGAAGACAGCCAGGATGACGACGTCGACTTCGACCCCGAGCTCGACGACCCGACCCTCGGCGAGCGCCTCGCCGCCGCCGGCGCCGCACTGATCGCCCGCCTGCGCGCCCTGCCGCCCCGCACGGTGCGCATCATCGGCGTCTCGGCCCTTGCCACCGGCTTCCTGGCCGCGGCCGGCATCACGGCCTACAGCATCGTGAACGCCCCGCCCCCCGCCTACGCGATCTTCGCCGCCGACGAGAAGCCCGCCGGCGAGCGCGTCAACCTCGTCACGGGCGACAGCATCGCGTGGACGACCGAGCTCGAGCAGCGCGGCACGATCGTGCTCGAGGGTCCGCACCTCTTCGGCGAGCGCGATGATCCCGTGCGCGTCGGCGTCTACCGCGAGTGGCTCGACGCCGACCGCACCGAGGTCTGCGCCGCTCTGGTCATGAGCAACGCGTGGAGCTTCCGCACCGTCTGCACGAGCGAGGCCGACTTCCGGCGCGAAGGTGTGAGTGGCATCTTCGACCAGGAGGGCATGCGCATCGACTTCGCGTGGATGCCCGACGGCGAGGTCAGCCTCGATTCCGAGCAGTCGGGCGTGACGACGTTCGACGAATTGCGGGCGCTCGATCTGCCCGCCGTCGCGGCGATCGACGCCGCCGGGCTCGACCTTGATACCGCTCGCGAGGTTCTGCCCTACTACCCCGACGTGCTCGCCGGTCCGCTCGAGCTCGGCCAGGCCGACCGCTGGCGCTTCTTCGCCGTCATCGTGCAGATGGAGGGAGCACCGTGGGACACGGCCACTCGCCCTCACCTCTGCCTCACCGCGCGCGACGATCGCACGCGCGCCGATGGCAGCGGCATCGTCGTGGGCTGCGCCCCTGCCGAGCGCTTCATCGAGGAGGGCCTGTCGGTGCAGACCGACGACGGCCTCACCGCGCAGTGGGATGCCGACAACGTCTTCGACGCGGAGCTGCCGTGAGCGCGCGCACACGCCGGCGGTGGCTCATCGCCAGCGGCCTCGCGGTCATCGTGGCGGCAGCCGCCGTCGTGAGCGCGACCGCCCTCGCCGCTCCCCCGGCCGGTGAGCCCTCGCTCGCGGTGTTCGATCGCGAGCCGACCGACCGCGAGCGCGAGGTCGAAGCGCTCTCCGAGCGCGATGGGGGCGGGGTCGGCTGGGGCGACGCCGAGGTGCAGGCCCGCCTGATCCTCGAGTACGAGGCAGAGCCCGAGTCGCCGGCGCGTGAGGTTTGGGCGCTGCGCTTCATGGCAGACGGCCCAGCGGGCGGGCAGCTCAGCGTGGTGTGCCTGTCGAGCGAGCCTGCGGGAGTCGACGGCGGCCCCTTCGCGTGCATGGAGGAGCCCGACCTGGCCAGACGCGGCTTCATCCCCCTCGATCAGCCGCGCCCCTCGGTCGTCGTCGGTGGCGAGGTGCGCGTGATCGAGTGGGGCCCGACGGGGGATGCTCGGCTCATCGACCCACCGGAGCCCCCGGCCCCCGACGATGAGCGCTCGTGAGCGACCCCAACGAGGCCGCGCGCCTGCGCGAGCTGCAGCGCCGCGCGTTCGCTCGACCCCGCACCCCCGAGGAGGAAGTCGACGCCGCTGCGGCCGCCGCCGAGCTCGCGGTACTGCGGCCCCCACCGACCCCGCCGCCCATCTCTGCGACACCGCCCGCGACGAGCTCCGACGCAAGCGACGGCGTCGACGTCGAGGACGACGAGCTCGACGCCCGCCCTTGGCTCGCGTCCGCGCTCGCCGCGACTCGCGCGCGCGTGCAGAGCTCGAGCCCGAATGAGCGTCGGGCCGTGGCGATCGGCGCGAGCGCGCTCGTGCTGCTGTCGGGCATCCTCGCCCTCGCGCACGCTGCCCTCACGGCACCCCCACCGGCCTACGCGATCTTCGATGCGGGCCCGAGCGACTGGCAGCAGACCACGGGGCAGGAGGATCCGGCCGAGTCGGTCGTCTTCCAGCAGCTGCGCGACCGCGGCGTCGACCTCGTCGGTGCGCCGCACGCGTTCGGCGACTACTCGACCGAGCCGCGCCTCGTGGTCTACCGACAGTGGGTGAGCGAGTCGATCACGGAGGTGTGCGGCGGTATCGTGCTCGACGGCGCGTTCTTCACCTCGGCCGCCTGCACGAGCGACGAGGCCTTCCGCCGCGACGGGCTCGAGGGCGCCGTCGAGAACGGGCCGTTCCGCATCGAGTTCGGCTGGGCGCCCGACGGCACTCCGCGGGTCGAGACCGTGCAGACCGGCGCCGTGACCCTCGACGAGGTGCGCGCCCTGGGCATCCCTGCTCTCGACGCGCTCGAGGCCGCCCCGACCCCTGCCGACGACCTCATCTGGAACTACATGCCCGACACGATCGCCGGCCCGCTGCTGCTCGCCGAGGTCGACGGCGTGCAGTACGTCGGCCTGCTCGCGGGCGACGACGACACGCGCGGCCCGATCGGAGGTGCGCCCTCGTTTTGCCTCTGGATCGGGGGGCCGGAGTCGAACGCGGGCGGCTGCGCATCGGCGGAGGACTTCGCCGCGAACGGGCTCGTCGTGCAGGGCTCCTTCGGCCCCGCGACCTCCGCCCCGGTCGCGCACTGGCTGCCGAGCGGCGAGCTCGTGTTCGAGGAGGAGCAGTGATCGCGTCGGTCACGCGGCGCTCGGTCGTGCGCGCGCTGGTTCTCACGGGCATCCTCGCTGTATCGGCGGTCGGCACCGCGCTGCTCAGCGCACCGGCCGCGCCTTCCCTCGCCGTGTTCGACCGCCCCGCGACCGAGCTCGAGCTCGAGAAGCAGGCCCAGTTCGAGGCCGAGGGCTTCGTCGCGGGCCCGGAGAGCAACCTCCATGCGCGCCTCCTTCTCGAAGCGCCGCCCGGCAACCGCGAGATCGGACAGCGCGTCTGGGCTCTGCGCATCGACAGTTCTGAGCTGAGCTTCTTCGGCGCCGACGAGCTCGTGTGCCTCGCGGTCGAGGCGTCACCCGGCACGGTCGGCACGATCCAGACCTGCATGCCCGTGGTCGACGTGGAGCGCCGCGGCTTCGTGCCGCTCGACGGCCCACGCCCCTATCTGTTCGTCGACGGCGACGAGCTCATCATCGAGTGGGGTCCGACGGGGGATGCCCGACTCATCCCGCGCCCGACGCCGCCCACCCCGTCGACCGACCCCACAGAGCAGGGCGCCGACAGCTGAGCGCACGCCGCAGTGCGGCCCTCGGGCGCCGCGACTACCGCGCCCGAGGGTGCGCGAGCGCCCACGCCTCGCGCACGGCGTCGGCCGTCACGAGCGTGTAGATCTGGGTCGTGGCGACGCTCGCGTGGCCGAGCAGCTCTTGCACGACGCGCACGTCGGCGCCGCCCTCGAGCAGGTGGGTCGCGAACGAGTGCCGCAGCGTGTGCGGCGACAGCTCGACGTCGAGGTGCGCGCGCTCGGCGGCGGCCCTGATGACGAGCCACGCCGACTGACGGCTGAGCCGCGCGCCCCGGGCACCGAGGAAGAGCGCGGGCGTCGAGGCCCCGCGCGGCGCGAACAGCGGACGCGCCCGCACCAGGTACGCGTCGAGCGCCTCCTGCGCGTAGCGGCCGAGCGGCACGATGCGCTGCTTACGCCCCTTGCCGAAGAGCCGCACGGCCGTCCCGACGCGAGCATCGTCGCCGATCACGTCGTCGACGTTGAGGTCGATCGCCTCGCTGACGCGGGCACCCGTCGCGTAGAGCAGCTCGAGCAGGGCGCGATCGCGCAGCATGATCGGGTCCTCCCCCGTGCACGCGTCGAGCAGCTTCTCCACATCCGAGATCGAGATCGCCTTCGGCAGGCGCTTGGGCTGGCGGGGCGGCTTCTGATCCGCCGCGACATCGAGGGCGAGGATGCCCTCCTCGACCAGGAAGCGGTGCCACCCGCGCACGCTCGACAGCATGCGCGCGGCGCTCGAGGCGCTCACGGGCGCCGGAGCCGCGCCGCTCTCGTCGACGGGCCCGCTCGGGTCGCGCAGCTCGGTCACGAAGGCCGAGACGTCGGCGCTCGTGATCTCGGCCGGCTCCCGCCGGCCCAGCGCGCCGACGAACGACACGTAGCGGAGCAGGTCGCGGCGGTACGCCGCCACCGTGTGCGGGCTGCGACCCCGCTCAAGGGCGATGTGCCGCACGTAGGTCTCGATCGCGCGCACGAGCGCGGGAGGAGCATCCCCCGTTCGTTCATTCGGAGTCGGCGCGCTGGAACTCGGCGCGTCGCCCACGCGCGCCGGCGTGTCGGCCCCGCGTTCCGCGTGAACGGCCACGGCGCCTCCGCTCAGGCCCGGCTGCGTCGCGCGTGGGCGGCGAGCACCGCCGCGATGAGAATGCCGTTGCGCACCCGCCCGTCGAGCACGGCCTCGACGGCCTCGTCGAGGGGGGTCCAGCGCAGCGTCATGTCGACCTCTTCGGCCTCGCGCTCGAAGATGTCATCGGCGGGCGAGAGACCCGTGGCGAGGTAGACGGTGATGAGCTCATCCGAGCCGCCGGGGGTCGTGTGCAGCGTGAGCAGGGTCTCCCAGTGCTCGGCGACGAGGTCGACCTCTTCCGCGAGCTCGCGCTGGGCGGCCGCGATCGGGTCTTCGCCCTCGACATCGAGCAGACCGGCGGGCATCTCCCAATCGCGCGACTGGATCGGGTGCCGGTACTGCTGGATCAGCAGAATGCGCTCGTCCTCGTCCATGACGAGCACCGCCACGGCGCCGGGGTGCTCGAGGAACTCGCGCACGAGCGTGACCTCGCCATAGGCGAAGCGCTCGCGCCGGATATCCCACACCTTGCCGTCGAACACGACGTCGGAGTCGAGCACCTCGACCGAGTGCGCCTCATCGGCGAGCACGACGTGGGGCTCGCCCGACCCGGCACCCGCCAGCCCCGCGCCCGCGCTCGTCACGCTCAGGCCTCGGCCGTCGCCTCGTCGTCGAACAGCCGGCTCGCGAGCTGACGCTCGATCGCGGCGCCGACGAGCCCGGCGAAGAGGGGGTGGGCGTTGTCGGGGCGCGAGCGCAGCTCGGGGTGCGCCTGCGTCGCGACGTAGTACGGGTGCTGCTCGCGCGGCAGCTCGACGTACTCGACGAGCGTGCCGTCGGGGCTCGTGCCCGAGAAGTGCAGGCCCGCGGCGGCGATCTGCTCGCGGTAGGCGTTGTTGACCTCGTAGCGGTGGCGGTGGCGCTCGTGCGAGACCTCGGCGCCGTACACCTCGGCGACGATCGACCCGGGAGCCAGCGCAGCCTCGTACAGGCCCAGACGCATCGTGCCGCCGAGGTCGCCGCCGGCGATGATGTCGACCTGCTCGGCCATCGTCGCGATGACGGGGAACTCGGTCTCGGGGTCGAATTCTGTCGAGGATGCCCCCGGCAGGTTGGCCTCGTTGCGCGCGTACTCGATGACCATGCACTGCAGCCCCAGACACAGGCCGAGCGTCGGGATCTTGTTCTCGCGCGCGAACCGCAGCGCGCCGAGCTTGCCCTCGATGCCGCGCACACCGAAGCCGCCGGGCACGCAGATGCCGTCGACGTCGCCGAGCATCTTCGCGGCTCCCTCGGGCGTCTCGCACTCGTCGCTCGCGATCCAGCGCAGCACGACCTTCGCCTGGTGGGCGAAGCCGCCCGCGCGCAGGGCCTCGGTGACGCTGAGGTACGCATCCGGCAGGTCGATGTACTTGCCGACGAGACCGATCGTCACCTCGCGCTTGGGCTCGTGTACGGCGGTCAGCAGGTCGCGCCAGCCATCCCACTGCACGTCGCCGGCCTCGATGTCGAGCTGATCGATGATGTACGAGTCGAGGCCCTGGCTGTGCAGCATCGACGGGATGTCGTAGATCGACGACACGTCGACCGCGTTGACCACTCCGGCCTCTTCGACGTCGCACATGAGCGCGATCTTGCGGCGGTTGGCGCTCGTGACGGGGCGGTCTGACCGCAGCACCAGGGCATCCGGCTGAATGCCGATGGAGCGCAGAGCCGCGACCGAGTGCTGCGTGGGCTTCGTCTTCTGCTCGCCCGAGGCGCCCATGAACGGCACGAGGCTCACGTGAACGAAGAACACGTTCTTGCGGCCGAGCTCGTGGCGCACCTGGCGCGCCGACTCGATGAACGGCTGCGACTCGATGTCGCCGACCGTGCCGCCGATCTCGGTGATGATGACGTCGGGCTGCGGGTCGTCCTGCGCCTGCAGGCGCATGCGGCGCTTGATCTCGTCGGTGATGTGCGGAATCACCTGCACGGTGTCGCCGAGATACTCGCCGCGGCGCTCCTTGGCGATCACCTGCGAGTAGATCTGGCCGGTCGTGACGTTCGCGGCCTGGCTGAGGTTGATGTCGAGGAACCGCTCGTAGTGCCCGATGTCGAGGTCGGTCTCGGCGCCGTCGTCGGTGACGAACACCTCGCCGTGCTGGAACGGGTTCATCGTTCCCGGGTCGACGTTGAGATACGGGTCGAGCTTCTGCATGACGACGCGCAGGCCGCGCGCGGTGAGCAGATTGCCCAGACTCGCGGCGGTGAGACCCTTGCCCAGAGAGGAGACGACACCCCCGGTCACGAAGATGTGCTTGGTGATCTTGGGGCCCGAGTCGGAAGTGTTCGCCACGGGGTTCCATGCTATCCGAATCGTGACCTGCCGCACCTCGACGCGCGCACGTGGCGGGCGTAGGTTCGCGGCATGACGGTGAGGTCTGCTCTTCGCACGGTCGCGATCGCTCTGGTGGTCGCCTCGCTCGTCGCGGTGGGCGGATGCGCGGCGCAGCCCGCGACCCCCGACCCCGTCGCTCTCTCCGCGCAGCAGGGGTGGCCCGACTCGGCGCCCGGCCAGCCTCCGTTCATCGACACCTACCCGACGCAGCCCGTCGGCTGGGTCGCCCCGGAGGGCGACCGGTTCTGGCTCGTCACGTGGGGCAGCGGCTCGTGCGTGTTCGTCGCGACCGAGGTCGAGGCGGTCGACGCGTTCACGGTCGCGGTGCGCTTCGAGCAGGCGCCCGCCGAGGGGTGCACCGACGATCTGGCGCCGCGCGCGCACGAGTTCGCGGTTCCCGAGGGCGTGGACGGGCCCCTCGAGACAGCGGAGGTAACCGTCGTGGAGAACGCGTTCGCGCAGGTCGTCGACGAGGTGCGGCAGACGGAGTGGACGGTCGATCTGGTCGGTGGCTGGTTCGTCACGATCGCGGCATCGATCGAGCCCGGCCTCGGCGAGGGCGTTCCCGCCGGCGACCCCGAGTCGTTCGCGGCGCGTGTCCTGGTCCGTGACGGCTCGGTCGTCAGCCTCGTCACCTACGGCAGCTCGAGCTGCCCGTTCCTGCCGACCGCCGCCGAGATGGAAGGCGGCGTTCTCGCGATCACCGCGCAGGAGCGACCCGCCGGAGCGTGCACCGCCGACATGGCCCCCACGACGAGCATGTTCAGAGCGCCCTCGGGGTTCGACGCCGAGACCGTCACGACGGCGCGAGTGACGCTCGACGACGGGGTCTCCGGCGAGACCGTCGAGACGGTGTCGATCGAGCGACTCGGCTGAGCGGACCCGCTCGGCCCGCAGCCGCCGCTGCGGAGCCGCCCGCTACGCTCGCGCCTTCTCGCGCGCGACGTCGATGAGCTCGCGCGCGTGGGCGAGGCCGCTCTCGCTGTCGGGCAGGCCGCTGAGCAGGCGCGCCATCTCGGCGATGCGCTCCTCCCCCTCGAGCTGCTGCACGCTCGACGCGGTCACCTCGCCGTCGTCGCCCTTGACCACGCGCAGGTGGTTGGTCGCGAAGGCCGCGACCTGCGCGAGGTGCGTGACGACGATGACCTGCGCGCTCTCGGCGAGCCGCGCGAGGCGGCGGCCGATCTCGATCGCGCTCGCGCCGCCGACGCCCGCGTCGACCTCGTCGAAGATGAACGTCGGCACGGGGTCGGTACCGGCGATGACGACCTCGAGCGCGAGCATGACGCGCGAGAGCTCACCGCCCGAGGCA
>JAOASR010000110.1 GCA_030158585.1 Microcella sp.
GTCGTCGTGGTGGCGCGGAGTGCCTGTCGAGCGCGTCTGGCTAGACGATGTCGTCGCGACGCGTGACGCGGTCGCCCGTGACGGGGTCGACCGAGGTGTGCGACGTCGACACCGACCGGCGACGGCTCATCAGCACGATGCCGATGATGACCGTCACGATGCCGGCGATCATCAGGATGTATCCGATGGTCGACAGCTCGATCCAGTCGAGGCTGACGTTCACGGCGAAGGCGAGGATCGCCCCCAGCGCGAACATGAAGATTCCGAATCCGATGCTCATGGTGGAGCTCCTTTCGTATCCGTGAGGAAACTTAGCGCTGGCTGGATGCGCGGCGAAAGCCCGCGGGCCGTCGCAGGCCCCCGATCGCGGTAGCCTGGAGGCCCCGTCTTCCCCGGTTTTCCGCGGATGAATGGTCAATGCTGAGAATCAGCCGTGTCCTCCCCCGAACGGGGGTGAAACGCCCCTGTCGCTCGCCCCGAAAGGCCCCTATGTCTGCGCCGACCTCGACCATCGATCTCGCCGTCATCCCCGGTGACGGCATCGGCCCCGAGGTCATCGCCGAGGCGCTCAAGGTGCTGCGCGCCGCCGCGGGCGACGCGGTCGCGATCACCGAGACGACGTACGAGCTCGGCGCGACCCACTACCTCGCGACGGGTGAGATCCTGCACGACGCGACCCTCGAGGCGCTCTCGGCCCACGACGCCATCCTGTTCGGCGCGGTCGGCGGCGATCCGCGGGATGCCCGGCTCGCGGGCGGCATCATCGAGCGCGGTCTGCTGCTCAAGCTCCGCTTCGCGTTCGACCACTACGTCAACCTGCGACCCACGACGCTCTGGCCGGGCGTGGAGTCGCCGCTCGCGCACCCCGGCGCGGTCGACTTCGTCGTCGTGCGCGAGGGCACCGAGGGCCCGTACGTGGGCAACGGCGGGAGCATCCGTATCAATACGCCGCAGGAGATCGCCAACGAGACGAGCGTGAACACCGCGTTCGGCGTCGAGCGCGTCGTGCGGTTCGGGTTCGCGCAGGCGGCCGCGCGACGTCAGCGGCTCACGCTCGTGCACAAGACGAACGTGCTCGTGAACGCCGGGTCGCTCTGGCAGCGCACGGTCGATCGCGTCGCGGCCGAGTTCCCCGACGTGGCCGTCGACTACCTGCACGTCGACGCGGCGACGATCTTCCTCGTCACCGACCCGGCGCGCTTCGACGTCATCGTGACCGACAACCTCTTCGGCGACATCCTCACCGACCTCGGCGGCGCCATCAGCGGCGGCATCGGGCTCGCGGCCTCGGGCAACCTCAACCCCGACCGCGCGTTCCCGAGCATGTTCGAGCCCGTGCACGGCTCGGCGCCCGACATCGCCGGCCAGCAGAAGGCCGACCCGACCGCGGCCATCCTGTCGGCGGCGCTGCTGCTCGAGCACAACGGCCAGCCCGAGGCGGCGGCGCGCATCGTCGACGCCGTCGCGGCCGACCTCGCGCAGCGCGGGGCCGAGCGCCGGTCGACGAGCGAGGTCGGCGACGCGATCCTCGCGGCGCTCGGCGCCTGAGCACGAGTACCCTGATTCCACACCGCCCCGTCGGAGAGCATCCGACGGCGATTCTTCGAGGACGAGAATGACGAACCTCCTGCCGATGGCCGACCGTGGGCTGACCTTCCAGGTGACCCGCAACGAGCAGGCGCTGAGCGTCGCCGAGCGCGAGGCGATTCTCGCCGCGCCCGGCTTCGGCAAGCACTTCACCGATCACATGGTCGACATCTGCTGGAGCGAGAAGGGCGGCTGGCACCGCCCGCGCGTGCAGCCCTACGGCCCCATC
>JAOASR010000111.1 GCA_030158585.1 Microcella sp.
GATGACGGGCGCGACGTGATCATGGAGATCAAGGGCGGAGAGGGCGGCGAGGAATCGGCGCTCTTCGCGGCCGATCTGCTGCGCATGTACTCGTACTACGCCGAGTCGCGCGGCTGGAAGGTCGAGGTGCTCGACTACACGCAGAGCGACATGGGCGGCTACAAGAACGTGCAGGTCGCCATCAAGTCGAACGCGACCGACCCCTCGCAGGGCGTCTGGGCGAGCATGAAGTACGAGGGCGGCGTGCACCGCGTGCAGCGCGTGCCGGCCACCGAGTCGCAGGGCCGCATCCACACCTCGACGACGGGCGTGCTCGTCTTCCCCGAGGTCGATGAGCCCGAAGAGGTCGAGATCAATCAGAACGATCTCAAGATCGATGTCTTCCGCTCCTCGGGCCCCGGTGGCCAGAGCGTCAACACGACCGACTCGGCCGTGCGCATCACGCACCTCCCCACGGGCATCGTCGTGTCGATGCAGAACGAGAAGAGCCAGATCCAGAACCGCGAGGCCGCCATGCGCGTCCTCCGCGCGCGCATCCTCGCCAAGCAGCAGGAGGAGATCGACGCCGCTGCGAGCGATGCCCGCAAGAGCCAGATCCGCGGGATGGATCGCTCGGAGCGCATCCGCACGTACAACTTCCCCGAGAACCGCATCGCCGACCACCGCACGGGCTACAAGTCCTACAACCTCGACGCCGTCATGAACGGCGCGATCGGTCCGGTCATCGAGTCGTGCATCCAGGCCGACGAAGAGGCTCGTCTCGCCGCGCTCGGCGAGAACGCCTCCTGAGCCCGGCCACGGGCATCCGCTCATGACCACGATCGACGCGCTGAGGCGCGAGGCGATCGACGCGCTCGCGACCGCGGGGGTGCCCGCCCCTGAAGTCGACGCCGACCTCCTCATCGGCCACGTGCTGGGCCTCTCGCGCGGGGCAGTCCAGGCGCGCGCGCTCATCAGTGCGGCGGTCGCCGACGATGCCGCGGCCGCCATCCGCGCGGCGATCACGCGTCGCGCCGCGCGCGAGCCGCTCCAGCACATCACGGGCCTCGCCCCGTTCCGCTCGCTCGAGCTCGCCGTCGGCCCCGGAGTCTTCACCCCGCGCCCCGAGACCGAGTTCGTCGTGCAGTTCGCGATCGACGCTCTCGCCCTCGTGCCGAGCCCCGGGCCGCTCGCGGTCGACCTGGGCTCGGGCAGCGGCGCGATCGCGCTCGCGATGGCGACGGAGGTGCCGCACTCCCGCGTCGTCGCGGTCGAGAAATCACCGGATGCTCTGCCCTGGACCGCCCGCAACATCGAGCGCCACGGCGACGGTCGCGTGCGCCTCGTCGAGGGCGATCTCGCCGATGCGCTGCCCGAGCTCGACGGCCTCGTCGACGTCGTCGCCTCGAACCCCCCGTACATTCCGGTGGATGCGGTGCCGCGCGACCCCGAGGTGCGCCTGTTCGATCCGCCCGCGGCGCTGTACTCCGGTGTCGATGGTCTGGATGCCGTGCGCGCGCTGTCGAGAACGGCCCTGCGCCTGCTGCGCCCGGGCGGCGCCCTCGTGATCGAGCACGGCGAGCTGCAGGCCGCCGACATCGCGGCGATCCTCCGCGGCGACGGCTTCACGGCGGTCGCGTGCCACCGCGACCTGCTCGGCCGCGATCGGGCGACGACCGCCCGCGCCTAGCGAACCAGGTCAGGCCGCCTGGGCCTCGGAGGCGAACTCCTCGATCGCGGCGAGCAAGCTGGCCGCGTCGCGGTAGAGGTGCGCGGTGATGCCGATCGACGCGGCGCCCTCGATGTTCTCGATCCGGTCATCCGTGAAGAAGGCATCGCGCGCCTCAACGCCGTAGTGCGCGAGCGCGTTCGCGTAGACCTGAGGGTCGGGCTTGCGCGCACCGAACGCCGCGCTCGCGTGCATGTTCTCGCGGCCCATGATCGGCACGAGCTCGGGCGCGACGACGTGCAGGTGCTCGTGGACGAGGATGCCGTTGTTGGTGAGCAGTGCGACGCGGCCGAGCTCGCCCGCCCGCCGCACGGCGTCGAGGGCGGCGGGTCGTGGCTGCGTGGCCTCCGAGCGGATGCGCACCCAATCCTCGACCGAGATCTCGGCACCGATGGCCTCGTTCACCGCGGCGAGGTACGCGTCGGGCGTCGACGGCGTGCCCGCCTCGGCCTGCCACTCAAGGCCGCTGATCCACCAGCGGCGGCGCAGCTCGTGCAGGTCGTGCCCCGTGATCGCCGTGAGGTCGGCCATGCGCGTGCGCCAGTCGTAGTCGTACAGCACGTCGTCCATGTCGAAGAGGAACAGCAGGCTCATGAGCGTCAGATCCCGATCGGTTCGGCGGGGGAGGGGAGAGGCCGCGAGCGGCGGCCCTCCAAGCATGCCCCACTACGATGAACGCATCATGACCACCGTGTTCGACTGCTCCGTCGAGGCCGAGCTGCTGGCCGGCCTGCGGGCCGCGCGCGGGGCGATCGGTCGGGGCGAGCTCGTCGTCCTGCCGACCGACACGGTCTACGGGGTGGCCGCCGACGCCTTCCGCCCCGAGGCGGTGCAGCGACTGCTCGACGCCAAGGAGCGCGGTCGCGACGCCCCTCCACCGGTGCTCATCCCGGGCATCCCGACTCTCGCGGCTCTCGCCGAGTCGGTGCCTCCCGAGGTCGAGGCGCTCGTCGCCGAGTTCTGGCCAGGAGGGCTCACCGTCATCGTCGAGGCGCGCGAGTCGCTCGTGTGGGATCTCGGCGAGACGCGCGGCACGGTCGCGCTGCGCATGCCCGACAACCGTCACGCCCTGCACTTGCTCGCCGACACCGGCCCTCTCGCCGTCTCGAGCGCCAACATCAGCGGGATGCCCGGCGCACGCACGGCGCAGGAGGCGCTCGACATGCTCGGCGACCGCGTCGCGGTCTACCTCGACGGCGGGCCGGTCGGCGACGCCAGCGACCCGGCCCGCGACCCCGGCTCGACGATCGTCGACGCCACGAGCCTTCACCTCCCCGAGGGTCGCCTGCGCATCGTGCGCCAGGGCGTCATCGCCGATGAGGAGATCGCCCGCGTCGTCGGCGCGGAGCGCCTCGCGTGACCTTCTACGTGCTCGTCGCGCTCATCGCCGCGATCGCGAGCTTCCTCGTCGGGGCGGCGGTGCTGGCTCTGAGTCACCGCTTCAAGCTGTATCCGGGCATCCGCGACCGCGACGTGCACACGCGACCGACCCCTCGACTGGGCGGCATCGGCATCGTGCTCGGCGTCGCGATCGCTCTCGCCGTCGCGTCGCAGATCAGCTGGTTCGAGCGCGTCTACGCCGATCCGCTGCCGATCCTCGCGATCGTCGTCGCCGCGATCGTCATGCTCGTCGTGGGCGTGGCCGACGACCTCTGGGATCTCAACTGGATGACCAAGCTCGCGAGCCAGATCATCATCGCCGGATTCCTCGCGTGGGCGAGCCTGCAGATCGTGTCGCTGCCGATCGGGCCCGAAGGCGGCATCACGGTGCTGTCGCCGACGCTCTCGCTCATGGTCACGGTCCTCGCGATCGTGCTCGTCATGAACGCCATCAACTTCATCGACGGCCTCGACGGGCTCGTGGCGGGGGTCACGCTCATCTCGGGCGGCGTCTTCTTCATCTACAGCTACCTGCTGTCGATCGAGACCGCGCAGTCAGCCTTCAACCTCGCCTCCCTCACCATGGCAGTGCTGCTCGGCGCGACCGCCGGGTTCCTGCCCCTCAACTGGCACCCCGCGCGCATGTTCATGGGCGACGGGGGAGCGCTCGTGGTGGGCATGCTGATGGCCATCTCCACCGTCACCGTCACGTCGCAGATCGACCCGGGCTCGGTCGGCAGCAGCCAGCTCCTGCCCGCCTTCATCCCGCTGCTGCTGCCCTTCGCGGTGCTCGTCGTGCCCCTGCTCGACTTCGGTCTCGCCGTGCTCAGGCGTCTGCGGGCGGGCAAGTCGCCGTTCAGCGCCGACCGTCTGCATCTGCATCACCGGCTTCTCGACATGGGCCACTCGCACTTCCACGCCGTGCTGATCTTCTACTCGTGGACGGCCGTGATCTCGGGCGGCACGCTCCTCTTCCTCTTCGTTCCGGGGCAGTGGGCGCTCACGGCGGTCGTCCTCGGCGTCGTCGCGTGCACGGTGGTCACGCTCGCGCCGCTGAGCAAGCGCAAGCGCGCCGAGGCCGCAGCGCAGTCGAGCCACGATGCCGACAGCCGGCTCGCGCGCTTCGACCCGCTCGACGCGGCCGCACCGCCGATCGACTCGACCTTCGACGAGAACGACCCCGTCTTCGACACGCTCTCCCGCCCCCGCCGCCAGCCCGAGGAGTCCCGGTGACCGCTCCCGCCCCCCGCCCCCGCTCGACCGCCGCGCCCGCCCTGCGCCTGTCGCTCATCTACGGCGCCTCGCTGAGCGCCGCGATCGCGATCGTCGCGAGCGTCGTCGGCGCGCTCGTCGCCGAGCTGCCCGGCCTCCTGAGCGGCCTGATCGGCGCAGGCATGGGCTTCCTGTTCCTCGCGGTGACGGCCGCGAGCATCCTGCTGGCCGACCGCATCACGAAGGGCGACCTGCTGTCGCCGGCGTACTTCGCGGTCGTGCTGGGCGCCTGGCTCCTGAAGTTCGCTCTCTTCCTCGTGCTCGTCTTCACGCTGCGCGACGCGCCCTTCGTCGAGCCGACGGTGCTCTTCGTCACGCTCGTGATCGCCGTCCTCGGCGGCCTCGTGGTCGACCTCGTCGCGGTCTCGCGGGCGCGCATCCCGTACGTGAGCGACCTGCCCGCACCCGACTCGCCCTGACCGCTCCGTGCGCGCTCCCGGCGCCGTCCGAGTGCGCATCATCGAACCCGACGCCGATTCGGTCAAGGCCCTATTCCTTGATAGGGTGAAGGCATTGCCGATCGCCGCGGCACCTCGTGTGCCGCCCCGATTCTGGAGACTCCCCTGAGCGCTGCCGCCCTGATCCCCCTGCTCCCGTTCGCGACCGAAGAAGGTTCCGAGGGAGGCTTCTCCGGTCCGTCGATCCTCGACTTCTTCCCGCCCGCGGTTCTCTTCGAGGGCACGCCCTTCGAGCTCAACCGCATCATGATCCTGCGGCTCGTCATCGTCGCGCTGCTGATCCTCGTGTTCTGGCTCGGCACCCGCAAGATGCAGCTCGTCCCCGGTCGCTTCCAGGGAACGATCGAGATGGGTCTCGACCTCGTGCGCGTCAACATCGCGGAGGATCTGCTCGGCAAGAAAGACGGCCGTCGCTTCCTGCCGCTCCTGACCACGATCTTCTTCCTCGTGCTCTTCATGAACCTCACGGGCATCATCCCGGGCATCAACATCGCGGGAACGTCGGTCATCGGCCTCCCGCTCGTGCTCGCGATCGCCTCGTACATCGCGTTCATCTACGCGGGCCTGCGCAAGCACCCCGGCGCCTTCCTGCGCAACGCTCTCTTCCCGCCCGGTGTGCCGTGGCCGCTCTACATCATCGTGACGCCGATCGAGTTCGTCTCGATGTTCGTGCTGCGCCCGATCACGCTGACGCTCCGACTCCTCATGAACATGGTCGTCGGCCACCTGCTGCTCGTGCTGTTCTTCTCCGCCTCGGCGTTCTTCATGACCGACCTCGGCGGCGGCTGGATCCTCGCGGGTGTCGGCACTCAGATCTTCGGTGTCGCGTTCACCTTCTTCGAGATCCTCGTCTCGGTTCTGCAGGCGTACGTCTTCACCCTCTTGACCGCTGTCTACCTCCAGCTCGCGCTGGCGGAAGAGCACTAGGCCGGGCTCCCGCCCGGTTCATCCAACACGGAAGGAAACACCCCTCGTGGACGCAAACACTGTTCTCGCTGAGCTCGAAGGCAACATCGCGACGGTCGGCTACGGCCTCGCCGCGATCGGCCCGGCCATCGGCGTGGGCATCGTTGTCGGCAAGACGATCGAGTCGGTCGCTCGCCAGCCCGAGCTCCAGGGCCGCCTGACGGTCCTCATGTACATCGGTATCGCGTTCACCGAGGCGCTCGCCTTCATCGGTATCGCGACCTACTTCATCTTCGTCTAAGGATCCGCTCGTGCTTGAGGCACTCACCATCGCGGCGGAGAAGACGGTCAATCCGCTTCTTCCGGCGTGGTACGACATCGTCTACTCGATCATCCCGTTCCTGCTCGTCCTCCTCGTGTTCTGGAAGGTCGTCCTTCCGCGCATGCAGGCGACGCTCGATGAGCGCAGCGCCAAGATCGAGGGCGGCATCAAGCAGGCCGAGTCGGCGCAGGCCGAGGCCAAGGCCGCGCTCGAGGAGTACAACAAGCTCCTCGCCGAGGCCCGCGCCGAGGCATCGAAGATCCGCGAGCAGGCCCGCGTCGATGGCGGCGCCATCCTCGCCGACCTCAAGGAGCAGGCGAGCGCCGAGGCTGCGCGCATCACCGCCACGGCTCAGCAGCAGATCGAGGCCGAGCGCCAGGCGGCTCTCGTCTCGCTGCGCGCCGAGGTCGGCACGCTCGCTCTCGATCTCGCGAGCGGCGTCATCGGCGAGTCGCTCACCGACGACAAGAAGGCCACGGCCATCGTCGACCGCTTCCTCGCCGACCTCGAGGCCTCCGAGAAGGCGGCCAAGTAGGCATGGGCTCAGCTACGAGAAGCGCCCTCGAGTCGGCGCGCGCCTCGCTCGCGTCGACCGTGGGCCTCGATCTCGCCGCCGGTGAGCAGCTGCTTCTCGCCGCGCGCACGATCGGCTCCTCGCCGCAGCTCGTGAGCGCGCTCACCGATCCGTCGGCGACGCCCGCGGCGAAGGCCGACCTCATCGGCGCGATCTTCGGCGGCCTGTCTCCCGTCGCCCGCGGCCTGCTCGAGGGCATGGTCGCGAGCCGCTGGTCGTCGGGCGACGAGCTTCTCGCCGGCATCGAAGAGGTGGGCATCCGCACGATCGCCCGATCGGCTCCCGCCTCGGTCTCGGTCGAGAGCGAGCTGTTCGCCTTCGGTCGTGCCGTCGCATCGGATGCTGAGCTCGAGCTCGCGATCGGCAGCAAGCGCGGCGATGCCGCAGCCAAGCTGTCGCTCGTGCAGAGCCTGCTCGGTCGCTCGGCCAGCCCGCAGACGGTCGCCATCGCCGGTCACCTGGTGCAGCAGCCGCGCGGCCGCCGCATCGGGGCCCTCGTGCGTCACGGCGCCGAGCTCGTGGCCGACACCGCCGGCAAGGGCGTCGCGACGGTCACCGTCGCCCAGCCCCTCTCCGAGGCTCAGCGCGAGGCGATCGGCGCGAGCCTGCAGCGCCGCTACGGTCGGGCGTTCACGCTCGACCAGGTCGTCGACCCCGCCGTCATCGGCGGCGTGCGCGTCCAGGTCGGCGACGAGGTCATCGACGGCAGCGTCGCGGCCCGACTGACCGAACTCAAGCTCCGGCTGGCCGGCTAGGCCTTCGCCGTCACACCAGAACGGGCCCGAATCGGGCTCGAACGAAAAGGGAAGAACATGGCAGAACTGACGATCAGCCCGGACGAGATCCGCGACGCGCTGAAGAACTTCGCCAAGGGCTACGCTCCCGGCGCAGCGGTCGCGACCGAGGTCGGTCGCGTCACCGACGCCGGTGACGGCGTCGCGCACGTCGAGGGCCTCCCGGGCGTCATGGCGAACGAGCTCATCCGCTTCGCCGACGGCACGCTGGGTCTCGCCCAGAACCTCGACGAGAACGAGATCGGTGTCGTCATCCTCGGCGAGTTCACCGGCATCGTCGAGGGCATGGAGGTCACTCGCACGGGCGAGGTCCTCTCCGTCCCCGTCGGCGACGGCTACCTCGGCCGCGTCGTCGACCCGCTCGGTGCCCCGATCGACGGCCTCGGCGAGATTGCGTCCGAGGGCCGTCGTGCCCTCGAGCTCCAGGCGCCCGGCGTCATGCAGCGCAAGAGCGTGCACGAGCCCCTGCAGACCGGCATCAAGGCCATCGACGCGATGATCCCCGTCGGCCGCGGCCAGCGTCAGCTCATCATCGGCGACCGCCAGACCGGCAAGACCGCGATCGCGATCGACACGATCATCAACCAGAAGTCGAACTGGGAGTCGGGCGACGTCTCGAAGCAGGTGCGCTGCATCTATGTCGCGATCGGCCAGAAGGGCTCGACGATCGCGGCTGTGAAGGGCGCGCTCGAAGAGGCCGGCGCCATGGAGTACACGACGATCGTCGCCGCTCCCGCCTCCGACCCCGCGGGCTTCAAGTACCTCGCCCCCTACACCGGCTCGGCCATCGGCCAGCACTGGATGTACGGCGGCAAGCACGTCCTGATCATCTTCGACGACCTGTCGAAGCAGGCCGAGGCCTACCGCGCCGTGTCGCTCATCCTCCGTCGTCCTCCGGGGCGCGAGGCCTACCCGGGTGACGTCTTCTACCTGCACTCCCGTCTGCTCGAGCGCTGCGCCAAGCTCTCGGACGACCTCGGCGCTGGCTCGATGACGGGTCTGCCCATCATCGAGACGAAGGCCAACGACGTCTCGGCGTACATCCCGACCAACGTGATCTCGATCACCGACGGCCAGATCTTCCTC
>JAOASR010000112.1 GCA_030158585.1 Microcella sp.
GGCGAGCTCGGCGGCGAGGTCGCTGTCGGGGGCGACGACCATGAAGGTCGCGCCGAAGAGGGTGTCGGGGCGCGTCGTGAACACGGTGACCGGCGAGTGGTGGCCCTCGATGACGAAGTCGACATCGGCGCCGATCGAGCGGCCGATCCAGTTGCGCTGCATCGTGAGCACCTTCGACGGCCACGAGCCCTCGAGCTGGTTGAGGTCGTCGAGCAGGCGATCGGCGTAGTCGGTGATCCTGAAGTACCACTGCGTGAGCTTCTTCTTCACCACGACGGCGCCCGAGCGCTCGGACGTGCCGTCGGGCAGCACCTGCTCGTTCGCGAGCACGGTCTGGTCGACCGGATCCCAATTGACCCAGCTGTCTTTGCGGTACGCGAGGCCCTTCTCGTACATCTTCAGGAACAGCCACTGGTTCCAGCGGTAGTACTCGGGGTCGGAGGTGTGCAGCACGCGCGTCCAGTCGAACGACGCCGCGTACCTCTTCATCGAGGCCTTCTGCTGCGCGATGTTGTCGTACGTCCAGCCGCGGGGGTCGACGCCGCGCTTGATCGCGGCGTTCTCGGCGGGCAGACCGAACGAGTCCCAGCCGATCGGGTGCAGCACCTGGAAGCCCTGCTGACGCCAGTACCGCGCGACGACGTCGCCGAGCGCGTAGACCTCGGCGTGACCCATGTGCAGGTCGCCCGAGGGGTACGGGAACATGTCGAGCACGTACTTGCGCGGCCGCGGGTCGTGAGGGTCGTCGACCGAGAAGGGCTCGAGGTCGTCCCAGATCGGGCTCCAGTGGGCCTCGAGACGACGGAAGTCGTAGTCGTTCTCAGCGCGGTCGTCAGAAGTTCGGTCGGCAGCGGCGCGGTCGTGCTGGCGGTTCTCGGTCACTCGTCCGAGCTTACTGGGGGTGCGCTGGATGCCCGGCGCGTGCTCGCGAGGTGACGGGCGACCCTGACCGAGCATCCGCCTCGCTCACGCCGAGCGCGCGCAGCAGCACCCGGGCCTTGAGGCGCATCTCGGCGACTTCCTCCTCCGGCACGCTGAGCGCGGTGATGCCGCCGCCCGCGCCGACGGTCGCCACCCCGTTCTCGACGAGGATGCTGCGGATCACCATGGCGAGGTCGGCCGAGCCGTCGGCGCCGAGGTACCCGAACGCGCCCGAGTAGACGCCGCGCGGCGCCCCCTCCCACGCGGCGAGCAGCTCGATGGCGCGGCGCTTGGGCACGCCCGTCATCGACCCGGCCGGAAAGCACGCCGCGATCACGTCGACCGCGTCGAGCCCTGCCCGCAGGCGACCCTCGACCGTCGAGACGAGCTGGTGCACGTGCGCGTACGTCTCGATCTCGAGCAGGCCCGTCACGACGACCGAGCCGACCCGGCTGACGCGCGCGAGGTCGTTGCGCATGAGGTCGACGATCATGAGGTTCTCGGCGCGCTCCTTCTCGCTCGCGGCGAGCTCGGCGGCAAGGGCGGCATCGGCGGCCGGCTCGGCGCCGCGCGGTCGCGTGCCCTTGATCGGTCGCGTGCGTGCGACGAGGCCGTCGCCGTCGGCCGCGGACTCGACGCGCAGGAACGTCTCGGGGCTCGCGCTCACGAGCGTCGACTCGCCGATGCGCAGGAGCGCCCCGTGGTGGGCGGGGCTCGCTCGCCGCACGCGTCGATAGAGCTCGAGCGGGTCGCCCGGGTCGTCGACGGTCGCGTGCGAGGTGAGGCACAGCTGGTACGCCTCGCCCTCGCGGATCGCCGCCTGGCACTTCCGCACGAGCTCGGCGTACCGGGCGTCGTCGTCGCGCCAGCGCACCGCGCGCGGGGCGGCCTCCGGCGGGGGCGAGAGGGATGCTCGGCGCGCGCCGTCGACGAGCGCGACCATGCGCTGCCGCCACTCGTCGAGCTCGCCGCTCCACTCCCCCGTGCCGTCGGCGTCGAGCGCCACGAGGTCGACGTCGCCCGTCGCGTGGTCGAGCGCGAGCCCGCGATCGACGGCCAGCCAGGAGGCGCGGTGAGCATCGGGCGTGGCCGGAGCGGGCATCCCCATCGTCTCGTCGCGCAGCTCGTAGCCGAACCAGCCGACGAGGCCGAGGGGTGGGGCGGCGTCGGCGTCGGCGTCGGCGTCTGCGGTACAGGACGGCGCGATCGCCGGCAGCGCGTCGAGCGCCGACCGCAGCTGCGTCAGCACGCGCTCGCCCGGATCGAGCACGACCCGCCGCCCGTCGACGGAGAGGAAGGAGCGCCCCGACTGCGCGCCGACGCCCGAGTCGAGCCACACGAGATCGGCGCCGGGCGCGGCGGCTGAGAGCGCGAGAGCGATGCGCTCGGCGAGCTCACCCGCGGCGCCGTCGGCCGCGGGCGCGAGCCGGTGCCGCAGGAGCCCGTGACGCATACCCTGATCCTATGAGCGCGAGTGCCGGGCCCGACGAGGGGCTGCTGCACTGGCGCGGAACCTCCGACCCCACCTCCCTGTGGACGAGCGTCGACTGGTGCGACGTGAGCGCCGGTGCCCTGCTCGCGGCCGACTCGTGGCGCGTCATCGACGGCCGCGTGCGCGGGCTCGAGCGGCACCTCGCGCGGTTCGCGGCCTCCGTGCGCCCGTATCGCGACGACGTCGACGGCTTTCTCGAGCAGGTCGTCGCCGCTCTGCCCCGGGGGGGCGACGGGTTTCCCCGCGTCGAGCTGCGGGCCCGTGGCATCCGCTCGCCTCTCGAGACGACGACGAACGCGACCGGGACCGCGAACGCGAGCGCGCCCGCGACCGGGCTCAGCCTGCGCCTGCGTCCGACGCCCCCGACCGCCCGCGAGGTCGTCGTCGCGACCGCGCCGCACGACCCGCGCACGCAGCCGCTCACGAAGGGCCCCGATCTCGACGCGCTGCAGCGCCTGCGCACGGCCGTGCAGCCGCTCGGCGCGGGCGAGGCGATCATCGTCGACGACGGCCTCATCGTCGAGGGCGCCTACTCGGGCCTGCTCTGGTGGAGCCCCCGCGGCACCCTCGTGCAGCCGAGCCCCGCACTCGCGCGCATTCCGAGCGTGACGACCGCGCTGATCCTCGAGGCGGCAGCGCGCGACGGGGTGGCGATCGAAGCGGCGGATGCCCGGCCCGACGACCTCGCCGGCTGCGAGCTCTGGGTGCTCAGCGCCCTGCACGGGCTGCGCGTCGCGACGGGATGGATCGACGGCCCGACGCTCGTCGCCGAGCCGGGGCGCGCCGATCGCGGTCGGCGGTGGCTCGACGAGGCCCTCGCACCCCTGCCCTGAGAAGGTCGGGCGGGGCTCGCGAGAGCGCAGCATCCGCGTGTTCTCGGGGCTGCGGGGCGAAAGTGAGCGATCTCGTCCCCCAACAGGGGTACACCCACTCTGGGGGCTGACGAACCCTCCCTTATGGGGTGGACCGACCCATACACTGAACCCAGCCGGCGAGGGGTCCGGCCTGATGAGGGGGCAGAACGGTGTCGGAGGACGAATACGGGCGGGTGCCGGCTGGCTGGTACCCCGACCCGCTCGGGCTGCCGCAGCTGCGGTGGTGGGACAACCACGCCTGGACCGAGCACGTCTCTGACGCCCGGCAGCCGATGGTGGCTCAGCCCGCGCCCACGACCTTCGCCGACGACGAGCTGCCCACGCGCCGCTCGCGCCGCAGCGCCGAGTCGGCGACCGATGCCGGCGATGGCGTCGTCGACCGCCCTCTCGCCCACGTTCTCAAGGCGCTGCCCGCGCCGACCACCGAGTCGATGCCCGCGCTCATCGAGCCGGATGTCGAGCCTCCCGCAGCCCAAGCCGAGCCCGTCATCGTCGCCGAGCCGGTCGTCGCACCCGCCGCCTTCGAGCCCGCTCCGTTCGCGACGGCGACCGCCGCGCCCGAGCAGGCTGCACCCCAGGCCGTGCCCCAGGCGGTTCCTCAAGCGGTGCCTCAGGCGGCTCCGCAGGCCGCGGCCCCGCAGGCCGCGCCTCAGCAGACCCAGCCCGAGCAGCCCGCCGCGCAGCAGGCCGCGCAGCAGGCCGCGCCGAGCTACCCCGGCTTCGACATCCCGACGAGCGAGTCGGCGATGCGCGACGCGCAGTGGATTCCGATGCAGGAGCCGCGCGAGCAGCAGCCCACGAACGCGCCCGGCCCCGTCTCGGCCTCGAGCGCCGTCAACCACTCCTCGCCCGGCTCGGTGCCCGGCGCGCCCGCGGGCGGCGGCTGGCAGCCCTACGGCGCCGGCGACCCGTACGCCGCGCGCTCGGCGAGTCAGTACTCGGCTCCGCAGACGAGCGCCCCGCACCCGCAGGAGCAGTGGGGCGCGAGCCCGTACTACGCGCAGCACGGCCTCTTCCAGGACTCGGCCCCGCAGCACCCGTCGGCCGCACGCTACAACTCGGCCCCCGGGTCGGGCAGCGCCGCCGGCTGGGGCTCGGCTCCGGGCGCACCGCAGTACGTGCCCTACGTCGCCGACGGACCGGTCGGGGCCATGCGCCGAGGCGTCATGATGCCGGGTGCGCCCGGCCCCGTGCCGCACGTGCACACGGGAGCCGCCTGGGCCATCGCCCTGCTCCCGATGCTGCAGCTGCTCATGAGCCTGCTCGTCGTCGCCGCCTTCACGAGCGGTCTCGACCTGCCGATCATCACCGCGATCTGGGTCGTCCCGATTCCGATCGTCATCGCGCTCGCCTTCTTCGACCAGCGCTCGCTGCGCCGACGCGGCATCGACCGGCCGGCCGCCTGGTGGTGGTCGATCCTGGGCGCACCGGTGTACCTCGTCGTGCGCGCCGTGAGCCTCGCCCGCTACTCGGGCGCCGGCTTCGCACCCGCCGCCGTGTTCCTGCTGCTCGTCGGTCTGCAGGTCGGAGCGATCGTTGCTGTGCCCGGTCTGCTGATCTCGGCCGTTCCGCAGGTCTTCGCCAACGAGGCCGCGAACTCGATCGAGCTGAGCCTCAGCACGCTCGGCTCGCCGGCCGAGGTGTCGTGCGCCAACAACCCGCCGCTGTTCATCGGTCAGCAGTTCCGCTGCGAGGCCACGAGCGCCGACGGTGCGACCTTCTTCCCGACGGTCAGCCTCCAGCGCGCCAATGGCTGGATCACCTGGCAGGTCGACGACTGGGGCATCTACAGCCTGGTCGAATAACGAACATGAGCCAGGTTCGTGCTCTTCCTGCGGAGCCCCCGAGAACCTAGAGTCGCCAGCAGGAACCGCAATCGAATATCAGCAGCACCAGTCGCGTGGAACCCGAATCAGCGCGACAGCAGCCTGCACATCCGTGCGGGTCAGGGTTCCACTCCGGTCGGGGGACCGGAAGACATACCTGGGGGAAACATCGTGACCATCACTGCACCGTCCCGCGTGCCCGCGGGCTGGTACCCGGATCCACTGAGCCGCACCGGCGACGAGCGTCGCTGGTGGGACGGCGATAAGTGGACCGAGTACACCGCGTCCGTCGCCGTCGTCGCCGACGTGGCCGAGCCGCTCATGACGAGCGTCGTGTCGTCGCCGACCGGCCCCGTCACCATTCACGGCTCGGCCGCGACGCCCACGGCGCGCGAGTCGGCCCGCATCGCGCAGCTCATGCCGCTGCACACGATCGTCACCTCGTCGAGCCCGACGTGGGACGAGCTGCCGCGTGTCTCGGCCGCGACCGTGTTCTCGCCCGACGTCATGTACTCCGACGTCGTGCCGGCCGAGTTCCAGGACGCGTACGTCGCGCCCGCCGCTCGCCCCAAGATGGCCGACACCTTCGCGACCCGCGTGCACACGAGCGCCATCTGGCTCTTCGCGCTGCTGCCGATCATGCACGCCGCCGCCGTCTACTACGCGATCACGGGCCTGCCGTCGTACGCGCCGTTCTCGTCGACGGCCGCCCTTCTTGGCCTGCCGTTCGTGCTCTACGCCGCTCTCGCCGCGCGCGACGCCCGCGCTCTCGGCGATGACGGCCACCTCTCGACCGCCCCGTGGGGTCTCGCCCTCATCGCACCGCCGGTGTACCTCGCGGTGCGCGGCGTGCAGGTGTCGCGCGCGACCGGCGCCGCCCCGTGGCCGCTCTTCACGTGGGTGCTCGTGCAGGCGCTCGTGATGGCCGCGTGGTGGTTCTTCTCGCCCGAGACGCTCGCCGCGCTGCCGACGCTGCTGCCCTGACTCCCGCGCCCGGCGCGCTTCCCCGCCCGGGCATCCCCCGCCTCGCGCGCCACAGCGCCGGGGCCCCCGCCTCGCGCGCGACAGCGCCCGGGCACCCCGCCTCGCGCCCCCGCGCGCGGCACTACCCGAACCCGCTGGCCGGGCGCGCCGCACCGCTTGCCCGACGCGCCCGGCCTCTCCCCTGCTTGCCGCCCCCCAGCGGCCTCGACGTAGGGTCGAGGGGTGAGTCGTTCGTCCGGTCCGTCGCCGTCGCGCCGCCGCGGTGCGAGCCTCGAGGTGCTGCGCGCCGAGGCCAACGACGAGCTGCAGACCGTCGTCTGGGAGCGCCTGCGCGAGGGCGAGGACCCGTGGGAGTTCATGGAGGAGCTTCCGACTGTCGATGAGCTCGTGGTGTGGATGCTCAGGGCCGAGCTGATCCGCGAGGACGACGAGCGCCGCCCGAGCCCCGCCCGCGACTACCGGCTGCTGCGCCAGATCGCGCTCGACCACCCGCCGCTCACGCGCACGGTGTGGACGATGCTCGGGCGCCTCGATCAGGCGAGCTGAGCGCTAGAGGCGCCGAAGCCCCTCGACCCGCACGACCGCGACTCCCTGCTCGACGCTCTCCTCCAGGTCGACGACCGCGTCGATGCCCCAGTCGTGATCGCCGGCCGGGTCGTCGATGACCTGACGCACGCTCCACGTGCCGGGAGCATCCGCCGGGTTCTCATCGAGCTGCAGCAGTGACGGGCTGCGCGCCGCCCCGCCCGTGCCGATCGACTCGTGGTCGGCGAAGTAGGCGTCGAGCGCGTCGGGCCAACCTGCCTGCGGGTCGAGCGTCTCGAGCTCGTCGTCGCGCTCGAGGGCGGCGAGCTGCACCCGACGGAACAGCTCGTTGCGCACGAGCACCATGAACGCGCGCCGGTTGGTGAGCACCGACGGCGGCGGGGGCGGGATGACCGGCGCGCCATCGTCGGGCTGCGGGTTCGACAGCTTCTCCCACTCGTCGAGCAGGCTCGAGTCGACCTGACGCACGAGCTCACCGAGCCACGCGATGATGTCGCGCAGCTCTTCGGTCTTCGCCTCGTCGGGCACCGTCTGGCGAATCGCGCGATCGGCGTCGGAGAGGTAGCGCAGCAGCAGCCCCTCGCTGCGCGCGATGCCGTAGTAGCTGACGTACTCGCTGAAGGTCATGGCGCGCTCGAACATGTCGCGCACGACGCTCTTGGGCTTGAGCTCGACGTCGCGGATCCACGGCTGGCTCGCCGCGAACGTCTCGAACGCCTCGCGCAGCAGCTCGCCGAGCGGCTGCGGGTGCTCGACCTCTTCGAGCAGCTCCATGCGCTCGTCGTACGCGATGCCCTCGGCCTTCATCGCGCCGATCGCCTCGCCGCGCGCCTTGAACTGCTGCTGGCTGAGCACCGGCCTCGGGTTCTCGAGGGTCGCCTCGATGACGCTCACGACGTCGAGCGCGTAGTGGCCGGTGCCGACGCCGCCCGTGTGCGAGCCGGTGGAGTCTCGGCCCGCGGCCTGCGTCTCGTCGGGGTCGAGCAGCTCGATGACGGCGAGCGCGAACGGGCTGAGCGGCTGGTTGAGGGCGAAGTTCGGCTGCAGGTCGACGGTGAGGCGGATGCTCGGCGCGGGCTCGCGTCCGTCGGCGCCCGTCGCGCCGCCGTCGCCCCGGTCGATCACCACGACGCCCGCGCGCACGAGGGTCTTCGCGATGCCGAGCGCGCGCTTCACGAGCTCGCGCTGCCGCTGCGGAGTCTCATGGTTGTCGGTGAGCAGCGCGCGGGCGTTGTCGAAGACCTCTCCCCCGCGGGCGATGAGGTTGATGAGCATCGCGGCGCTCACCTGCATGCGGCTCTCGAGCGGCTCGGGCGCGCCGCCGACGAGGCGTTCGAAGCTCGTCTCGCTCCACGTCACGAAGCCGGCCGGCGCGGCCTTGCGCACGATCTTCTTCTTCTTTTTCGGGTCATCCCCCGCCTTGGTCGTGGCGAGGTGGTTCTCGATCTCGTGATCGGGAGCCTGCACGACCACGAGCCCCGCCGTGTCATAGCCGGCCCGGCCTGCGCGCCCCGCGATCTGGTGGAACTCGCGCGCGCTCAGCTGCCGCATCTTCACGCCGTCGTACTTGCTGAGCGCCGTGATGAGCACGGTGCGGATGGGCACGTTGATGCCGACGCCGAGGGTGTCGGTGCCGCAGATGACGCGCAGCAGCCCGCGCTGGGCGAGCACCTC
This sequence comes from Microcella sp., assembly GCA_030158585.1. Taxonomy (GTDB): domain Bacteria; phylum Actinomycetota; class Actinomycetes; order Actinomycetales; family Microbacteriaceae; genus Microcella. The sequence goes on from JAOASR010000112.1 coordinate 8,319, forward strand.
GACGA
>JAOASR010000113.1:0-5659 GCA_030158585.1 Microcella sp.
GAGAAGATCGTGAGCATGACGACGGGGAAGAGGAAGGTGAAGAACACCGTGTCGCCCTGCCGGAAGTAGGCGCGCACCTCGTAGCCGATGCGCAGCGCGCCGAGGCGCAGGGCGCGCGTGATCGGCGAGCCGAGGTCGCCCGACGAGCGTCGCGATTCGACGGCGGTCATGCGTGGGCCCCCGTCTCGGTCTCGACGGGCGCAAGATCGTCGGCGTGCTCGCGGCCGACGAGCGACAGGTACACGTCTTCGAGGCTCGGCCTGACGACCTCGAGCGACTCGGGCTCCGCGCCGAGCCGGGCGACGAGAGAAGCGACGACCGTGCCGGGGGTCTGCGTGCGCTCCTCGCGCAGGGCGCCGTTCTCGAGCCAGCGCACGACGGGCACCCGGGCATCCGCGCCCCCCAGCTCGTCGATGGGCGCGAGGGCGACCATGCGGCCCTTCGCGATGACGCCCGCCCGGTCGCCGAGCTGGGCGGCCTCGTCGAGGTAGTGCGTGGTGAGCAGGATGCTCGTGCCCTCGTCCTGCAGCTGGCGCACGAGCTGCCAGAACTCGCGCCGTGCCTCCGGGTCGAAGCCCGTCGTGGGCTCGTCGAGGAAGAGCAGCTCGGGGCGGCCGACGATGCCGACCGCGACGTCGACGCGGCGCCGCTGGCCGCCGGACAGGGTGCGGATGAGGGCGCCCGCCTTCGCCTCGAGCCCGACCGCGGCGATGACCTCGTCGACGTCGCGCGGGTTCGGGTAGAGGGCGGCGAAGTGGGCGAGCTGCTCGCGCACCGTGACGGCGCCCGACTCGCCCGAGCTCTGCAGCACGATGCCGAGGCGGGCCTTCCAGTCGAGGCCTGCCTTCTCGGGGTCGCGGCCGAGCACGCTCACCTCGCCGGAGGTGCGGTGGCGATAGCCCTCGAGAATCTCGATGGCGGTCGACTTGCCGGCCCCGTTCGGGCCGAGGAGGGCGAAGGTCTCGCCGCGGCGGATGTCGAAGGAGACGCCGTCGAGGGCGTCGGTGTCGCCGTAGGTCTTGCGCAGCTCGCGCACCTCGACGACCGACTCAGGGCTGGTCATGCGACCACTCTGTCGGTCGTCGAGGTGCGCGACAACTGTCAGACGTTCAGGTTCGTCTGGTCGTCGCCGTCGCGGCGACCGCTGGCGCTGAGCGCGCCGATGATGGCGCCGACGACGAGCAGCCCGCCGATGCCGGCGACGAGGATGATCGGCAGCGCCCCGTTGGGCAGCTCGTCGAGCCAGCCGAGCTCGCCGAGGGCGGCGAGAGCGGCGATGCCGAGCAGGATCGTGCCCCACACGATCGTCGCGACGCGCGGCCGCAGGGGCTCGAGCTCGACCCGGGTGGCAGAGGTGCTGTCGGTGCTCATCGGTCCATTCCTTCCGTGCTGAACAGGATGTCGCCGGCGCCCGCGATGACCTCGAGGGTCAGCGTGCGCTCGGTCTCGCCGGTGGCGGAGAACCCGCCCTCGCGGGGGATGCTGCTGCCGCTGTCGTCGCCGTTCACGAAGACGGCGTCGCCCGCGCCCGAGATGATCTCCCACTCGACCGAGCCCTCATCGGGCAGGTCGATCATGACGTCGCCGGCACCCGAGACCACCGTGATGGTGCCCTCGAGGTCCGAGCCGGCGCGCGTGCCGTCCCAGTAGTCGCTGAGGTCGATGCGGGTCGCGCCGGCGCCGACGACGAACGACTGATCCGCGTCGTCGCTGAAGACCGGCGAGTAGTCGCCCGAGCCGACGATGCGCAGACCGCTGCCGGCGCCGGGCGAGATGCTCGCGATGCTCAGACCGATGAGCACGATGATCGCCGCGCCCGTCGAGCCTCCCGAGCGCTTGCCGCGCACGCCGTTGATGACGATCGCGGCGCCGAGCACGCCGAGAGCGACGGCGAATCCGATCACGACGTCGCCGCGCTCGACCTCCGTGCCGCCGAGCACAAGGGTCGTGATCGCGCCGGCCACGAGCGCGAGCCCGATCGCGGCGACCGAGTAGAGCGGGTGCGAGCGCGTACGGCGTCGCAGAGCGCGCTGCTTCTCGACCTCGGCGAGGCGGGCGCGGCGCTCGGCCGCGAGGCGGTCGGCCTCCGCCTGCCGGCGGGCGGCCTCGTCCGCGGAGACGAAGGCGTCGCGCTGGGCCCGGTCGGCGTTCTGCTGGGCGCGCCAGGCATCCATGTCGCTGTCGGCGACCGTGCCGGGAATCGGTGCGGTGGCCGTCGCGTCAGCAGCGCTCGCCGTGGCTGCCGCTGTCGTGGTGGCGGATGCTGCGCTCGCGCCGGCGACGAACGTCGCGCCGGGCGCGCCCTGCGCCGGCGTCGCGGCCGAGCTCTTCGACCGGCGCACGAGCCACACGACCAGCCAGATGAGACCGCCGACGACGAGGATCGTCCAGAACAGCGAGGCGATCGCGGCGAACGCCATGCCAGGCGAGCCGTGCATCCAGCCGCCATCCCAGCCGTCGATGTCGCCCCAGAACCACGGGCCGCCGTCGCCGAGCCCCAGCAGGGCGATGCCGAACAGCACGGCCGCGCCGATGAAGCCCGACTCGACTCGGCCGCGCGAGACCTCTTCGGCGTGGATCTTGCCGGTGTGGTCGGGCAGGAACGCCCAGGCCAGCGCGTAGACGAGCGCGACGGGGAAGGAGAGGATCGCGAGCACGACGAGAATGCCGCGCACGAGCAGGGGGTCGATGCGCAGTCGCAGGGCGATACCCGAGGCGACGCCGCCGAGCCAGCCCGGCTCGCGAGTCAGGTTGAGCGAGCGCAGCCAGGTGAAGAAGCGAGCGCTGCCCGTGGGGGCGCCCGCGGGGGCGTCGGTCGCGGTGCCGGCCGCGGGTGCGGCAGGGGGCGGTGGGGCGTCAGGCGCCCCGGCAGGAGGGGTCGGATCGGTCATGAGTCGATGCTCGCGCTCCACCGCCTCCGCCCGCTATCGGGGTTGACCCTGATCGACCCCCGATCTTCTGCTGCGGGAGTCCCCGGGCCGCGGCGCGAGTGCTTGACTGGCGACGTGACCACCGTTCTCGAGCGCCCGCCGCTCGCGCGCCCGCGCGACGTGCTGCTCGGCGGCGTCTCGACGGCGCTCGCCGATCACCTCGGGTGGCCGCGGGCCCGCGTGCGGTTCCTGCTCATCGTCGGCACGCTCGTCGGCGGCGCGGGCGCCTTCCTCTACCTCTGGCTCTGGGCGCTCACGCCCGTGCGCGGCGAGAACCCCGGTGACGCTCCCGTCCCCGTGCGGGTGGATGCGCCCCTCGCCATCCGCCGCCGCGTTCCCGGCGCGCTCCTGCTCCTCATCGCCTCCGCGGTCGCCGGGCTCGTCACGATCGTCGCCGCGGTGACGAGCGACCGGGCCGACCCCGTCGATGCCGCGTTCACGACCCTGGTGCTCGCGGGGGCATCCGTCGGCTGGAGCCTGCTGCTCGACCGGCATGATCCCGGCCGCAGCGCCCGGTACGGCGTCGTCGTGCGCTCGCTCGCCGCGGGCGGCCTCATCGTCACCGCCCTCATCGTGCTGAGCGCCAACCCGGGTGCGACCACGGCCATCGTGGCGCTCATCATGATCGTCGGCGGCACGGCCGTGTTCGTCGCTCCCGTGCTCGTGAGTCTCTGGTCGACACTCCTCTCCGAGCGCTCGGCCCGCGTGCGCGAAGAGAGCCGGGCCGAGGTCGCCGCCCACCTGCACGACAGCGTGCTGCAGACGCTCGCGCTCATCCAGAACCGCGCCGAGCCCGGCAGTGAGGTCGCCCGCCTCGCCCGCGCGCAGGAGCGCGAGCTGCGCGACTGGCTCTTCGCCGGCACGAAGCCGAGCGACGCCGACTTCGCCGCGCAGCTGCGGCAGGCCGCGCTCGAGATCGAGCTGCAGCACCCCGCGCGCTTCGACGTCGTCACGACCGGAGACTTCACCGGCCGCGACTTCCCCGCGGTGCTCGCGGCGGCGCGCGAGGCGATGCTCAACGCGGCGCGCCACGCGGGCGGCGAGGTGAGCGTCTACGTCGAGCTGCGGGCGGATGCCCTCGAGCTCTGGGTGCGCGACCGCGGCCCCGGCTTCGATCCCGCTGCGATCGCGGCCGACCGGCTGGGAGTGCGCGAGTCGATCGTCCGCCGCATGGCGCGCCACGGCGGCTCGGCCACGGTCACGCGCCTCGCCTCCGGCACCGAGGTCGCTCTGCACCTCCCGCTCACCGCCGACGCGCCCGCGCCCGACACGTCCGAGCCCGACCCGTCCGCGCCCGGCCCTGCCGACTCGACCCGCGAGGTGCCCGCATGAGAGTGCTCATCGTCGACGACCACTCGATCTTCCGCTCGGGTCTGCGCGCCGACCTCGGCGACGGGCTCGAGGTCGTGGGTGAGGCGGCGACCGTCGACGAGGCAATCGCGCTCATCGCCGAGCTCGAGCCCGAGGTGGTGCTGCTCGACGTGCACCTGCCCGGAGGCGCCGGCGGCGGCGGCGCCGAGGTCATCCGGTCGAGTGCCGCTCTGCTCGACCGCGTGCGCTTTCTCGCCCTGAGCGTGAGCGATTCGGCCGAAGATGTCGTGGGCGTCATTAGAGCCGGAGCGCGGGGATACATCACTAAAGGCTCGTCGGGGGCCGAGGTCGCGCGCGCGATCGACGCGGTGGCGAGCGGTGACGCGGTGTTCTCTCCGCGTCTCGCGGGTTTCGTGCTCGACGCTTTCGGCGCCGTCGCCGGAGAGCAGGCGTCCGATGATGACGAACTCGATCGGCTGAGTGCGCGCGAGCGAGAAGTCATGCGTCTCATCGCTCGCGGATACGCCTATAAAGAGGTCGCCGCCGATCTCTTCATTTCGGTGAAGACGGTCGAATCCCATGTCTCCGCCGTGCTGCGCAAGCTTCAGCTGTCGTCCCGGCACGAGCTCACGGCCTGGGCGCTCGAGCGCAAACTCCTTTAGCAATTGCGGGGGCAGAGTACTCGCGTCTTCTGTCCTGCTCTCCGAGGGAACCGGGAAACGAGCGTTCTGTCCCGAGCAATAGTGAGCACTCCTCCAGCTCAAAGGCATCGACAAATCGCTCACGATTCTCATCGGCAACACGAATCAGATTCACGTGAATTAGTTGCCATTCGGGTTGTGGAAAGCATTACGCTGAACCCTCGGCGGGCATTTATGCTCGCCCACGTCGGACAATAGGTCGGCGCGGTGCGAATTAATCGCACGATTCAGAGTCGCGGGGGGCCGTGACATCAGCACACGACTCAAGGAGCATTACGTGAAGCGCATCACCACCGAACTCGTCGACGACCTCGACGGCACCATCATCAGCCAGGGCGACGGCGGCACCGTCTCGTTCAGCCTCGACGGCAAGCACTACGAGATCGACCTCGCGAACGCCAATGCCGCGCAGCTGCGCGACGCTCTCGCGCCGTTCATCTCGAAGGCCCGCTCAGCGAGCTCGGCCCGCTCGGCGGCACCCGCCGCGGCCCGCTCGACCGGTCGCAAGCGCGCCTCGGCCGGCAGCAGCGCCGAGACGCAGGCCATCCGCGAGTGGGCGCAGGCCAACGGCTACCCCGTGGGCGACCGCGGTCGCATCGCTGCCGACATCCGCGAGGCCTACGCCGCCGCGAAGTAGTGCCACCAACACTGAGCACGACAGTAGAGGGCCCCGCACGCAGTCCGCGTGCGGGGCCCACTACTCCTGAGCACAGAAGC
>JAOASR010000113.1:5669-8298 GCA_030158585.1 Microcella sp.
CAAAACGTCGGGTTGAGTTCGCACAAATCAAGACAATCGCCGGGCCGAAGCGCGTGCTCGACACCCCGATCCGGTTCACGTCCCGACCGCACGCTCTCCGCGTGCGGGGCCCTCTACTCGTGAGCAGAGAAGCGCTAGTCGCGCGTGCCGAACAGTTTCTGAAGGCGCTGGATGCCCTCGAGCAGATCGGCGTCGCCGAGCGCATAGCTGAAGCGCAGGTAGCCGCTGGGGCCGAACGCCTCGCCGGGCACCGCCGCGACCTCGGCCTGCTCGAGGATGAGGTCGGCGAGCTCGAGCGAGGTCGTGGGCGTCACGCCGCCCCACTCCCGCCCGAGCAGCGCGGTCACGTCGGGGTACACGTAGAACGCGCCCGTCGGGGTCGGCGTCACCATGCCGGGAATGCGGTTGAGCTCGGCGACCGCGAGCTTCCGGCGGCGGTCGAAGGCCTCGCGCATCGTCGCGACGGCATCCTGCGGGCCGGTCAGCGCCGCGATCGCGGCGCGCTGCGAGACGTTGGCGACGTTCGACGAGAGGTGCGACTGCAGGTTCGACGCCGCGGCGATCGCGTCCTTCGGGCCGACCATCCACCCCACGCGCCAGCCGGTCATGGCGTAGGTCTTGGCGACGCCGTTGACGAGGATCGTCGTGTCGGCGAGCCCGGGCACGGCCTCGACGATCGAGATCGCCCGCTCGCCGTCATAGGTCAGGGCCTGGTAGATCTCGTCGGTGATGACCCAGATTCCGTGCTCGAGGGCCCACTCGCCGATGGCCTTCGTCTGCTCGGGGCTGTAGACCGAGCCCGTCGGGTTCGAGGGGCTCACGAACAGCAGCACCTTGGTGCGCGGGGTGCGAGCGGCCTCGAGCTGCTCGACCGTGACGAGGTAGTTCTGGTCGCTGCCGGCGAAGACCTCGACGGGCACGCCGCCGGCGAGGCGCACGACCTCGGGGTAGGTCGTCCAGTACGGAGCGGGCAGGAGCACCTCGTCGCTCTCGCCGACGATCGTCGCGAAGGCCTGGAACACCGCCTGCTTGCCGCCGTTGGTGATGATCACCTGGCCGGGGTTCACCTCGAGCCCCGAGTCGCGCAGCGTCTTCTCGGCGACGGCCTCGCGCAGCTCGGGCAGGCCGGCGGCGGGCGTGTAGCGGTGGTTCTTGGGGTCGCGCGCGGCGACGACGGCGGCCTCGACGATGTGGTCGGGCGTCGCGAAGTCGGGCTCGCCCGCGGCGTACGAGATGACGGGTCGGCCGGCGGCCTTGAGGGCCTTGGCTTTCGCGTCGACCTTGAGGGTCGCGGATTCGGCGATCGCGGCGATGCGGGCAGAGATGCGAGAGGAGTCGGCGGTCACGCCTGAAGTCTAGAGCGCGGCGGATGCCCGGGCCGGGGCTCGGCTGGACTCGACTCTGAGCGTCACCTACACTGGTCGAGGTAGTTGAACTCTGCCAAGCTTTGCCGCGCCGTCATTCTGGCGAACTCCCCGGAACCCGACCGTGGTGAAGCATGCCCGAGTTCGACCCCGCCGAGGGCGGTGGCTCAATTGGTAGAGCAGCGGTCTCCAAAACCGCAGGTTGCAGGTTCGAGTCCTGTCCGCCCTGCACATCGATCGGGCTCGGGGCGCTCTGGAAGCAGAGCGCCCCGGGTTCGGTGATACGGGTCCGCGAGGGCCCGGCGACAGCTGGAAGGCAGTGAGATACGTGGCAAGAAACGCCGTCGACGAGCCCAACGAGGACATCGTCGAGAACGCCAGGAAGGACCGCGCTGAGAAGCGCGGACCGTTCGGCCGCATCGCGCTGTTCATCCGGCAGGTGCTCAACGAGCTCGGCAAGGTCGTCACCCCGACGCGTCGCGAGCTCATCACCTACACGCTCGTCGTGCTGGTGTTCGTGATCATCATGATGGCGCTCGTCTCGGGCCTCGACTTCGTCTTCGGAGCGCTCGTGTCGTTCGTCTTCGGCAACGGAACGGGCATCGCGGGCGGTTAGCGCCCCCGCCCTCCGCTTCGCCCCATCGCACTGCCAACGGAAAGAGATCCAGTGACCGACGACCACCGCCGCGACATCGACCTCGCGACCGCTGCCGAGCAGTCCTCTGAAGAGGACGAGGCGCAGGAGGGCAACACCCTCGAGGCCGACGAGCACTCGGCCGACGCCGCCGAGCACACGGCCATGCACATCGTCGACGAGGACGAGCCCGACCTCGCCGACCTGTTCGACGCGCTCGAGACGGCCGTCGACCCCGAGGCCGACGCGATCGTCGACGACGCTCTCGACATCGACTCGGCCGACGAGGCCGAGGCCGCCGCCGAGGCGACCGACGACGAGGCCGAGGAAGACGCGGCCGAGGCCGCCGACGAGGAGCCGGCCGAGGTCGACCCCTACGACGAGTTCAAGCGCGAGCTGCGCGTCAAGCCCGGCAAGTGGTACGTCGTGCACTCGTACGCGGGCTTCGAGAAGCGCGTGAAGTCGAACATCGAGAACCGCCGCGTCTCGATGAACATGGAGGAGAGCATCCACGAGGTGCAGGTCCCCATGGAGGACGTGGTCGAGATCAAGAACGGCCAGCGCAAGCTCGTCAACCGCGTGCGCATCCCCAGCTACGTGCTCGTGCGCATGGACCTCAACGAAGACAGCT
>JAOASR010000114.1 GCA_030158585.1 Microcella sp.
GACTGACTCTCCGTAGCGCTGTCGGCCGGCGGCCTCGGCGGGGTGGACGGGGGGTGGCGGGGGTGAGGGGAGGTCGTCGGCGGATTCGTCTGCGTCGTCGTCGGGCGGTGCGTCGGCGTCGTCGAGGGCGGGGGGCTCTTCGTCGACTGACGGTGGGTCGACGGTGGCGGCCGACGCACCGGGGATGGCGACGACCTCCCACCCGGTGACTGGTGCGCTCGATGTCTCGGCTGCCCGGGCCGCCGGGGCTGCCGCAGGGTCGGGGTCGGAGGGCGGTGCGCTGTCACTCGGGGCGGGCGCGGATGCCGCCGCGGTGGCGGGGCGGGGGGAGCCTCCGAGGCGCACCTTGAACTTCACGCGCACGCCGACGTGGTGATGAATCGCGTTGCGGACGTGCTCGCTGATGCTGTCGGCGGGGCTGGTGCGCTCCTTGAAGCGGTTCGCGTCGCTCTCGGAGGTGAACGCGAGGGTGAGCACGTCGCCGTCTTCCAGCTCGACGGGCTCGGCGAGGTAGACGACCGTCCAGGCGCTCATCTTCTCGGACTGGATGCGCTCGAGCACCGCGGGCCACACGGCCCGGATCGCGTCGATGGTGAGGGGGGCAGCGGGGATGGCCGGGGCGAGAGGGGTTGCTGGTGCGGTCTCCGCGGGCGCAGCGGCCGGCTCGGGCGCGGGCGGCACAGGGGCCGGCGCGTCGGCGGGTGCCGGAGCAGGCGCAGGTGCTGGAGCGGGCGCCGCGGCGCTCGACGGAGCGGCGGGCGCGGGTGCAGCCGCGGGAGCGGGGGCGCGGGTGGACGCGGAGGGCGCCACGGCGCCGGAGGCGGTCGCCGTGACGAGCACGCGCGCCATCATGAGCTCGAGATGCAAACGCGGCGACGTTGCTCCCGTCATCTCCGTCAGGGCGCGGTTCACGACATCCGCTGCCTTCGACAGGTCGGCCGGGGCGAAGAGCGCCGCGTGCTCCTGCATGCGGGCGAGGTCGTCGGCGGGGATGCCGCGCAGAACGTCGCCCGCGTTGCCCGCGGTGGCCTGGACGACGATGAGGTCGCGCAGACGCTCGAGCAGGTCGTCGACGAAGCGGCGCGGGTCCTGACCCGTCTGGATGACGCGGTCGATCGCGTGGAAAGCGGCGTTGGCATCGTGCGCGGCGATCGCCGAGACGACTTCGTCGAGGAGGGAGCCGTGTGTGTAGCCGAGGAGGGCGACGGCGCGCTCGTAGGTGACGGTGTCATCGTCGCTTCCGGCGATGAGCTGGTCGAGCAGCGAGAGGGTGTCGCGCACCGAGCCTCCGCCGGCGCGGACGACGAGCGGGAGCACTCCGGGAGCGATCGTGACGCCCTCGCTCGACGACAGCTCGGCGACGTAGTCGAGCAGCTGCGCGGGCGGGACGAGCCGGAAGGGATAGTGGTGCGTGCGCGACCGGATGGTGCCGATGACCTTCTCGGGCTCGGTCGTGGCGAAGATGAACTTGATGTGCTCCGGCGGCTCCTCGACGATCTTGAGGAGAGCGTTGAAGCCGCCCGAAGTCACCATGTGCGCCTCGTCGATGATGAAGATCTTGTAGCGGTCGCGGGCCGGGGCGAACACCGCGCGCTCGCGCAGGTCGCGGGCGTCGTCGACGCCACCGTGGCTCGCGGCGTCGATCTCGACGACGTCGAGCGAGCCGCCGCCGGCGCGCGACAGCTCGACGCAGCTCGGGCAGACCCCGCAGGGGGTGTCGGTCGGACCCTCGGCGCAATTGAGGCAGCGAGCGAGAATGCGGGCAGACGTGGTCTTGCCGCAGCCACGCGGGCCGCTGAAGAGATAGGCGTGGTTCACCCGGTCGCTGCGCAGGGCGGCACGCAGCGGATCGGTCACGTGAGACTGGCCGATCAGCTCGGCGAAGGTCTCGGGCCGATAGCGGCGGTAGAGGGCGGTGGCCACCCGATCAGCGTAGTCGTCACCACCGACGGTCGAGCTCCGATGGATGCCCGTGGAGGCGGCACCCAGGGAGGCGTGGTCGGGTGGAGCGCATGCGTATTGCCATCGCCGGAGGACACGGCCAGATCGCCCGCCAGCTCTCGACCCTGCTCGCCGACGGCGGGCATGAACCCGTCGCGCTGATCCGCAACGCCGACCACGAGGCCGATGTCGTCGCGGCCGGGGCCACTCCCCTGCTCATCGACCTCGAGCAGTGCGACGACGCCGAGCTCGCCGAAGCGCTCACCGGGTGCGACGCCGTCGTGTTCGCGGCGGGCTCGGGCCCGGGCAGCACCGCCGAGCGCAAGCGCAGCGTCGACCGGGATGGCGCCATACTGCTGGCCGACGCTGCGGTGCAGGCGGGCATCCGTCGCTACGTTCTTCTGTCGTCGCGCGGGGCCGACAGCTTCGATGCCGACTCCGACGACGTCTTCCAGATCTACCTGCGCGCCAAGAGCGAAGCCGACGCGGCCGTGCGCGGCAACGACCAGCTCGACTGGACGATCGTGCGGCCCGGGTCGCTCACCGACGACGCTCCGAGCGGGCGGGTGCGCACGGGGGATGACGTCGAGGGGAGCATCCCGCGCGGTGATGTCGCGGCGGTGATTGCGACGCTGCTGGCGACGGGGGCCGGGGTTGGCAAGCAGTTCGAGGTGGTCAGCGGCGAGACGGCGATCGGCGAGGCGGTCGCGGGGCTCTAGCCCTATTCGGCTGGCTCAGGGCGCGGCGCCGCGCAGGGCCAGTTCGACGAGCAGGCGGGCGTCGGCGTCGGATGTCGGGCGTCCGCACAGGGCGCGCACGTGCATGGGGTTCACGATCTGCTCCCACACGACCACGGGGTCGATGTCGGTGCGCAGACCGCCCGCGCTCGCCAGTCTTGTGAGGTGTTCGATGGCGAGGGCATAGCGCGCGCGGAAGAAATCGTCGGTCAGCTGCACGAGCTCGCTCGACGCGGCGCTCGCCGCGATCGTCGCGCGCAGGATGTTCGGGCCGCCGTTCGAGCGGGTGGTCTCGGCAACCGCGAGGGCGAGCGTCTCGATCGCGGCACGAGGGTCGTCGTCGGTGGCGGGCGGCACGGCCCGCTCGGCGAGGCTCGTGACGGCGGCGGCGATGAGCTGCTCGCGCGTCGCCCACCGGCGGTAGATCGTCGTCTTGTGCACGTTGCTCGCGGCGGCGACGTCGTCGACGGTGAGGGCGGCTCCGCGCTCGGCGAGGAGGGTGAGGGTGGCGGTGAGGACTTTCGACTCGACGGCGGGGCCTCGGCGCTGGGGGGTGGGGGTGGGGGTGGGGGTCATGCGGGTGTCGCCTCGGCTCGGGCTGCGAGCTCCGCGTTCATGCGCTGGAAGCCGGCCGGCGTCGTCTCGGTGAGCAGTCGGCGCAGGGCGGGCACGAGGGCTCCGGTCAGGGTCTCGCCGTGGATGAGTCGGCTGCGGCCGCTGGCGAGGGGCTCGACGGCGAAGCGGTGGTGGCCATCGAGCAGGCCCGGGATGCCGAGGCGGCCGAGCCAGACCAGCTCACGCCCCTCGTCGAGCGTGACGATCGTGGGGCGGAAGCGCTGCGTCGTGCCCGGCGCGGGCTGCAGCAGCACGTTCTGGCGGGCTCCTCGCGCTGGCTCGCCTGTCCACTCGACGATGAAGCTGTTCCATTCGGGGTAGGCGGCGGTGTCGGTCAGCACGCGCCAGACGACCTCGGGGCTCGCGTCGATCTCGATGCTCGTGCTGATCTCGACGCTGAACGCGGTGCTGCGCACCTGGGGGGCGGTGGTGGTGGGCATGACGGGCCTCTCGTTTGCAACTCTTGTTGCGTTGAGAGTAGGCCCGCGGTGGTGATAACGCAACTGGTGTTGCGAACGCGGCTTGAGTCGCCGCGTGAAGTCGCGCGCGGCGCATCCCGCTCGAATGTCAGTGGTCGAATGTATGTTCGAATCATGACCAGCACGGTGCTCGAGATGACAGGCGTCGCCCGCGACGTGACTGCGTCCTGGCACAGTGGTGTCAGCAGCAGGGGTGCGGTCGTTGACAGGGCTGCGGTCGGGGCGGCCGACGTGCGCATCGCGCTGCGCGCGGCGGTGGATGCCCTGGCCGCCGTCCCTCGCGCCCTCGACCCCTACCGCGCCATCGACGACGCCGCGCTGCTCGCGCTCACGCGACTCGCGGCCGACGAGGTGCGCCTCGCGCAGCTGCACGTCTCGCTGCTCGCGGGAGAGATCGCCCGGCGGTCGGCGCCCGAGCTGGGGCACTCCGGCCTCGCTCAGAGCAGGGGTCACCGCACCCCCGACGAGCTCGTGCGCGTCACCACCGGCACGCGCCTCACCGATGCCCGTGCGGCAGTGCGCGTCGGGTCGGCCGTGGCTGAGACGGGGCCGCTCACCGACGCCGTGCTCGACGGCCGGGTCAGCGTGGCCGTCGCCGATGCCATCAGCACCGGGCTGGGGGTGGCCGCGGCGGGGGTCGACGACTCGACTCTGGCCACCGCAGCGGAGCAGCTCATCGACCGCGTCGCCGGGCTCGACGCCGACCGGGCGGCCCGAGAAGCGCGGGCCGTGCGTGACGAGCTCGATGCCGAGGGCATCCAGCAACGCGAAGAGGTGATGCGCGACCGGCGGTCGCTGCGCATCGGGCGGCGCGCCGACGGCATGGGCTACGCGAACTGGGTGCTCGACCCCGAGACGTTCGCGATCGTCAGCGAGGTGTACGACCGCATCACGTCCCCCCGACGCGGAGGGCCCAGCTTCGTCGCCGCCGACGAGTCGGCCGAGGGCGAGCGGGCCGACGGGGCGCTCGACGACCTGCGCACCACCGAGCAGCTCGCCAGCGACACCTTCGCCGAGCTGCTGCGGCACGGAGCCTCCGCCGACACCTCGCAGCTGCTCGGCGACGACCCCATCGGGGTACGGATGCTCGTCGCAGCCCGCACGCTCACCCGCCGCCACGGCGCCGCCTGGTTCGAAGGTCAGCCCGACGCGGTCTCGGTGGCCACCGCCGAACGGCTCGCGTGCGCGGCCGGCACGATCACCGTCACCGTCGACGACGACGGTCAACCGCTCAACCTGGGGCGAGAGCGGCGTCTGTTCAGTCGCTCCCAGCGCATCGCCCTCGCCGCGCGCGACGGAGGCTGCCGCTGGCCCGGATGCGAACGGCCACCCTCCTGGTGCGAAGCGCACCACATCGACCACTGGCTACGCGACGGCGGGCGCACCGACGTCGCCGACGGAATCCTGCTCTGTCGACATCACCACCTGCTGGTGCACAACAACGGCTGGCAGATCTCGCGGGCCGGGCCGCAGTACCTGCTCGCCGCACCCGCACCCGGAGCCTCACCCCCACCCGGTCTCGGTCGCGCAGGTGAGCCACCCGGCGAACCGCGCGGTGAACCCATCGACATGCCCAGCAGGAGTCGTGCACTCGCCGACGCACTCCGCAGCGCGTAGTGGGCAGCGTCGACCCGCGCGGTCAGCAGTGCACGGCGGCAGCGTCAACGCGCGCGGTCAGCAGCGCAGCGCGGCGCGGCGGCGAGGTGACCAGCCCCGCAGTCAGCAGCGCAGCGCGGCGGCGACGGGACCAGCCCCGCGATCAGCAGCGCAGCGCGGCGGCGACGGGACCAGCCGCGCGGTCAGCCGGCCGAGTCGGCGAGCGCCGCCGCCGAACGTGCGATCGCCAGCTCTTCGTTGGTCGGCACCACGAGCACCTTCACGGCCGCACCCTCGGGCGAGATCTCGCGCGGCTCGCGCCACGACATGGCGTTGCGATCCGGGTCGACCGACAGCCCGAGGTGCTGCAGACCCGCGAGCGCCCGGGCACGCATGACGGGCGAGTTCTCGCCGATTCCGGCCGTGAACACGAGCGCGTCGAGCCCGCCCAGCTGGGCAAGATACGCGCCGACGTAGTGGCGGATGCGGTGACTCCACACGTCGAGCGCGAGCCGAGCATCCTCATCGCCGTCGTCGGCGGCCTGCACGACATCGCGCATGTCTCCGCGACCGGTGAGCCCCAGCAGGCCGCTGCGCTTGTTCAGCAGCCGATCAAGCTCGTCGACCTCGAGACCCGTGCGCAGCAGGTGCAGAAGCGCACCCGGATCGACGTCGCCCGAGCGGCTCCCCATGACCAGACCCTCGAGCGGAGTGAGACCCATCGACGTGTCGATCGAGCGTCCGCCATCGATCGCCGTCGCCGACGAACCGTTGCCGAGGTGCAGCACGATGAGCTTGAGCTCCTCGAGCGGCCGGCCCAGCAGCTCGGCGGCCCGGTGCGCGACGAACTCGTGGCTCGTGCCGTGGAAGCCGTACCTGCGCACCCCGTGCGCCTGCGCCACATCGCGATCGAGCGCGTACGTGTACGCCGCGGCCGGCATCGACTGGTGAAAAGCCGTGTCGAAGACGGCGACGTGCGGCACGTCGGTCATCACTTCGCGAGCAGCGCGGATGCCCGCCAGATTCGCCGGATTGTGCAGCGGCGCAAGGGCCGAGACCCGCTCGATCTGCGCCACCACCTCGTCGGTGATGAGCGTCGGCGCCGTGAAGAGCGAGCCGCCGTGCACGACGCGGTGGCCCACGGCAGAAAAGAGGGGGTCACTGTCGGATCGGATTGCGGCCGGGGCACCGCTGCCGGAGTCGCGGTCGCAGGTGCCGAGCTCGCCGTCACGGGCGCCGAGCTCGCCGTCACGGGCGCCGGGCTGATCGGCGGGCTCGCTGCTGGGCCCACCGCCGCCGACGGCGCTCAGCCGGTCGAGCACGAGGCGCATCCCCTCGGTGTGGTCGGCCGCATCACCGCCCGGTTCGCCGATGCGCTCGACGAGACCTCCGATGAGCGCCTCGCCCGAGCGCACGTCGACGAGCTGGTACTTGATCGAGCTCGAGCCCGAGTTGACGACGAAGACGCGGGTCACTCGACGCCTCCGATGGTCGAGATCGGCTGCGTCGCCGGCGGCGGCGTGCGCTGCGCCTGGATCGCCGTGATCGCGACGGTGTTGACGATGTCGCTCACGAGGGCTCCGCGGCTGAGGTCGTTGACGGGCTTGCGCAGACCCTGCAGCACCGGCCCGATCGCGACCGCACCTGCCGAGCGCTGCACGGCCTTGTACGTATTGTTGCCGGTGTTGAGGTCGGGGAACACGAACACCGTCGCGCGCCCCGCCACCGCCGAGTCGGGCATCTTCGTCGCGGCGACGCTCGGCTCGGCCGCCGCGTCGTACTGGATCGGCCCCTCGACCAGCAGGTCGGGGCGGCGCTCGCGCACGATGTGGGTCGCCGCGCGCACCTTCTCGACGTCGTCGCCCGAGCCCGACTCCCCCGTCGAATACGACAGCATCGCCACGCGCGGCTCGATCGCGAACTGCGCCGCCGTCGCCGCCGACGAGATCGCGATATCGGCGAGCTGCTCAGCCGTCGGGTCGGGAATCACGGCGCAGTCTCCGTACACGAGCACCCGGTCGGCGAGGCACATGAGAAAGACGCTCGACACGACGCCGACACCCGGGTCGGTCTTGATGATCTCGAAGCTCGGCCGAATCGTGTGCGCCGTCGTGTGCGCGGCGCCCGAGACCATGCCATCGGCGAGGCCCAGGTGCACCATCATCGTGCCGAAGTAGCTGACGTCGGTCACGACATCGCGCGCGATCTCGTACGTCGCACCCTTGTGGGCCCGCAGACGCGCGTACTCCTCGGCGAAGCGATGCCGCAGAGCCTCGTCGAGCGGGCTGATGATCTGCACGGCCGACAGGTCGAGGCCGAGCTCAGCGGCCCGGGCACGGATGCTCGCCTCATCGCCGAGGATCGTCAGGTCGCACACTCCGCGGCCGAGAATCGTGCTCGCGGCGCGCAGAATGCGGTCATCGCCCCCCTCGGGCAGCACGATGCGCTTGCGGTCGCCGCGCGCCCGCTCGAGCAGGTCGTGCTCGAACATCAGGGGCGTCACGACCGAGCTGCGGCTGATCTCGAGGCGCTGCAGCAGCTCGTCGGCGGCGACGTGCTTCTCGAACAGGGCGATCGCGGTGTCGTACTTGCGCTGGCTGTCGGCCGCGAGGCGTCCGCGCGTCTCGGTGACCCGCAGAACAGTGTCGTACGTGCCGGATTCGGTGCGGATGATCGGCAGCGCAGGGTCGAGGCCGGTGACGAGGCTCTGCACAGCATCCGGCGTCTCGAACCCGCCGTAGAGGATGATCGCCGCGAGCGACGGGAACGTCTCGCTCGCATGCGCCATGAGCACCGCCAGCAGCACTTCGCTGCGGTCGCCGGGGATGAGCACGACGGCGCCCTCGATGAGGCGGGGCAGCACGTTCTCCAT
>JAOASR010000115.1 GCA_030158585.1 Microcella sp.
GGTGCCCCGCACCGAGAGCCTCAAGCTCGTCATCGAGCGCATGCTGCCCTACTGGGAGAGCGACATCACCAAGGATCTCGCCGCCGGCAAGACGGTGCTCGTCACGGCGCACGGCAACTCGCTGCGCGCGCTCGTGAAGCACCTCGACGGCATCAGCGACGACGACATCGCGGGCCTCAACATCCCGACGGGCATCCCGCTCGTGTACGAGCTCGGCGACGACTTCATGCCGATCAAGCCCGCCGAGTACCTCGACCCCGAGGCTGCCGCCGCGGGCGCGGCCGCCGTCGCGAGCCAGGGCAAGAAGTAGGGCGGCGGGCGCCGAGCCGAGCATCCGCATGCTGCGCTTCGCGGTCGTCGCGTTCCTCGACGACGTCGCGCTCGACGCCGAGTACGACGCCGACGAGTTGCCCCTGCACGTGACGCTGCTCGCCGCGGCGTCGACCGACGCCGACCTCGACCAGGTCGTCACGGCCGTCGAGGCCGCCTACTCGAGCCACGGCGTCTTCCGCGCCGCGGGCGGCGACGACGAGCTCATCGGCTCCGACGAGGTCGAGGCGACGCTCGTCGTCGATGACGGCGATCTGGCGGATGCCCACCTCGCCCTCGTCGTCGACCTGCGTGACCTCGGGGTGCGCGTCGACGACCCGAGCATCGTCGGGCGCCGGTACCGGCCGTTCGTGGCCGTCGCCGCCGACTCGGATGACCGCGCGGGCCGCATCGAGCGCGGCGAGCGCCTCGAGCTGCGCGCGGTCGCGGTGCTCGACCTGGCCCCCGACGGCGACCGCGACCGCGTCAGGGTGGTGGATCAGTTTCCGCTCCTGTAGGAGCGGAAACAAAGCAAGCACAGCCCGCTGCGCCCCTGCGGGCAGCAGCTCGGAGCCAGCGTGCGGCAGAACCTAGCTGTTGTCCTGCGGCACCCAGTCGCCGGTCGCGAGGTACTGCACCTTCTTGGCGATCGACACGGCGTGGTCGGCGAAGCGCTCGTGGTAGCGCGAGGCGAGGGTGGCGTCGACGGTGTCGACGGCCTGGCCCTTCCACGTCTCGCCGAGCACCTTGTCGAAGACGCTGAGGTGCAAGGCGTCGACCTTGTCGTCTTCGTTGCGGATCGCCTCGGCGATCTTGACGTCTTCGGTGGTGAGCAGCTCGACGAGCATGCGGGCGATCTGCACGTCGACCTGGCCCATCTCGGCGAAGGTGGGGCGCAGGCTCTTGGGCACGACCTTCTCGGGGAACCGGTAGCGGGCGAGCTGCGCGATGTGCTCGGCCATGTCGCCCATGCGCTCGAGCGAGGCGCTGATGCGCAGGGCGCTCACGACGATGCGCAGGTCGCGGGCGACGGGCTGCTGACGGGCGAGGATGTTGATGGCGAGCTCGTCGAGCTCGGCGGCGGCGATGTCGATCTTGTCGTCGTCGGCGATGACGGTCTCGGCGAGCGAGACGTTCGACTCGGTGAACGCGCGGGTGGCGTTCTCGATCGAGATCGCGACCAGGGTGGAGATCTCGACGAGGCGCTCCTGCACCTCTCGCAGCTCCTGCTGGAACACTTCGCGCATCAGGTCACGTCCTTGGCTCTAGTCGGGGCGCACAGTCGAACCCCACGGTGCTCGTCGCGAGTGAACGGGAGGTGACGTGAGCATGAACTCTGTCACCCGGGCGCTCATCGCCCCGACCCCGGCATTCGGGGGCGGGAAGTGGTGTCTAATCTAGTGCTCATGGACTCGGCACTGCTGGTGCCCCTCGCGCTGCTCCTCGGCGCG
>JAOASR010000116.1 GCA_030158585.1 Microcella sp.
AATCCCGGCTCGTGGCTGTCGACCGTGAGAACGGTGAGGCTGTACGGCTCGTCGGCAGAGCGCAGGTCGTCGAGCGTGTCTCGGGCGCGATCGAGGAGCGGAGCATCCGCCAGCCCCCACGCATTGAGATCGGTCTCGCCCTCGCGCGCCCAGTGCGGCAGGCCCAGGACCGAGTCGTAGCCGTGCTCGAGCAGGAACTTGCCCTTGCCCGCGAACGCCGGGTCGGCGCCGCCGAGGAACACGCTGCGGTAGCCCTGATCGTCGAGGATGTCGCCGAGACACGTGGCGCCGGGGAGGAAGCGGTCGGCCTGCTCGCCGACCGCGTTGCCGTCGAGCTCGCCGTCGTCGAGCGCCTCGCTCTTGAGCGGAATGCCGCACTGGGTCGAGACGATGCTCGCGATCGTCCAGCCCGTGCCGGGTTCCTGCACGAACTCGTCCCACTGCATCCAGTCGTCGGTCTGCCGGGTGAGCGGCTCGAGCAGGTTGTCGCCGAC
The DNA here is from genome assembly GCA_030158585.1 of Microcella sp. Taxonomy (GTDB): domain Bacteria; phylum Actinomycetota; class Actinomycetes; order Actinomycetales; family Microbacteriaceae; genus Microcella. The sequence continues at coordinate 495 of JAOASR010000116.1, forward strand.
GACGGTCGGGTCGGCGTAGGCGTCGTCGAGCGACTCCACGTACAGCAGGATCAGCTTGATCGGCTCGTCGGGCGGGGTGACGGCGGGCGGCTCGCGGTAGTACGCGTCGATCGAGCCGTCGTAGCCCACGGCGGCGAGGTGATCCCAGAGGGACACCCGATCGAAGAAGGTCGCTGCGCCGCCGATGAGCAGGAGCGCGCTCGCCGCGGCGACCGACGCCGTGATCGCGCGGGAGACCCGGCGACCGCGTGCGACGTCGATCGTGTGAGCCGGGTCGAGTCGTCGAACGATCAGCGCCACCGTTGCGACGATGAGGAACGGCGCGACGATGCACACGACGACGAAGCCAGCCACGAGACCCTGATCAGCCGCGCCTGCTCCAGACTCTCCGGAGCCGAGGACGAAAAGCAGCTGCTCGACGCCGATGTCGCCGAAGACCGAGCGGATCCAGAGGCCGGAGAAGAGCATCATGAGCCCGGCGACCGCGGCGATCGCCGCGAGAACAGCCGCCACAGCCCTCATCGCCCACCTCGCCTTCCTGCTCCGGCCGGGGTAGGCCGTCGAAGTGAGCGATGCTAGCCTGCCGCACCTCCGGGCCGACTGCGCCGTTCTCAGCAGACGGTCGGCTGCGACGACCAGAACGGGCCCGGCGCATCGCACCGGGCCCGCATCCGTCGCCGCCGCGGCGGACGGGAGTCAGTAGCGGTAGTGGTCGACCTTGTAGGGGCCCTGCGCGTCGACGCCGATGTAGGAGGCCTGGCGCGGCGTCAGCTCGGTGAGCTTCACGCCGAGGGCCTCGAGGTGCAGGCGCGCGACCTTCTCGTCGAGAGCCTTCGGCAGCACGTGCACGCCGAGCGGGTAGGCGTCGAGGTTCGTGTGCAGCTCGAGCTGCGCGAGCACCTGGTTGGTGAACGACGCGCTCATGACGAAGCTCGGGTGGCCCGTGGCGTTGCCGAGGTTCATGAGGCGTCCCTCGCTCAGCACGAGGATCGAGCGGCCGTTCGGCAGGCGCCACTCGTGCACCTGCGGCTTGATCTCGATGCGCTCGGCACCGGGGAGCGACTCGAGGCCGGCCATGTCGATCTCGTTGTCGAAGTGACCGACGTTGGCGACGATCGCGAGGTGCTTGAGGCTCTGCAGGTGCTCGACCGTGACGACGCTCTCGTTGCCGGTCGCGGTGACGAGGATGTCGATCGTGTCGATGACGTCGTCGAGGCGCGCGACCTGGAAGCCGTCCATCGCCGCCTGGAGAGCGTTGATGGGGTCGATCTCGCTCACGATGACACGCGCGCCCTGCCCGCGCAGAGCATCCGCGCTGCCCTTGCCCACGTCGCCGTAGCCGCACACGAAGACGGTCTTGCCTCCCATGAGCACGTCGGTCGCACGGTTGAGGCCGTCGGGCAGCGAATGACGGATGCCGTACTTGTTGTCGAACTTCGACTTCGTGACCGAGTCGTTGACGTTGATGGCGGGGAAGAGGAGCTTGCCGTCGCGGTGCAGCTCGTAGAGGCGGTGGACGCCGGTCGTGGTCTCCTCCGTGACGCCGAGGATGCCCTGGCCGATGCGCGTGTAGCGCTGCGGGTCGCTCTGCAGCGAGTCGCGCAGCACGTCGAGCACGACGCGCCACTCGTGACTGTCGCCCGGGGCCGCGTCGGGAACCGCGCCCGCGGCCTCGAACTCGGTGCCCTTGTGCACGAGCATCGTGGCGTCGCCGCCGTCGTCGAGGATGAGCGTGGGGCCCTGACCGCCGAAGTCGAAGATCTGCTGGGTCGCCCACCAGTACTGCTCGAGGGTCTCGCCCTTCCAGGCGAAGACCGGCGTGCCCTCGGGCTTCTCGGGCGTGCCCGTCGCGCCGACGACGACCGCGGCGGCCGCCTCATCCTGCGTCGAGAAGATGTTGCAGCTCGCCCAGCGCACCTCGGCACCGAGCGCGCGCAGCGTCTCGATGAGCACCGCCGTCTGGATGGTCATGTGCAGCGAGCCGGCGATGCGCGCGCCCTTGAGCGGCTGGTGCGGGCCGAACTCCTCGCGGAGGGCCATGAGGCCGGGCATCTCGTGCTCGGCGAGGCGCAGCTGGTGGCGCCCCGACTCGGCGAGGCTCAGGTCGGCGACCTTGAACTGCACGCCGTTGCGCTCGTCGACGCTGAGCGGGGCGGTGAGGGGGGATGCGGGGGCGCTGACGGGCGCGCCGGTCTCGATGGCCATGCGGTCATTCTCGCAGGCCGCAGACGCTCTGCGCTGGGTGCGAGCCGAGGGCACGACGCCGGCTCGCGCGGGTTCGGCTGCCGCGAGTCGGGGGTATGCGTCGAAAGGGGCGACCGGGCGGCCCGACTCGACGCACAAGCCCTGCTCGGCGGTGCGAGCGCACGTCACGCGGACTGAGTGAGCCGGTTCGTGGCGAAAGAGCGCGAATTTTTCGGCTCACTCGCCACAAACCGGCACACTCGCGGTGCGCGGCGGGGCCAGGCGCGGGGCGCGGACTCGCGGTGGGCGCCGGGCGCGCCGGGGCCCGGCCAGGCCCGGGGCGCGGCCTCGCGGTGCGCGCGGCTACGCGCGGATAAGGGCGAGCACCTCGTCGCGGATCGCGGCCATGACCTCGGGCGTCTGCGCCTCGGCGTTGAGACGCAGCAGCGGCTCGGTGTTCGAGGGCCGCACGTTGAACCAGAACCATCCGGCGTCGACGCTGCCCGTGAAGGTCAGGCCGTCGAGCTCATCGATCTCGGCCCGGCCCGCGAACGCCTCGACGATGCGCGTGTAGGCGGCCGGCACGTCGGTCACGGTCGAGTTGATCTCACCGCTCGCCGTGTAGGGCGTGTAGCGGGCGGCGAGCTGGGAGAGCGGGCCGTCGAACGCTCCGAACTGCGAGAGCAGGTGCATCGCGGCGAGCATGCCGTTGTCGGCGCCCCAGAAGTCGCGGAAGTAGTAGTGCGCCGAGTGCTCGCCGCCGAAGATCGCGCCGGTCTCGCGCATGCGGTCTTTGATGAGCGAGTGCCCGACGTTCGTGCGCACGGCGATCGCGCCGGCGGTCTCGATCGTCTCGGGCACGATGCGCGAGGTGATGAGGTTGTGGATGACGCGGATGTCGCCGGTCTCGCCCGCCGCGCGCACGCGGTCGATCTCGCGCTGCGCCACGATCGCGGCCACGGCGCTCGGCGTGACGGGCTGGCCGAGCTCGTCGATCACGAAGCAGCGGTCGGCGTCGCCGTCGAACGCTAGGCCGAGGTCGGCTCTGTGCTCGAGGACGGCCTTCTGCAGGTCGACGAGGTTCGCGGGCTCGAGGGGGTTCGCCTCGTGGTTCGGGAAGGTTCCGTCGAGCTCGAAGTAGAGCGGGATGATCTCGAGCGGGAGGGCGGGGAGGCCCGCCGCCGTGGAGAGGACCGCGGGAACGGTCATCCCGCCCATGCCGTTGCCGGCGTCGACGACGACTCGCAGCGGGCGGATGGCCGAGAGGTCGACGAGCGAGCGCAGGTAGGCGGCGTAGTCGGCGAGCACGTCGCGCTCGGAGTAGCCGCCCGGCTCGGCGACGGCGGGAATCGCTCCGGCCTCGAGGTACGCCTGAGCGCGATCGCGGATGCCCGCCAGACCCGTCGCGAGGCTGATGCCCTGGGCTCCGGCGCGCGAGAACTTGATGCCGTTGTAGGTCGCCGGGTTGTGGCTCGCCGTGAACATCGCCGCGGGGGCGCCATAGCGACCCGAGGCGAAGTACGACTCGTCGGTCGAGCACAGGCCGAGGTTGACCACGTGAGCGCCGCGAGCCTGCGCGCCCCGGGCGAAGGCAGCGACGAAGCGGGGTGAGGAGTCACGCATGTCATGGCCGACCATGATCTCGAGGCCGGCCGCCTCGATCTCGTCGACGAACCCCGCGCCGAGTGCCTCGACCACCTCGTCCGTTAGCTGAGAGCCCACGAGCCCCCGGACGTCGTAGGCCTTGATGAACTGGGCGAGATCGGGTGCGGTGCTCACGGCTCCACCGTAGCGGGGCGGCGTGGTGCGCGGGGGCGGCGGGGGGCAGACTGGCGGCGCGATTCGCTCGCGCTCAGCCGACCTCGCCGAGCGCCGAGTACCGCACGACCTGCCAGCCCTGCGGCGCCGAGAGACGCTGCGAGTGCTTCTCGCAGAGGTCGTAGCTGTGGGGCTCGGGACGGGCGCTGAGGGGGCCGAGAACGGCCATCGAGTCGGCGTACACGTAGGTGAGCGTGCTCACGGCCGTCTCGCCGCACGCCACTTTGCTGCACCCTCTGCCGCTCATCGCTCTCAGCATAGGGCGGGCATAGGGTTGATCCATGCCGTTCGCCTCGCGTCGCCCGCGCTCGTACGGGAGTCTTCGCGCCCTGCCGAGCGCCCGCGCGAGGGCGCGGCACGGTCGCGACGGCCGCTCCCCCGTGACGGGCCCCGACCTGCCGCTCGTGCACACGCGGCTCGACACCTTCGAGGCGACCGTGCAGGCGACGGCCGACTACCTGCAGGACCTCTGGCCCGACGAGCTCGCCGACCTGCGCATCGAGGTGCTGCCGATGCCGGACCAGCCGCCGAGCGTCGCGGGCGTCGCGCGCTGGCGCGTGCTGCCGCAGTACCGCCTCGTGGTGCTCTACCGCATCCCGATCGAGCGGATGAGCCGGCTGCACAAGGAGGACGACTGGCACCGTCGCCTCATGGTCGAGTCGTGCGTGTTCCGCGCGGTCGGCGAACTCATCGGCAAGGATCCGTGGGATCTGGCGCCGGATCGCTTCCGGCACTGGTAGCTCCTCGTCGTGCGCTGCCGGCCGGGGTCGCGCGGCTGAGTCCTCCGACCTACGGGTAGACGGTGATCGGCCGCGGCGCGGCGGCCGGTGGCAGGATGCGCGCGGCAGCGAGCCCCGCATTGGTGCGATACGTGACGGAGGCGCGCACCTCTCCGCTCACGGTCAGCACGGGCGCCGAGTTGCCGGCGAGCGGGATGCTCGCGCGCCCTCGCGCCGGAACCTCGATCGTCGTGCCGTCGACGGTGACGGTCGCCGCGTCGTCGGGCGCGAAGAGATGCAGCTGCGCGCCCGACCCCGGCGCGACGGCCGCGAGGATGTCGCCGTCGTCACTGTCGAGAACGGGTGCGGCAGCGAACCACGCGGAGTCGACCCCAGCTCTGCTCGCGACGGAGGTGCGAGCGGCCGCCACGACGGGCTGGGTCGCATCGACGATGACGCTGTAGTCGCCGTCGGCCAGCTCGCTCAGTGCGATGTCGAGCACGGCGCCCGCGTCGACCGTCGCGGTGAGCGCGGCTCCCTCGCCGCCGGCATCGGGGATGAGGCTCACCGAGACCCCGGCCGGCTCGTCACCCGGCACCAGCACGCGAAGGATCGGAGCGAAATCGGTGCCGCCCAGGGCGGCGGCGGCACGCGCGAGCCCCTCGGCGTCGACGATGGGCACTGCCGGAATGACCATTCGCTCGCCGGGTGCGCGCACGGGTGTGACGACGTCGACGCCCGCGGGCTCGAGACCCACGATGGTCAACTGCTGCAGGGTCGCGCTCACGGCTCCCCCGCGGCTGCGCACGCCGACCACCGGGGAGGGCTCGTCGGGAGCGATGCCCGCCAGCGGGATGATGCGCTGGGCACCCGGCGCGACGATGAGGCCGGAGGTTCCGGGGGTCTCGAGTGGGCCATCCGCGCCCCAGACCGACAGGTCGACGGTCGCGGCGACCTCGCCGGGATTGCTCAGCACGACGAGCGTCGAGCGCCCGGTCGTGGTGCTGCCGCCGACGAGCCACGCCGTCGGAGCAGGAGGAAGGCACTCGGCGACGGCGAGGCCGCCGAGCTCGGGCTCGTCGAGCGTCTGCCGCTCGGTGGCCGCGACGTCGGCCGCGGGCGCGTCGGCGGGAAGCTCGACGACGGCGGCCGAGCCGTCGATCGCCTCGCTGTCGTCGAGAGAGCGCTCGACGAGCCCCTCGCCCGCGGCCCGCCGCTCGGGATCGCCGACGGCGACCAGCTGGGGATCCTCGCCGCGCGACAGTCCGATGATGGGGCCGCCGCAGACGAGCGCCTGCGCCGCCCGCACGGGCGTCACCGCGATGCCGTCGGGGTCGACTTCGACGCTCGGCCCCGGCACGAGGAAGGCCCCGGCGACGAGCGAGGCCGCGATGCCGGCGCCGAGGAGGGCTGTTCCGACGCGTCGCCCGACGGCGATCGAGACGCGCTCAGTCATCCTCATCCTCCGAGAAGGTGGTGGCGGGGTCGTCGATCGTGCCGTCCTCGGCGCGGATGCGGCGCGGACGATGCCCCGTCGGCACGGCGATGAGCAGGGTCAGAACGAGGATGCCCAGCTGGCCGGCGAGGATCGGCACCGCGGTCGCGGGGCGCGCCGCGATCGCGGCCGGAGTCTCGTCGTCGGCCACGACCCGCCACAGCCGACCTGCATCGGTGTCGCCCACCGGAACGAGGACGGGGGTGGCGTCGAGCGCCGACGCGATCGCGAAGCGGGCGTCGGCGGGCGCCTCGTCTCCTGTCGCGCGCGACTGCTCGGCCAGGAGCACGAACCGCACGTCGGAGGCCTCGAGAAGGGGTGCGACGTCGAGCCCGCTGCGCACGGCGAGATTCGCGGCGAGGTCGGCGAGGCGGTCGGCATCTCGCGCACCCGCCTGTGCCTCGTCGCCCGTGACGAGGAAGATACGACGGTCGACGAGCGACTCGCCGGCACCGCGCTCGAGGCGCGCAGTCAGGCCGTCGGAGAGGCCGTCGCCGAGCGGGGTCAGCACGAGAGTGCCGATGCCGGGGTCGGAGGCGGCATCGGCCGCGACGATCGCCGGCAGGCGCCGATCGGGCGCGGGGCGCACGTCGGCGGTGCCGAGAACGAGAGCCGCGAGCGCGGGCGACGCGACGAGCGCGGCCGCGACGACGACCACGAGAGCCGGCAGCGGGGCGGCCCGGCGGAGCCCGTCGAGGGCGACGCCCGCGGCGAGCGCGAGCCCGAGCCACAGGAGCCCGAGCGCGGGAGCGGTGTCGAGGCGGATCGCCTGCCCCTCGCTCGCGACGACCGACACGCCCGAGACGAGCACGGCGGTGACGAGCCCTGAGGCCGCCATCACGAAGGGCACGACGGCCCGGCGGCCGTCACGCTGCGCGAGCGCGCCGAGCGCGAGCAGGGCGAGCGGCGCGCTGAGCACGGCGATCACGATCGCGATGAGGGACGCGGACGCGTCGTCGGGCAGGACGGCAGTGACAGGGTCGAGCACGCGGCCCAGGTCGGGCCAGCCGAGCACGATGCCCGTCGGGGCGACGGGGGCAGGCTGCGCAGGCAGCCCCGGGTCGGCGAGCGTCGCGAGCGGAGACCCGCGAAGAGCCTGCGCGATCACCAAGGGCGCGAAGAGCGCGACGGTCGGGACCACGAGGGTGGCGAGCCGCACCACGCGCCGCGGATTCGCAAGCATCCAGGCGACCAGAAGAACGATGAGGGCCGGGATCAGCGACGGGGCGGATGCGGCGGTCACCGCAGCGAGGAGGCCCGCGACGGCGGTCGCGCTCCACGATCGCGGCGCACGTGCCGCCGACATGACGAGCCAGGGCAGCGCGAGCAGCGCAACGAGGGCCGGGAGCCGCGCGTCGACGATCGAGACGACCACCGCGGGGGCGAACGCGTACACGGTTGCCGCGACGGCCGCGGGGCCGCGGCGCTCGACGAGCCCTGCCGCGGCCCACCACGCGCCGAGCGCGGCGAGCGCCGGCGCGGCGACCCAGAGGGCGACGATCGCGGTCGAGGGCTGCCAGAAGG
>JAOASR010000117.1 GCA_030158585.1 Microcella sp.
GCGTCGTCGCCGTGGACGTCGTCGTCGTCTTCTGCCGCCCGGACACGTCGACGACAACAAACGGGAGCCCGACGACAGCGAGCCCGGCGACGTTGTCACCCTTCACCCTCAGCCCGACGACGTTGTCCCCCGTGACCATCACCGTGTCGCCGACGACCGTGTCACCGACGACGGCATCGCCCGTGACGGTGTCGCCCACCACCGTGTCGCCGACGACTGTCAGCCCGACGACGGTCAGCCCGACGACGACGTCACCGACGACCGTGTCGCCGACGAGCGTGTCGCCGACGACGCTCAGTCCGACGACGGTTTCTCCGACGACGGTCAGCCCGTCGACCGTGTCGACGACGACGGGGAGCCCGCACACGGGAAGCCCGCGGACCGTGTCGCCATCGATGGCCAGCCCAACGACGGCGAGCCCGGCAACGTTGTCATCCACCACGGCCAGCCCGACGTCGGTGAGCCTGACGTCCGCGTCGCCATCGTCGGTGAGCCCCCCCACCGAGGTCCCCACGGACGGGCCCACGACGCAGTCAGGCCATACAACGACAATGGGCCTGTCGACCACGACGATGGCGGCGACGACCATGCAGTCCACCATGCTGATTACGACGACAGCGCTGCCGACATCCACCACCACAGTGTCCACCACCGCGTCCCCGACGACCACCATGACGACGACGATGTACACGGACGCCCCGACGACGACAACCACCACGGTCCTGCCGACGACGACGGTAACGACCACGCCGACAACGACGTTGACGACGACAACGACCACCACCACGCCGACCACCACGCCGACCACCACGCCGACCACCACGCCGACCACCACGCCGACGACGACGCCGACCGCCACGCCGACAACGACGCCGCCGCCGCCGACGACAGCCACACTGCCCGCACCGCCGACACCACCGACTACAACTGTCCACAGCACCGCGGCGCCGACAACGACTTTGGCGCCAACCACTATACGGAACACCGCGCACTACCACGGCTGCTGCTCTCGCCGCCACCAGCACAGCTTCGCGCCGTGCCCCCCTCCCCCTCCCTCCCGAACGTGGTAGCTTAGTAAAGCACGTCTTTATTTACCTTAAGATGTGACAGCGACGTCGCTTGTTCTGCGCAGAATTCGATACGTCGGACGCCAAAACGCACACGGCGAGGATGCGGCTCCCGGCCCGGCGGTGGTCGGCGCGCGTGCAGCATGGCAGGACACAGCGTGGCGTCCGTAGCGGGCGACGACATGGCGTCAACCGCTGACGTTGGACTCGCACACCGACGGCGTCCTGGTGGTTGTCGTCGTCGTCGACGTCGTCGTCGACGTCGTCGTCGTGCACTCGCCCGCCGTGAACGTCACGTTGTTGCACACCGCGCGGCACGCGTTGTTGTACGTCACGCCGTTGACGCCGCACACCGGCGCGTAGGTCACGCCGCACGCCAGCGCGCACGCCAACGGCGTCGTCGTCGTGCTGGGCGTCGTCGTCGTCGTCGTCGACGTGCACTCGCCCGCCGTGAACGGCACGTTGTGGCACACCGCGCGGCATACGTCACGCCGGCACATATGACAGCCCGCAAGCCAGCGCACACGACGACGGCGTTGTCATCGTCGTGGTCGTCGTTCGTCGTGCTGGGCGTCGTCGGCGTCGTTGCGGTCGTGATCGAGGTGGTCCGCCAACGACGCGATGTTGAACAGGCCAGCGCGCCATCGTGTGCGGCGTTGTCGGCGGGTTGGTCAGCGTCGACAGCAG
>JAOASR010000118.1 GCA_030158585.1 Microcella sp.
CGCTCTGGCCGGCGAAGTAGTCGGCGCCGCCCGTGGTGACCTGCAGGATGCCATCTGAGCCGGCCTCGCTGAGACCCTGGAGGACCGCGTTGATCGTCTGCGACGATGAGACGTTGATCGCGGGGTAGGCGAACCCACCCTTCTTGGCCTTGTCGAGCATCTCGGCGTACTGCTCGGGGGTGGCGATAGGCATGGGACTCCTTCAGCGGCGCAGTGGTGGTGGATTTCGTCGCCAGTCTACCGACGGGCCCGGGCGCGGGCGCGGGCCCCGCGCTAGGGTTGGGGGAGCGCTGTGCTACCACCCGGCGCGTCCTTCATCCAGCTCACCACGACTCGAGAGGACGCCACTCATGGTGACCACGCAGACCGGATCCCTCTACCTTCAGCCCGACCGCAACCTCGCCATGGAGCTCGTGAGAGCGACCGAGGCGGCGGCTATTCGCGCCACGCCGTTCATCGGCAAGGGCGACAAGAACGCCGCCGACGGCGCTGCGGTCGACGCGATGCGCAAGTTCCTCGGCACCGTCAACTTCGCCGGTGTCGTCGTCATCGGCGAGGGCGAGAAAGACAAGGCGCCGATGCTCTACAACGGCGAAGAGGTCGGCAACGGCTACGGCCCCGCGTGCGACATCGCCGTCGACCCGATCGACGGCACCTCGCTCACTGCCGCGGGTCGCTCGCACGCGATCTCGATGCTCGCCGTCGCCGACCGCGGCTCGATGCTCGACGCCTCGAGCGTGTTCTACATGGACAAGATCGTCACCGGCAACGAGGGCATCGGCGTCGTCGACATCCGCCAGTCGGTGGGCGAGAACATCCGCGCCCTCGCGAAGGCCAAGGGCAAGCCGGTGGAGGAGATGCGCATCGCCGTGCTCGACCGCCCGCGCCACGAGCAGCTCATCGAGGAGATCCGCTCGGCGGGTGCCGGCACGCGCATCATCCTCGACGGCGACGTCGCCGCGGGCATCAATGCCGCCCGCCACGACTCACGCATCGACATGGCCATCGGCACCGGCGGCAGCCCCGAGGGCGTCGCGACGGCGTGCGCGATCAAGGCGCTCGGCGGGTTCATCCAGGGCCGCCTCGCCCCGGGCTCGCAGGAGGAGATCGACAAGGGTCTCGCCGCGGGGCTCAAGTTCGACCACGTCTACGAGGTCAACGAGCTCGTGCGCAGCGACAACACCTTCTTCGTCGCCACGGGCGTGACCGACGGCGAGCTCGTGCGCGGCGTGCGCCGTCAGGGCGACATCATCACGACCGAGTCGCTCGTGCTGCGCTCGCGCTCGGGCACCGTGCGACGCGTGGTGGCCGACCACCTCGCGTCGAAGTGGCTCGACTTCTAGGGCGTCGACTCGACGGGGTGAGCCGCGCACGCTGAGGGCGAACGCGGCTCATTCCCGAGCATCCGCGGGTGAAGAATGAGCCCACGATGCTCACGCGACTTCTCAAGCAGTACCTGCGTCCCTCTCTGCCGCTCATCATCGGCGTCGTGGTGTTCCAGCTCGCGCAGGCGCTCGCCTCGCTGCTGCTGCCCGCGCTCAACGCCGACATCATCGACCGCGGCATCGCCCGCGGCGACACCGGCTACATCCTGAGCGTCGGCGGCATGATGCTGCTCATCACGCTCGTGCAGATCGCGTGCGCGATCACCGCCGTCTACTTCGGCGCGCGCGTCGCGATGGCGCTCGGGCGCGACCTGCGCGGCGCGATCTTCGCCCACGTCGGCAGCTTCAGCGAGCGCGAGGTCGCTCGCTTCGGCGCCCCCTCGCTCATCACGCGCACGACGAACGACGTGCAGCAGGTGCAGATGCTCGTGCTCATGACGAGCACGATGCTCGTGAGCGCGCCGATTCTCGCGGTCGGCGGCGTCGTCATGGCGCTGCAGCAGGATGTCGGGCTCTCGGCGATCATGGCCGTCGCGATCCCCGTGCTGCTCATCGCCGTGAGCCTCATCATCGTGCGCATGGTGCCGCTGTTCCGCGTCATGCAGGAGCGCATCGATGGCGTCAATCGTGTGCTGCGCGAGCAGCTCGCCGGCATGCGGGTCGTGCGCGCCTTCGTGCGCGAGCGGCAGGAGGTCGATCGCTTCGCCGAGGCGAACGACGCTCTCACGCAGACCGCGCTGCGCGCCGGGCGGCTCTTTGCCCTCATGTTCCCGATCGTGCTGCTCGTGCTCAACGTCTCGAGCGTCGCCGTGCTCTGGTTCGGCGCCGAGCGCATCGCCGCGGGCGAGATGCAGGTCGGCGCGCTCACGGCGTTCCTCACCTACCTCATCCAGATCCTCATGGCCGTGCTCATGGCGACGTTCATCGCCGTGATCCTGCCGCGGGCGACCGTCTCGGCCGACCGCATCGGCGAGGTGCTCGAGACGGCATCGTCGGTCGTGCTGCCCGCGAGCCCGGTCACTGAGCTCGCCACGCGCGGCCGCGTCGAGCTGCGCGGCGTCGGCTTCGAGTACCCCGGAGCCGCCGAACCCGTGCTGCACGACATCGACCTCGTCGCCGAGCCCGGCACCGTCACGGCCATCATCGGCAGCACCGGCGCCGGCAAGACGACGCTCGTCACGCTGCTGCCGCGTCTCATCGATACGACCGCGGGCCAGGTGCTCATCGACGGCGTCGACGTGCGCGACCTCGACCCCGACACGCTCTGGGCGCGCATCGGGCTCGTGCCGCAGCGAGCCTTCCTCTTCTCGGGCACGATCGCCTCGAACCTGCGCTTCGGCAAGCCCGACGCGACCGACGACGAGCTCTGGCAGGCGCTCGAGATCGCCCAGGCCGCCGAGTTCGTGCGCGCCATGCCCGAGGGTCTCGAGACGGCCGTCGCCCAGGGCGGCACGACCGTCTCGGGTGGCCAGCGCCAGCGCCTCGCGATCGCGCGTGCGCTCGTGAAGCGGCCGCCGATCTACGTCTTCGACGACTCGTTCTCGGCCCTCGACACCGCGACGGATGCCCGCCTCAGGCAGGCGCTGCGCCGCAGCGTCGCCGACGCCACCGTCATCGTCGTCGGGCAGCGGGTCGCGACCGTGCAGGACGCGGATCAGATCATCGTGCTCGAGGATGGCGCGATCGTCGGCCGCGGCACCCACGCCGAGCTGCTCGCCAGCAACGCCACCTACGCCGAGATCGTCAGCAGCCAGCAGCGCGTGGAGGCCGGCGCGTGAGCGGCGAGCGCAGCACCCCGGCGGTGCCGGCCGAGCCCGCGACGTCGGCGCCCGCTGCGGCCGCGCCCGCGCCGGCAGCCGCCCCCGAGCGCCCGATCGGCCCTCCCGGCGGCATGCGGCGCGGCGGACCGATGGGCGGCCCCATGGGCGGCGTCGGCATGCCCGCCGAGAAGGCGATCACCTTCGGCCCGTCGGCGAAGCGCCTCGTGGGCCGCCTGCGGCCCGAGCTGCGCGGCGTCATCGCGGTCATCGCGCTCGGCGTCGTCAGCGTCGTGCTGAGCGTCGTCGGCCCGGCCCTGCTGGGTCTCGCCACGAACGTCATCGTCGAGGGGGTCTTCGGCAGCGCTGATCTGTCGGGCGCAGCGGGCGAGGGCCCCGGCATCGACACGGATGCTCTGCACCTGCTGCTCGGAGCGACCCTGCTCGTCTACGTGCTGTCGTCGGTGTTCTCGTGGCTGCAGGCGTACGTGCTCAACGGCATCACGCAGCGCACCGTCTACCGCCTGCGCGAGGAGGTGCAGGCGAAGCTCAACCGACTGCCGCTGTCGTACTTCGATCGCGTGCAGCGCGGCGAGGTGCTCAGCCGCGTGACGAACGACATCGACAACATCTCGCAGTCGCTGCAGCAGACGATGAGCCAGCTGCTCACCTCGCTGCTCACCGTCATCGGCGTCATCGTCATGATGCTCGTCATCTCACCCGTGCTGACGCTCGTCGCGCTCATCACCATTCCGCTCACGCTCGCGATCACGGCCATCATCGCGAAGCGCTCGCAGTCGCTCTTCGCCGCGCAGTGGCGGTACACGGGTGAGCTCAACGCGCAGATCGAAGAGACGTTCACGGGCCACGCGCTCGTCAAGGTCTTCGGTCGCCAGCGCGAGGTCGAGGGGCGCTTCCGGTCGAAGAACGACGAGCTCTACGCGGCGAGCTTCGGCGCCCAGTTCGTGAGCGGCATCATCATGCCCGCGATCATGTTCGTCGGAAACCTCGTCTACGTCGCGATCGCCGTCGTCGGCGGCCTGCTCGTGGCCGGCGGCGGCCTGACGATCGGCGGCGTGCAGGCGTTCATCCAGTACTCGCGCCAGTTCACCCAGCCCCTCAGTCAGCTCGGCTCGATGGCGAACCTGCTGCAGTCGGGCGTCGCGAGCGCCGAGCGAGTGTTCGAGCTCATGGACGCGCCCGAGCAGTCGGCCGATCCGGTTCCTGGGGCCCAGCCCGAGGCATCCACCGGGCGCCTCGTCTTCGACGAGGTGGCGTTCCGCTACGAGGCCGACCGCCCGCTCATCGACGGGCTCTCGCTCGTCGCCGAGCCGGGGCAGACGATCGCGATCGTCGGGCCGACGGGCGCGGGCAAGACGACGCTCGTCAACCTCATGATGCGGTTCTACGAGCTCGACGGCGGGCGCATCACGCTCGACGGCGTCGACATCGCCGACATGACGCGCGACGGGCTGCGCTCGCGCATGGGCATGGTGCTGCAGGACACGTGGCTGTTCGCCGGCACGATCCGCGACAACATCGCCTACGGGCGCCTCGACGCGACCGAGGAGGAGATCGTCGAGGCCGCGCGCGCGACCTATGTCGACCGCTTCGTGCACTCGCTGCCCGACGGCTACGGCACCGTGCTCGACGACGACGGCGGCAATGTGAGCGCCGGCGAGAAGCAGCTGCTGACGATCGCGCGGGCGTTCCTCGCGCGGCCGAGCGTGCTCATTCTCGACGAGGCCACGAGCTCGGTCGACACGCGCACCGAGGTGCTCGTGCAGCAGGCGATGGCGGCGCTGCGCCGCGACCGCACGAGCTTCGTGATCGCGCACCGGCTCTCGACGATCCGCGACGCCGACCTGATTCTCGTCATGGAGGCGGGGCGCATCGTCGAGCAGGGCACGCACGATGAGCTGCTCGCCGCCGACGGCGCCTACGCGCGGCTCTACGAGGCGCAGTTCGCCGAGCCCCTGGGCGAGGCGTAGCCCAGCACAGTGCCGAGCCCCTGGGCGATGCGTGACCCGCGCCGAGCATCCGCCTACCCGCACGGAAACGCACGCCCCGCACGGGTAGTGCCGTGCGGAGCGTGCTTTTCCGTGCGGAGCGCGCCCGCCGCTAGAGCAGGTTCGGGATCTTCTGCTCGGCCGCCGTGTTCGCGCGCCGGAACACGAACGTGACGACGGTCGCGATGAGCACGATGAACAGCGAGTAGAGCGCTGGCACGATGAGGATGAGCCCGATGTCGGGGCTTCCCTGGAACGTCAGCAGGATGATCGCGATCGCGAGAGGTCCGTTCTGGATGCCCGTCTCGAGCGCGATCGTGCGGGCGTTCGCGGGGTGCAGCCTGATGGCCTTCGCGATGCCGTAGGCGATCGCGATGCCGAACAGTCCCAGCCCGATCGCGACGACGTACGTCTGCCACGGCGTCGACGAGAGCAGACCCCAGTTGCGCGGCACCCACGTCAGCACGAGGAAGACGATGAAGAAGAGCCCGAAGAACCCGCCGAGCAGCTCGAGAACGGCACCGATGTTCGCCGAGTAGCGGCGGATGAGCATCCCGAGCACGACCGGGATGAGCAGCACGGCGAGCGTGACGACGATGTTCTGGAGGGGGATCTGGAACTCGGAGGTCTCGGAGAACAGCAGGTTGCCGAAGATCGCGAGCGCGAGGGGTGTCATGAGCAGCGCCCACAGGGTCGAGTTCGTCGTCATCATGACGCTCAGCGCGAGGTTGCCCTTCGAGAAGTACGTGAACATGTTCGAGGTCGTGCCTGCCGGTACGGCGCCCATGAGGAGGGCGCCCACGGCGACCGGGATCGCGTACTCGGGCGCGAGCTGGAAGAGGAACACGAGGCACAGCAGGTAGGCGAGCACCGGCATGATGCCGAACTGCGTGATGAAGCCGATGATGAGCCCCGAAGGCTTCTTCAGCGCGAGCTTGAAGTCGCGCGGGGTGAGCCCGGCGCCCAGGCCGAACATGATGACGAAGACGAGGCCGACGAGCAGGTTCTGCTCGAACGGGGTCACGACGTCCTGCTCGTTGACGACCGCCTGGGTGACGTGGATGAGGGGCGCGATCACGAGAGCTCCCTTCCCTGGGTCTCGATACTGGCGGTGCTCGAGGTGACGCCGATCGCGCGCAGCTCGCGCCGCAGGATCTTGCCGATCGGGCTCTTGGGCAGCTCGTCGACGAAGCGCACCGACTTCGGCACCTTGTACGCGGCCAGGGTCTCGCGGCAGTGTGCGATCACCTGCTCCTCGGTCGGCGGGTTCTGCGTCGGCACGATGTACGCGCGCACCGCCTCGCCCGTCTTGGCGTCGGGCAGGCCGATGACGCCGACCTCGAGCACGCCGGGCAGGGAGGCGATGCGCTCCTCGACCTCGTTGGGGTAGACGTTGAAGCCGCTGACGATGACCATGTCTTTCTTGCGGTCGACGATCGTGAAGTAGCCGTCGGCATCCATCTGCGCGATGTCGCCGGTGCGGAACCAGCCGTCGATCATCGTGGCCTCGCTGTCGGCTGGCCGCTGCCAGTAGCCGGGCATGATCTGCGGGCCCATCGCGACGAGCTCGCCCGGTTCGCCTGGCGCCACATCGGCGCCGTTCTCGTCGATGCAGCGCACGACGGTCGACGGCACCGGGATGCCGATCGTGCCGTCCTTCCCGGCGCCGCCGAGCGGGTTGAAGGTGAGGCACGGCGAGGTCTCGGTGAGGCCGTAGCCCTCGACGATCGGGGTTCCGGTGACGCGCCGCCATTCCTGCGCGACCGACTCGTGCAGCGACATGCCGCCGGCGGCCGAGGCGACGAGGTGCTTGGGCGGGCTCTCGACGAACCAGCGCTCATTGAGCAGCGCGTTGAAGAGCGTGTTGACGCCCGTCGTCCAGGTGATCTTGTAGTTCTCGAAGGCGCGCTTGAGGTTGCTCGGCGGGCGCGGCGAGGGCACGAGGATGTTGCGCGCGCCCTTGTGGAAGAAGCCGACCAGATTCACCGTGAAGGCGAAGATGTGGTACAGCGGCAGGGCCGTCAGCACGATCTCTTTGCCGGGGCGGATGTGCGTGCCGAGCATCTGCATCATCTGCATCGTGTTCGACACGAGGTTGCCGTGCGTGAGCATGGCGCCCTTCGCGACGCCCGTGGTGCCACCCGTGTACTGGAGGGCGGCGAGCGTGTCGGCGCTGACGCCCTCGAGGTACGAGGCGCCTTTGCCCAGGCTCTGCTTGCCGCGCGCGAGCGCCGACTGCAGCGAGGTGTGCGGCACGGTGATCGGCGGCAGCGAGCGGTTCCACACCTTCTGCACCATGCGGATGACCCCCGCGACGACGGGCGGGAAGAACTCGGTGATCCGCACCGTGACGACCGTCTCGATGCCCGTGGCGGGCAGCACCTCGGGCAGCCGGTCGGCGAACATGTCGATGACGACGAGCGCCTTCGCGCCCGAGTCGGAGAACTGGTGCACCATCTCGGTCGGCGTGTAGAGCGGGTTCGTGTTGACGAGCACGCACCCCGCCTTCATGATGCCGAAGGCGACGACGGGGTACGCCAGGCAGTTGGGCATCTGCACGGCGACGCGGTCGCCCTGCTCGAGGCCGACGACCTCGCGCAGGTAGGCCGCGAACTCGTCGGAGAGGGCGTCGACCTGCGCGTAGGTGAGCGAGCCGTTCATGCCGTTGGGCATGCACTGCGTGAACGCGATCGTGCCGGAGTAGGCCGAGCCGGAGTGCCGGATCATCGCCGGGAGATGGGCGAAGGGGATCTCAGCCAGGTCGGGCTCGACGTCGTCGGCGTAGTGGGACATCCAGGGGCGTTGGGTCATCGTTGATCTCTCGCCGGGGGTGGATCGCCGGCGGAGCCACCGACGATGGTGAAACGCGCTTCATCATATCCGGGGCTCCGGATGCTCGCGAGGGCCGCGCCGCCCCCGGCTTGGCCGGCGCCTCAGTC
>JAOASR010000119.1 GCA_030158585.1 Microcella sp.
CGATCGTCATGCCGCCCTCGCGGGTCTTCTGGTAGAGCTTGTCGATCTGCTGGCGGTGCAGCAGCAGCTTGCGCTTGCGGCGCGGCGCGTGGTTCGTCCACGAGCCGTTGAGGTACTCGGGGATGTAGGCGGCGTCGAGCCAGGCCTCGCCGCGCTCGATGAACACGTATCCGTCGACGAGCGACGCGCGTCCCATGCGCAGCGACTTCACCTCGCTGCCCGTGAGCACCAGGCCCGCCTCGTAGGTGTCGAGGATGTGGTACTCGTGCCGGGCCTTCTTGTTGGAGGCGATCAGCTTCTCGCCGGTCTCCTTCGGGCTCATGTCACATCCTTCCTGCGGCCGGGGTGGTTCGGGGTCCGCGCTCACGCGCGAAGAACCAGCTTATCGCACACCGCCGCCGTTCCGCCCGCCACGCCGAGCCGCCCGGCCTCGAGGCGCCCGAACCGAGCCGATTGCTCCAACCCGCACGGATTATCGGCGCGGGAGGGCTCGGGCTCGCACGATGGGCTCGGTTTCGACGAGCCCCGGCCCCGAGATCCGGATCCGCGGCCCGCCCCGGGGACGCTCTGCGCTACACCCGCAGGTATCTGGTGATCGCGATCTTCGCCGCGATCGCCGAGAGCACCACTCCCACCAGCACGAGGATCGGCGGCACCACGAGCGCCTGCTCCACCGTGATGTAACTCGTGAACGGCACCTCCCGGGCGAGGAATCCCTGCACGAAGAAGCGCACGATCGCCACCGACGCGGCGCTCGCGAGCACGGCGCCGAAGAGCGCGGCGATGATGCCCTCCAATATGAAGGGGGTCTGGATGAACCGGTTCGACGCGCCCACGAGGCGCATGATCCCGATCTCCCGCCGGCGCGAGAACGCCGAGAGCCTGATCGTGGTCGAGATCAGCAGCATGGCCGCCACCAGCATGAGCCCCGCGATGACGATCGCCGTGTAGCTCGCCACCCCCAGGAACAGGAAGATCCGATCGAGCAGGCTGCGCTGGTCCGAGACGCTCTGCACGCCGGGGATGCCCGAGAACGTCTCCGTGATGATGTCGGAGCGCGAGGGATCCTTGAGCTTGATCCAGAAGGTCTGGTTGAGCTGCTCCGGCTTCGTGATGTCGACGATCGGGTTGCCCTCGAACTGCTGCACGAACTCCTTGTAGGCCTGCTCGTGCGTCACGAAGAAGAAGTCGTCGACGTAGGGGCGCAGCGTGTCCGACTGCAGCGCCTCCTCGACGGCCGCGATCTCGTCCTCGCCCGCGTCCTCGCCGGCGCAGGTCGAACTCTGGTCGTAGTCCGTGCAGAGGTAGACGGCCACCTGCGCGCGGTCGTACCAGAACGTCTTCATCTGCTGGATCTGCAGCTGCATCAGGATCGCCGCCCCCACGAAGGTGAGCGACACGAAGGTCACCAGCACCACGGAGATGACCACCGACATATTGCGGCGCAGGCCGTTCCAGACCTCGCCGAGCACCAGTCCCGCCCTCATCGCACCGGCCCCACATCCGTCTGGTCGTCGTTCTTCCGGCGCAACCCGAGGTGCTCCGCCAGGCTGCCGGTCTCGGACATGCGCACGGGATCCATCGGGCGATCCGGATCGAGGAAGCTCGGGATCCGGCGCGCCTGCGGCCCGCCGGAGCGCACCGTGTCGTCATCGTCGATGTCGGAGTCGTCGGGGCTCTGTTGCAAAGATTGGCGGCAGTCAGAGGTAGGCTGTCGCTCTGCGCC
>JAOASR010000120.1 GCA_030158585.1 Microcella sp.
CGACCTCGGCGATGCCGTCGCCGGTCATCTCGAAGCAGCCGACCTCGTCGGTCGGCCCGAAGCGGTTCTTGTGGGCGCGCACGAAGCGCAGCGCGGTCTGGCGGTCGCCCTCGAACTGGCACACGACATCCACCAGATGCTCGAGCAGCCGGGGCCCCGCAATCGTGCCGTCTTTCGTGACATGGCCGACGAGGATGACCGGCAGGTCGCGCTCCTTCGCGACGCGGATGAGCGTGGCCGCCACTTCGCGAACCTGCGAGACGCCGCCGGCGAGGCCGTCGATGAGCGGGGATGCCACGGTCTGCACCGAGTCGACGATGACGAGTTCGGGCCGCACCTCGTCGATCTGGCCGAGGATCACCGAGAGGTCGGTCTCGGAGGCGAGGAAGAGCTCGTCGTTCAGCGCGTTCGTGCGGCCGGCGCGCAGCCGCACCTGCGCGGTCGACTCTTCGGCCGAGACGTAGAGCACCCGCTGGCCGCGGCGGGCCGCGCGCGAGGCGACCTCGAGCAGCAGCGTCGACTTGCCGACGCCGGGTTCGCCCGAGAGCAGGATGGCCGCGCCCGGCACGATGCCGCCGCCGAGCACGCGGTCGAACTCGCCGATGCCCGTGGGGGTGTGGCTCTCGTCGCGCGTGGCGATCTCGGTGATCGGGCGGGCGATGCGCGAGTCGGCGACACGGGCCGACGTCGTGCGCTGCGTCACCGCCGCAGGCCCTGCCTCGACGACCGTGCCCCACTGCTGGCACTCGCCGCAGCGGCCGGCCCACTTCGGGGTCGTCCACCCGCACTCGGAGCAGCGGAAAGTCGTCGTGGGGCGGGCCATGCGGCCAGGATAGGCGCCACCACCGTCACCCGCGGCGCAGGGCCTTCCCGCGCCGCGCGACCGCTCCGGCGAACGCCGACTCCCACACGCGGTACCCGATCGCCGAGGGGTGGAACTGGTCCCACGCGAACTCGGCGAAGGCGCCCCACTTGCGCCGCGCCTCGGTGACGCGGTGCAGGGGCGCGAACGCCAGGCCGGCCGCCCGCACTCGCGACTCGATCATGCGCGAGGCGACCACGGCATCCCCTTCACGAGGCCCGAAGTGGAAGCACGGCACATCGGCGACGATCGTGTGCGGGGGCAGCGCCGCGAGCAGGGCGTCGAGCGACGCGGCGAAGCGGGCGGGGTCGAAGGCGCGCATGTCGTTGGCTCCGACGGCGACGGTCACGAGGTCGGGCTCGTGCTCGAGGGCCGCGAGGCGAGGCAGCTGCTCGGCGATCGCGTCGTCGAGCCGGGCGCCGTAGCGAGACAGGTTGACGGTGCGCACCGAGCGCCCGCTGGCCCGGTCGAGGCGCTCGGCGAGGCGGCTCACGTAGCCGGAGGGCATCCGCGCCCCGATGCCCTGCGCCGCCGAATCGCCGATCGCGACGTACAGCAGCTCGCCGTCGCGGGCCGCCCGTCGGCGCCAGGCCGCCTGACGCGCGCGCAGCCATGGGGTGCGCAGACTGACGGCCATGGCCGCATGGTATCGGTGACGGATGCTGGCTCCCCGCCCGCGGATTCGACCAGGCCGCGCGGCTGTACTAAAGTCGACCCCGGTGACGTGTCCGAGCGGCCGAAGGTGCAACTCTCGAAAAGTTGTGTGGGTGTTGAGCCCACCGTGGGTTCAAATCCCACCGTCACCGCCATGTCCTGTCTCAGGACATAGGAAACCCTCGAACCTATTGGTTCGGGGGTTTCCTG
>JAOASR010000121.1 GCA_030158585.1 Microcella sp.
TCGTCGTGCGCGTGCTCGACGCGGGCGCCGACAAGCCGCTCGCGTTCCTCACCGACGCCAACGAGGAGAACCCTGCGCTCGGCCGCCGCGGTCTCCGCGCCCTCGCGGCGCACGAGGGCATCCTGCGCGACCAGCTGTCGGCGCTCGCCGCAGCCGCAGCCGAGACCGAGGCTCACGTGCAGGTCATGGCGCCCATGGTCTCGACGGCGGGGGAGGCCCGGTACTTCCGCGACCTCGCCCACGAGCTCGGCATCGAGGTCGCGGGCGTCATGGTCGAGGTGCCGTCGTGCGCGATCCTCGCCGACCACGTCGCTCAGAACGCCGACTTCCTGTCGATCGGCACGAACGACCTCACGCAGTACGTCTTCGCCGCCGACCGCCTGCTCGGCACCGTCGCGGGCTTCCAAGACCCGTGGCACCCCGCCGTGCTGCGCCTCATCGAGCTCGTGGGCCGCGCCGGCGCCGCGCACGAGGTGCCCGTGGGCATCTGCGGCGAGGCCGCCGCCGACCCGCTGCTCGCCGTCGTGCTCGTCGGCCTCGGCGCCACGACCCTCTCGATGTCGCCGTCGGCTCTCGCTGACGTGCGCGCCGAGCTCGCTCGGCACTCGCTCGACGACGCGCGCGCCCTCGCGGCGCTCGCCGTCGCCGCTGACAGCGCGGAGGCCGCCCGTGAGGTGGTCGCCGCGCACCTCACCGCTTCACCGTCACAGCCCTGATTCCCTGCACCACTTCACACCCCTCACATAAGGAGCAGTACCCATGACGACGACGTCAGCCCCGAAGAGCACCGCGCGCGTGCGCGTGCAGCGCTTCGGAACCTTCCTGAGCGGCATGATCATGCCCAACATCGCGGCCTTCATCGCGTGGGGCTTCATCACCGCGTTCTTCATCCCCACGGGGTGGACCCCCAATGCGACGCTCGAGCAGCTCGTCGGCCCGATGATCGTGTTCCTGCTCCCGCTGCTCATCGCGAACACCGGCGGCCGCATGGTCTACGGCACGCGCGGCGGCGTCGTCGCCTCGATCGCCACGATGGGCGTCATCGTCGGCACCGACGTGCCGATGTTCCTCGGCGCCATGGTCGTCGGCCCTCTCGCGGCGTACCTCATGAAGAAGGTCGACGCGCTGTGGGCGGGCAAGATCCGTGCCGGCTTCGAGATGCTCGTCGACAACTTCTCGGCCGGCATCCTCGGCTTCGGCCTCGCGATCGGCGCCTTCTTCGGTCTCTCGCCGATCTTCACGGTCATCAGCGACGCCCTCGGCGCCGGGGCGAAGTTCCTCACCGAGACCGGCATCCTGCCGCTCGCGAGCCTCGTCATCGAGCCGGGCAAGGTGCTGTTCCTCAACAACGCCATCAACCAGGGCGTGCTCACCCCGCTCGGCATCGAGCAGGCCGCCGAGCAGGGCAAGTCGATCCTGTTCCTCCTCGAGGCGAACCCCGGCCCCGGCCTCGGTCTGCTGCTCGCGTTCGCGGTCTTCGGCGTCGGCATCGCTCGCGCCACGGCCCCTGGCGCGATCATCATCCACTTCCTCGGCGGCATCCACGAGATCTACTTCCCGTACGTGCTCATGAAGCCGATCCTCATCGTCGCCATGATCGGCGGCGGCATGACCGGCATCGCGACGAACCTGCTGTTCGACTCGGGTCTTCGGGCCCCGGCCTCGCCCGGCTCGATCTTCGCGATCCTGCTGCAGACGGCGAGCGACAGCTACCTCGGCGT
>JAOASR010000122.1 GCA_030158585.1 Microcella sp.
CGGTCGAGCACGCTGCGCTGCACGAGCAGGCGCGAGCGGGCGCAGCAGTCCTGCCCGGCGTTGTCGAAGACCGAACCAGGGGCAGAGGATGCTGCTGCCTCGAGATCGGCGTCGGCGAAGACGATGTTCGCGCTCTTGCCGCCGAGCTCGAGCGTCACGGGCTTGACCTGCGCCGCGCATCCGGCCATGACGTGCTTGCCGACCTCGGTGGAACCGGTGAAGACGACCTTGCGCACGGCCGGGTGGGTGACGAAGCGGTCGCCGACGACCGAGCCGCGCCCCGGCAGCACCTGGAAGAGGTGCTCGGGTAGGCCAGACTCGAGGGCGAGCTCGCCGAGGCGGATCGCGGTGAGCGGCGTCCAGTCGGCGGGCTTGAGCAGCACGGCGTTGCCCGCGGCGAGCGCCGGCGCAAAGCCCCAGCCCGCGATCGGCATCGGGAAGTTCCAGGGCACGATGACGCCCACGACGCCGAGCGGCTCGTGGAAGGTCACGTCGAGCCCGCCCGCGACCGGGATCTGCTGGCCGATCATGCGCTCGGGCGCACCGCTGTAGTAGTCGAGCACGTCGCGCACGTTGCCCGCCTCCCAGCGGGCGGCGCCGATCGGGTGACCCGAGTTGCGCACCTCGAGCTGCGCGAGCTCGTCGAGGTGCGCGTCGACGGTCGCGGCGAAGCGGCGCAGCGCCCTGGCCCGATCGACGGGCGCGAGAGCCGCCCACGCGCGCTGAGCGACGACGGCGCGCTCGATCGCCGCGTCGACCTCCTCGAGCGGGGTGTGCCTGACCGTGCCGATGACGCTCTCGTCGGCCGGGTTGATGAGGGTCGTCTCACTCACGCGCGCACCTGGCGGCTCTCGGCGTACTCGGCGGCGGCGGCGACGAGCGCCTCGAACAGCCGGAGGTCCTCCGGCGAGACCTCGGGGTGCCACTGCACCGCGACGCCGAAGCTCGCGCCATCGATGTCGACCGCCTGAATGACGTCGTCGTCGCCGCGCGCGCTCACCGTCAGCCCCGCGCCGAGCTCGTCGATCGCCTGGT
The DNA here is from genome assembly GCA_030158585.1 of Microcella sp. GTDB lineage: Bacteria > Actinomycetota > Actinomycetes > Actinomycetales > Microbacteriaceae > Microcella. The sequence continues at coordinate 1,036 of JAOASR010000122.1, forward strand.
GGTGGTAGCTCTTCACGGTCAGCTGCTCGCCGACGATCTCGGCAAGGCGCGAGCCCGGCACGGTGAGCGCGGGGTTCGGCGAGAAGACGCCGCCGCCGGCGTTGTAGCGCTCGCTGCCGATGACCTCGGGCAGGTGCTGGATGAGCGTGCCGCCGCGCAGCACGTTGAGCACCTGCATGCCGCGGCAGATGCCGAAGAAGGGGATGTCGCGGTCGAGAGCGCGCTCGAGGAGAGCGAACTCGAGGTCGTCGCGATCGCGTCGCGGCACGTCGTTCGTCGGGTGCGGGGTCTGCCCGTACCGGCTCGCCTCGACATCCTTGCCGCCCGTGACGATGAGGCCGTCGAGCCGGTCGAGGATGCTGTCGGCGACGCCCTCGCCCATCGGCTGCGGAGGCAGCAGCACGACGGTGCCGCCGGCGCGCGTGACCGCCTCGAAATAGACCTTCGGCAGGAACGCGGCAGGGACATCCCACACCCCGCTCTGGGCCTGCTCGAGGTAGGTCGTCAGGCCGATGACGGGTCGGCGGCGCTGGTCAGAATCGTTCGAAGCCACGGATGCGCTCCCAGTCGGTGACGGCCGCGTCGTAGGCCTTCTGCTCGACGCGCGCCATGTTGAGGTAGTGGTCGACGACATCCTGCCCGAACGCGCTCCGCGCGATCTCGGAGCCGGCGAAGAGCTCGGCGGCGTCGCGCAGCGTGGCCGGCACGCGCGGCTTGTCGGAGGAGTACGCGTTGCCCTCGAAGGCGTCTTCGAGCGTGAGCTCGTGCTCGATGCCGTACAGGCCCGCGGCGATGATCGCGGCCGTGGCGAGGTACTGGTTGACGTCGCCGCCGGGCACGCGGTTCTCGACGCGCAGGCTGTGGCCGTGGCCGACGACGCGCAGCGCGCACGTGCGGTTGTCGAAGCCCCACGCGACCGCGGTCGGCGCGAAGCTGCCCTCGACGTAGCGCTTGTACGAGTTGATCTGGGGCGCGAAGAACAGCGTGAGCTCGCGCATCGCGGCGAGCTGGCCGGCCACCCAGTGCTCCATGAGCTTCGAGAAGCCGTGCTGGCCGTCGCCCGCCATGACGGGCGAGCCGTCGGTGCCGCGCACGCTGAGGTGGATGTGGCAGCTGTTGCCCTCGCGCTCGTTGAACTTGGCCATGAAGGTCAGCGACTTGCCGTGCTTGTCGGCGATCTCCTTTGCCCCGTTCTTGTAGATCGAGTGGTTGTCGCACGTCGCGAGAGCGTGGGCGTAGCGAAAGGCGATCTCCTGCTGGCCGAGGTTGCACTCGCCCTTGACGCCCTCGCAGTACATGCCCGCGCCGTCCATGCTGACGCGGATGTCGCGCAGGAGCGGCTCCATGCGCGTCGAGGCCATGAGGGCGTAGTCGATGTTGTAGTCGCTCGCGGGCGTCAGGTCGCGGTACCCCTTGCGCCACGCCTCGCGGTACGCGTCGTCGAAGACGATGAACTCGAGCTCGGTGCCGACGTAGGGCACGAGGCCCTTCTCGGCGAGCCGGTCGATCTGGCGGCGCAGGATCGCGCGCGGGCTCGGCGCGACGGGCGTGCCGTCGAGGTAGAGAAGGTCGGCGAGCACCATCGCCGTGCCCGGCAGCCACGGGATGAGCCGCAGCGTGTCGATGTCGGGCTGCATGACCATGTCGCCGTAGCCGCGCTCCCAGCTCGAGATCGCGTAGCCGTCGACGGTGTTCATCTCGACGTCGACCGCGAGCAGGTAGTTGCAGCACTCGGCGCCGTGCTTGCCGACCTCTTCGCTGAAGAGGCGAGCCGACACCCGCTTGCCGACGAGACGGCCCTGCATGTCGGTGAAGGCGACGATGACGGTGTCGATCTCACCCGCCCGGATGCTCGACTCGAGCTCGTCGGCCGTGAGGTTGCCCGACCGAACGCCGGAGGGTGCTGCGGACATGGCTCGTCTCCTTCGACTGGCGTGGTTTCGACCATTAGTACCACACGGGTCTCCCTGGCTGGCGCGACTTTTCGGACTCATGCCACGTCAATGGTGGACACAGGCCACCTTTAGCGGCATGCTCCTGCTAACGCGCAACGAAGCGCCCCTGCCATCGACTGCGCGACAGCTCCACCACCTGTCCACCCCGGACTCGATGTCCATCCCCCCAGGAGGAATGCATGGCGGATACGACCAAGGCGAGCGGCGGTGTCACGTACACCCGCGTCGACCAGGCCTACTTCGATAAGCGCGGGTTGCGCCGAACTGCGGGAGTGTGGGGCCTCTGGGGCCTCGCGGTCGCCGCCGTCATCTCGGGCGACTTCTCGGGCTGGAACTTCGGCATCGACTTCGCGGGCTTCGGCGGCATGCTCATCGCCTTCGTCGTGCTCGTCGTCATGTACTACGGCCTGACCTTCTCGATCAGCGAGATGGCCGCGGCCATGCCGCACACCGGCGGCGCCTACTCGTTCGCCCGATCGGCCATGGGGCCGTGGGGCGGCCTGGTCACGGGAGCCGCCGAGACGATCGAGTACGTCGCGACGACCGCGGTCATCGTCTTCTTCTCGGCCCAGTACCTCGACGGTGTCACGAGCGGGCTGCTGAACTTCTCGCTCGCCGAGGCCGACCTCATGTGGGTCTGGTGGATCGTGCTCTACGTCGCCTTCGTCGCCCTCAACGCGGCCGGTGCGCACATCTCGTTCCGCTTCGCGATCGTCGTCGCGATCATCGCCATCGCGATCATCCTCGTCTTCTCGGTCATGGCGGTCTTCTCGGGCCTGTTCTCGTGGGACAAGCTGTGGGACATGGCCCCGAACGAGGCGGCCGTCGGCGCGTCGGTGTTCCTGCCGGAGGGCATCTTCCCGATCCTGTTCGCTCTGCCGTTCGCGATGTGGTTCTTCCTCGGCATCGAGGAGCTGCCGCTCGCGGCGGAGGAGTCGCACAACCCGGCGCGCGACATCCCCCGCGCCGGCGTCATCGCTCGCGGCACGCTCATCGTCACAGGCCTGCTCGTGCTGTTCCTCAACACGGGCGTGCTGGGAGCCGAGGCCACGGGCGTCTCGCTCGAGCCGCTGCTCGACGGCTTCCGAGCCATCGTCGGCGACGAGGCCGCGGCCGTGCTCGCGATCTTCGCGCTCATCGGTCTGCTCGCCTCGCTGCAGGGCATCATGTTCGCCTACGGGCGCAACATGTACTCGCTCTCACGGGCCGGCTACTACCCGAAGTTCCTGTCGCTCACGGGCAAGAACCAGACGCCCTGGGTCTCGCTCACCGTCGGTGCGGTCGTCGGCTTCATCGCGATCGTCGCTCTCGACCTGCTCGGGCGCGTCGACGAGGGCGTCGGCGCAGTCGCGGGCGCGATCATCCTCAACATCGCGGTCTGGGGCGCGGTCGTCGCGTACTTCCTGCAGATGGTCTCGTTCATCATCCTGCGCAAGAAGCTCCCGAACGTCGAGCGCCCGTACAAGAGCCCGTGGGGCCTCTTCGGCGCCTACAGCGCTGCGGCCATCGCGGCTCTCGTGTTCATCGGCCTGCTCGTGAACCCGGCGTTCCAGGCGGCGATCATCGCGATCATCGTCGTCTACGCGCTCATCCTCATCGGGTTCGGCCTGCACTACCGCAAGCAGCTCGTGCTCTCTCCTGAAGAGGAGTACGCGCTGAGCGGCGGCACGCACGAGCTCACGAAAGAGCAGTGACGCACTGACGCAGGCGCGCTGAGCGCTCGCACGACGGGCCGCGGAGGTGATCTCCGCGGCCCGTTCGCGTTGTCCGTCGCCGTTCGCTGCACCTGACAGCGATGGATGCGCCTAGCCCTGCGCGACCAGAGCTCCGGGCGCGAACTCGGCGAGCGCCCCGCGCCGGCGGGCTCGACCGACCGCGAGCCGCGCGAGCACGAGCGACACCACCGCGACGAGCACCATCGCGCCGATCGCGGCGCCGATGCGGCTCGCGTCGCCTCCCGCGAGCAGCGCCTGCAGCCCGTCGACCGCGTAGGTGAGCGGCAGCAGGGCGCTGAGCGACGGGAACGGCTCGGCGAGCGCGACGACGGGGATGAGCCCGCCGACGGCGACGAGCTGCACGACGAGCAGCAGCAGCGACGCGACGAGCCCCGCGCGGCCGAGGCCGAGCACGAGCGCCGCGTGCAGCGCGGTGAGGGCGAGCGCGATGACGAGCGTGAGGCCGAAGACTGACGGCGCGAGCGTGAGGTCGACGCCGCCCGCGGTCGCGAGCAGCACCGTGACGAGCGCCGCCTGGCCGACGGCGACGAGGGATGCCCGGGCGAGCACCCGACGCAGGATCGCGCCGGCCGTCGCGGCCGTTCCGATCACGGCCGGGGCCGCGGGGCGCACGACGAGCAGCGTCGCGAGCGCGCCGAGCCACAGGCCGATCGGCACGAGGGTCGCGGCGAGCACTCCCCCGAAGTCGTCGACCGCGTTGACGCGCGTCGACTCGACGGCGACGGGCGAGGTCGCGAGCTCGGCGTCTCCGGACTCGGGCACCTGCGCGGCGCCCTCGGCGAGGCCCGCGGCGAGCTCGTCGGCGCCCGCGGCGAGAGCGTCGGCTCCTGCGGCGAGCTCTCCGGCTCCTGCGCTGGCGTCGGCGGCGCCCGAGCTGAGCGCTCCGAGGCCGTCGGCGAGAGCATCCGCCCCCTGCACGAGAGCGGGGCCGCCGCCCGCGAGCCCGGCCGCACCCGTCGCCGAGTCGGCGATGCCGCCCTGCACGCCGTCGATCGCGCCCTGCAGCTGCGGCGCGACGGCCGCGGTCGTGCCGGCCGTGATCTGGGCCTGCGTGAGAGCGGCGACGAAGGCCTGCTTGTCGGCGTCGCTGAGGTTCGAGGCCTGCACCGCGGCGACGAGCGCGGTGAGCTGACCCGCGGTCGACTGCGCGCTCGCGTCGGCGCCCGCGACGGCGCCCGCGAGCTGGTCGAGAGCGGCCGCTCCCTGGTCGAGACGCGCGAGTCCGGTCGAGAGAGCCGAGACGCCGCCCGTGTACTGCTCGAGGCCGCCCGCGAGCTCGCGCGCGCCGTCGGCCGAGGCGCTCGCGCCCGAGCCGAGCGCGGCGATGCCGTCGCCGAGGGCGCTCACCCCCGAGCCGACCTCGCCGACGCCGTCGCCGACCTGCGTCGCGCCGTCGGCGGCCTCGCCGAGCGCCGACCCGAGCTCGCCGAGCCCCGACTGCAGGCCATCAAGGTACTGCGCCGTCACGGTGTCGCCGAACTGCTGCGCGAGGCTCGCGCCGACCGACTCGACGATCGTGCCGGCGAGGTAGCTGTGGGCGTCATCGGTCTCGACCTCGATGGGCGCGATGCGCTGCTCGGGGGTGCCGACGGTCAGCAGGGAGGCAGAGAAGTCCTCGGGGATCGAGAGCACCGCGAGCACATCTCCCGCTGCGAGGTCGGCCGCGGCCTGCTCGGCGCTCGTCGCGCGCCAGTCGAAGCCTGCGGCATCAGGGCCGGTGAGCTCGGTGACGAGCTGGCGGCCCGCGAAGACCGGCTGCTCCTCGCCGTCGGGGCCCGTCGTCGTCACGAGCTCATCGCTGTTGACGACCGCGGCGGGGATGCGGTCGAGCGCGTCGTCTGCATCGCCGACGGCCGCGAGGGCGGCGCCGACGAGACCGAGCGGCACGAGCACGGCGGCGACGATGCCCGCCCAGCGGCGAGCGCCGCGACGATCGCGGGGCACGGCGGCGCGGGCGGAGGAGGTCGAGGCGGTCATCGGTCGTTCTCCTGGATCGAGAGGGCGGCGAAGGGGTCGGGAGCCGAGTCGGGCGACCCAGGCGACGCGGGGCTCGGCGATGGCTCGAGCGCGGCGGTGTTCGCCGCCTGAGGTGTCGCGGTCGCGACGGGCTCGAGACGCGCGAGAACGACGTCGTCGCCCGGAGCGGTGGCGGTGCCCCAGAGGCGAAGGGCCTCGGCGCCGGCCAGCGCACGCACTACCTCGTCCACCCGATCGACCACGAAGGGCGAGAGGGCGCCGTCACGGTGCTCGAGCACGATGACGGGGGCGCCATCGAGCGTCGCGAGCGCGGCGAGAAGCACCGCGCGCACCTCGACGGGCAGGCTCGCAACGGGCGCGCCCGTCGAGGTCAGGCCCTCGGTCTCGAGGCCGTGGCGGCTCGCGAGAGACGCGACTCGATCGAGCCAGCGCTCGACCGATCGCGCTCCTCCGCCGCGGCGCGAGGTGCGCGGTGCGAGCGCCCTCCGCTCGCGCACGAGGTCGCCGACGGTCGTCCCGGGCGAGAGGCGATCGCCGCTGATGTCGATGAGGGTCACGCGGCGCGAGGCGAGCGCGGCCTCCGACGGCAGCACGGCACCGGCGACGAGCGCGCGGCCCCCGGCAGCCGTCAGGTGGCCGGCGAGGGTCGCGGCCGCGAGGCGCCGAGTGGCGGGGTCGCCGACGAGGGCGACGCGGGCCCCGGCGTGCGCGTGCAGCGAGAGCGCAGCATCCGCCCCCGTCAGCTCGAGACGCTCGGCGACGATGACGGCCTCGCCCTGCTCGCCCGCCCACGTCGTGAGCTCGCGGTGGTGACGCAGGCGCTCGCCCTCGACATCGAGGTCGGGGATGGCGCGGTCGAGGCTGCGCGGGAACCACCAGCCGGCGCGCCCGAGCAGCGTCATGATCGCGGGGCCGAGCGTCATGCGCACGACGAACGCGTCGACGGCGATGCCGACCGCGAGGCCGAGCGCGATGGGCTTGATGAGGTTCGCACCCTCGGGCACGAACGCCGCGAAGACGAAGAACATGATGAGCGCGGCCGCCGTGACGACGCGAGCGCCGTGCGCGAAGCCGTCCTCGATCGCGGCGCGGGGGTCGCCCGTGCTCACGAACTCCTCGCGCATGCCCGAGACGAGGAAGACCTCGTAGTCCATGGCGAGGCCGAAGAGCACCGCCATGAGGATGATCGGCATGA
>JAOASR010000123.1 GCA_030158585.1 Microcella sp.
CTCTTAATCAGTGGGTTCCGGGTTCAAGTCCCGGGGGGTGTACGAAACCCCGGTTCGCTCTCGCCAGCTGCCGGGGTTTTCTCGTTCCCGCGGCACCGTCGTCGACCGGCAGGTCATGCCGCCTCGGGCTGCGGCACCTCGCGCTCGACGCGCACCTCGACGACGCGCCGGCGACGCACGACGAGGGCCGTGAGCGTCGCCCCCTCGATCTCGACCGCGTCGCCCTGCACCGCGAGTCGGCCGAGCCGAGCGATGAGGTAGCCGGCGACGGTCTCGTACGGTCCCGGTTCGAGGTCGAGGCCGGTCGCCTCGGTGAAGCGCTCGATCGTGAGGTCGCCGCGCACGGTCGAGGGGCCTGCCGCCTCCGCTCGCTCGGCGGCGCGCATCCGATCAGCCGGATCGTGCTCGTCGTAGACCTCGCCGATGAGTTCCTCGACGAGGTCTTCGAGCGTCACGAGGCCGTCGGTGCCGCCGTACTCGTCGATGACGATCGCGAGGTGAGCGCCCTCGGCCCGCAGCGCGGTGAGCGTCGGCAGCACGCGGGCCGTGCCGGGCACGAGGGCGACGGGACGACTGAGCGACTCGACCGTCGCGTCGAGGTCGTCGGCCCACGCGAGGTCGCGCACGTGCACGAATCCCTCGATGTCGTCGGCGCCCTGGCGCATGATCGGGTAGCGCGAGTACGGCTGCGCGCGCACGAGCTCGCGAGCATCGCCGACCGTCATGTCGGAGCGCAGCGCGACCATGTCGCCGCGCGGGCGCATGACCTCGACGACCGACCGGTCGGCGGCGTCGAGCACCTCGCGCACGATGCTGCGCTCCTCGTCGCCGAGGGTCTCGTGCGTGTCGACGAGCGACCGCAGCTCGTCGTCGCTCATCGACTCGCCGCGGCGGTTCGGGTCGCCACCGAGCAGACGCACGACGAGGTCGGTCGAGCGGCCCAGCAGCCAGATGAGGGGGCGCAGAGCGCGCGAGAGCGCTGCGAGCGGCGGAGCGACAACGAGCGCGAACGCCTCGGCGCGCTGCAGGGCGAGCCGCTTCGGGGCGAGCTCGCCGAAGACGAGGGAGGCGTAGGCCACCACGAGCGTCATGAGCACGACGGCGACCGACTGGGCAGTGGCGGCATCGAGGCCGAGCGTGCGCAGCGCCGGCGCGAGGTACGGCGCGAGCGCGGTCGCACCGTAGGCGGCCGAGAGGAATCCGGCGACGGTGACACCGATCTGCACGGCCGCGAGGAAGGTGTTGGGGTCGCGTGCGACGGCGGCGACGCGAGCGCCGCGCGCGCTGCGCGCGGCGAGACCCGCGAGCTGGCTCTCACGCAGCGAGACGAGGGCGAGCTCGGTCGCGGCGAAGACTCCGCCGATGCCGATGAACACCGCGACGAGGGCCAGATCGGCCCAGAGCTGGGTCATGAGAAGGCCCCCGCCGTCAGGTCGCGCGACGAGGGCCCGGATCTATGGTGAGAGTCGTCCACGTTCCCACTGTGTCGGGGGCGGCTTGGACCCCGCCGAGAGCGCGAGCCGAGCATCCGCCTCGTTGACAGCGCCGGGATGACGATCGGCGAACACGAGCGCCGGGTCGCGCGCGGCGGGCTCCTGGCCAGGCTCTAGCATCAGGCTCGTGGTGTTCGGCCCCGAGCTGCTGGCGTTCGTGCTCACCTCGGTCGTCATCATCGTCGTGCCGGGGCCCGGAGTGCTCTTCGTCATCGGTCGCGCCCTCGCTCTCGGCACGCGCGCCGCTCTGCTGAGCGTGCTCGGTGGGGCCGTCGGGGTCGGTCTGCAGATCATCTCGGTCGCACTCGGCGTCGGCGTCGTGATCGCCCAGTCGGAGCTGCTGTTCACGGTGCTCAAGATCGCCGGTGCTCTCGTGCTCGTGTGGCTGGGCATCCAGTCGATACGGCATCGCAACGAGTTCGGCGAGAGCGAGCTCGACCCTGTGACGCCACGCACCCGCACGATCGTGCGCGAGAGCGTCATCGTCGGGCTCACGAACCCCAAGACGATCGTGTTCTTCGTCGCCGCCCTGCCGCAGGCGGTCGTGCCCGATGCTGGCGACCCGGCGCTGCAGATGATCGCGCTCGGCGGCATCTTCCTCGTCATGGGCATCGCGAGCGACTCGATGTACGGCGTCGCGGCCGGTACCGCGCGCGAGTGGTTCGCCTCGAACCGTCGCCGCATCGCGACGCTGCGCGCGATCGGCGGTGGCGCGCTCGTGCTGCTCGGGATCGGGATGGCGTTCGCCGCTCGGAGCTGACCGACCCACGCGGCCTAGCGCGACTTAGGCTACCCTTACCCGGTGTCCGCCCTCCTTCCGCGCCCGCTCGCGCACCCGCTGCTCGCGGGTGCCGACGCCGACGTCGCACTCGTCGGGGAGCGCGGCTCGCTCACCTACGGGCAGCTGCGCGACCGCGTCGCGGAGCGCTCCGCGCTGCTCGGCGCCGCGCGGCGACTCGTCATGCTGAGCTGCCGGCGCGATGTGGAGACGATCGTGAGCCTGCTCGCGGCGCTCGCGGGCGGGCATCCGGTGATCCTCGTCGACGAGGGGGCGGGCGCCGCGGCTCGACTGCGGCAGAGCATCCTCGCCGAGTACGACCCCGACACGACGGTCGCGGTGCGCGGCGGCGAGACCGTGATCGAGCACCGCCGCGAAGCGAGCGCGCACGAGCTGCACCCCGACCTCGCGCTGCTGCTCAGCACGTCGGGCTCGACCGGGTCACCGAAGCTCGTGCGCCTGTCGCGCGCCAACCTCGAGAGCAACGCCGCGGCCATCGCCGAGTATCTCGACCTCGGCGCGCGCGATCGCGGGGCGACGACGCTGCCGCTGCACTACTGCTACGGCCTCTCGATCGTCACGAGCCACCTCGCCGCCGGCGCGAGCGTGCTGCTCACCGAGCGCTCGGTGATCGAGCCCGCGTTCTGGAGCGAAGCCGAGCACGCGCGCGTCACCTCGCTCGCGGGCGTGCCGCACACCTTCGACCTGCTCGAGACATCGGCCGCCGACCCGTTCGCGCTGCCGAGCCTGCGCCTGATGATGCAGGCGGGGGGCAAGCTCGGCGCCGACCGCGTGCGCCGCTGGGCCCGCCACGGTGCCGCCCACGGCGTCGACCTCGTCGTCATGTACGGCGCGACCGAGGCGACCGCGCGCATGGCGTACCTGCCTCCCGCGCTCGCCGAGCAGCGCCCCGAGGCGATCGGCATCGCGATTCCGGGCGGCGCGCTGCGCATCGACGGCCCCGACGCCGAGGGATGCGGTGAGCTCGTCTACACCGGACCGAACGTCATGATGGGGTACGCCTCGACCCCGGCCGACCTCGCCCGCGGGCCCGAGCTCGACGAGTTGCGCACGGGAGACATCGCGCGCATCGCCCCCGACGGTCTCGTCGAGATCGTCGGCCGGGCGAGCCGCTTCGTGAAGCTCTTCGGCCTGCGCGTCGACCTCGATCGCCTCGAGGGCCTCCTCGCCGAGAGGGGCCTGCCCGCCCACGCGGTCGAGGGCCCCGACGGCGTGCTCGTCGGTTCGCCCGCGAGCCCCGGCGAGCTCGAGTGCGTTCCCGCCGTGCTCGCCTCGGCGACGGGCCTGCCGACGCGCTCGTTCGGCGTCGCCCGCCTCGACGACCTCGCTCTGACGTCGAGCGGCAAGCCCGACCGCGCCCCGCTGCGCGCGCTCGCGGACGAGCTCGCGGCCGCGGCGCACGAGCTGCGCGACGAGTCGACGCTCGAGCGCCACGACGACCCGGCGGCGCTCGCCGAGGCCGTGCGCTCGCTCTTCGCGGTCGTGCTCGACCGCCCCCGCGCGACCGAGAGCGACAGCTTCGTCGCGCTCGACGGCGACTCGCTCGCCTACGTCGAGGTGGTCGTGAGGCTCGAGCGCATCGTCGGTGAGCTTCCGCGCGAGTGGCCGTCGTTGTCGGCCGCCGAGCTCGGTGCTCTCGCGGCCGAGCGGCGCGGCGCAGCGGCGCGCGGCGCTGTCGAGGCGCGAGGCAGGCGCGGAGCATCCGCCACCGTCACCGAGGGCGCGGATGCTCGCGAGCACCCGCGACAGGGGCGACGACTCGCCACGGCCCTCGCTCGATGGCGCGGCTCGCTCGCGACGCTCGAGGCGCCCGTCGCACTGCGCTCGCTCGCGATCGTGCTCATCGTCGGAACGCACGCCAATCTTCTCGGCGTGCAGGGCGGCGCGCACGTGCTGCTCGCGGTTCTCGGCTACAACCTCGCCCGGTTCCAGCTCGCGGGGGCGACGCGTCGCGCGCGCGTGCGCAGTCTTGCGCGAGCCGCCGCGATGATCGGCGTGCCCGCCGTGCTCTGGATCGGCGGGGTCGCTCTCGTCGCCGGCACGTACGAGCCGACGACCGCGATGCTGCTGAACTCGCTGCTCGGCGACCAGAGCGGCTGGAGCGAGCAGTGGCGGTTCTGGTTCATCGAGGCCGCGGTGTGGGCGACGCTGCTCGCCGTGCTCGTGCTGCTCGTGCCCGGCGCCGACAGGCTCGAGCGGCGTTCGCCGTTCGCCGCCGCTCTCGCGGTGCTCGCGGTGGCCCTCGCGGTGCGCGTGCTCTCGACGGGCGGCATCCAGGCGGGCGCGGTCGAGCGCTACGCGCTGCCGGGCGTGCTGTGGTTGATGGCGCTCGGGTGGCTCGTCGCGCGCGCCGAGACGACCTCGCAACGGGTCGTGGCGTCGCTCGCGGCCGTCGTCGGCACAGCGGGCTTCTTCGGCGACCCGCAGCGCGAGGCCGTCGTGATCGCGGGGCTGCTCGCGCTCGTGTGGGTGCGCTCGATCCGGGTGCCGCGCGTCGCGATTCCGGCGATCACCGCCATCGCGACATCATCGCTCTTCGTCTACCTCGTGCACTGGGAGCTGTACCCCCTGCTCGAGGATGACGCCCCGCTCGCCGCGACTGTCGTGTCGTTCGCGGCCGGCATGGCGGTCTGCGCCGTGTGGCGGGGCGCTCTCGGCCTGCCGCGCCGGTGGCGCCGGCGGCGGAACCCCGCGAGCGCAAGACTCCGCGTCGACTGACGCGGAGCCTTGCGCTCGATCAGCTGTCGATGAGCTGGAACGCCGGGTCGCCGATCTTCTTCTGATCCTCGATGATCGTGCCCACCGCGATCGCGACGCTGATGCCCCAGCTGGCCCACATGAGGGCCAGGCGCCAGTCGCGCGGGCCCTTGCGGGTGGTGTTGATGACGCTCACGGCGTGAACCGCAGCGCTCAGGATCGCGGCGTTGAACAGGTACTTGCGCACGGAGGCACCTCCATCGAGTCGGGCCCTCACGTTATCGCGGGGGCGTGATCGGATGCCCGGCTCATCCAGAGAGCATCCAGTGGTCATGCGGCAGAGGCGTCGTCGCGATCGCGGCCGGGCCGTCGCCCGAAACCTGGAAGAAGAGCCAGAGCGCGCCTCGAACTGACCGATCGGTTAGGTTCTGACCGATCGGTCAACTACGGTCGAAGCCGTGCCTCGCTCCGACGACCTCCGCCTCATCGCCCTCGCCGAGTTCGCGACCGCCGGCTACGCAGCGACCTCTCTGCAGCGCATCGCCGATCTCGCCGGCGCCTCGAAGGCGAGCGTGCTCTACCACTACGACTCGAAGGAGAGCCTGCTCGAGGCCGTGCTCGCTCCGGCCCTCGACGACCTCGAGCGCCTCGTCGAGATGACGGCCGAGCGCGGGCTCGAACTCGAGCACCGGGCGGCGTTCCTCGAGACGTTCGTCGACTACCTGCTCGTGCACCGCCAGGCCGTGCACCTCGTCATCAACCAGGGCTCGACCCTGGAAGACGTCCCCGTCATCCAGCGCGCCCTCGGCCTCATGCGTCGCCTCGCCGAGCTGTTCGACCTGGCCGCCAGCAGCCCGGTCGAGAAGCTGCGCTACGGCATCGCGCTCGGCGGCGCCGCCTACTGCCTCGCGGCCGCCCAGCAGCTTCAGGTCGAGGAGGAGGACCCGCTCGTCCTCCGCGACGCCCTCCTCGCCGTCATCGGCGAACTTCTTCTTCCCGCTCACACCGCCCTCTAGGAGCCTTTCGTGGCAACCCTGCTCTACCGCATCGGCCGCTTCGCCTACCGTCGCGCCTGGCTCGTCCTCATCTCGTGGGTGCTCGTGCTCGCGGCCGCTCTCGGCGGCGGCCTCGCGCTCGGCGGGCAGACCGAGGAGGCCTTCTCGATCCCCGGCACCGAGTCGCAGGAGGCGCTCGACCAGCTCGAGGAGCTCTTCCCGGCCGTCGCCGGGGCGAGTGCGCAGGCCGTCGTCGTCGCACCGGAGGGCTCCTCGGTGACAGACGCGGACATCCGCGCCGAGATCGACGACCTCGCCGCCGACCTCGCCCGCATCGACGGCGTCGACGCCGTGCTCGGCCCCTTCGACGAGTTCGCCGACGGTCAGGTGAGCGACGACGAGCGCGTCGCGATCGTGCAGGTGCAGCTCGAGGGCACGTCGGAGGAGGTCAGCGAGACGACGCTCGACGAGCTCATCGCGACGGGCGACGACCGCGACGCGCGCGTCGAGTTCGCGGGTCAGGTCTTCCAGGACACGACCGTCGGCATCACGGTGAGCGAGGTCATCGGCCTGCTCGTCGCGGCCGTCGTGCTCATCGTCACGTTCGGCTCGCTCGCGGCGGCGGGGATGCCCCTGATCACCGCCCTCGTCGGCGTCGGCATCGTGATGGGCGGCATTCTCGCCCTGGCGGCGGCTCTTCCCGTGTCGAGCTCAGCGCCTCTGCTCGCGCTCATGATCGGCCTCGCCGTCGGCATCGATTACGCGCTCTTCATCGTCTCGCGGCACCGCACGCAGCTCGGGCGGGGCATGGATCCGGCCGAGTCGGCCGCCGTCGCCGTCGGCACGGCGGGCAGCGCGGTCGTCTTCGCGGGCCTCACGGTCATCATCGCGCTGCTCGGCCTGCTCGTCGTCGGCATCCCCTTCCTCTCGGTCATGGGCGTCGGGGCGGCGTTCGCCGTGCTCGTCGCGATCGCCGGGGCCGTCACGCTTCTGCCGGCCCTCCTGGGGCTCTCGGGTGCGCGCCTCGTGCCGAAGGAGGGCTCGCGCGCCTGGAAGCGCGCGCAGCCCGAGGCCGAGCAGGCCCGCACGATGGGTCGCCGCTGGGTGCGCGGCGTCATGAAGCGGCCCGTGCTCACGACGATCGCGGTCGTCGCGGTGCTCGGCACGCTGTCGATCCCGACCTTCTCGCTCGACCTCAACCTGCCCGACGGCGGCAACGAGCCCGCGGGCTCGACGCAGCGCGAGGCCTACGACCTCATCGCCGACGCGTTCGGCCCCGGCACGGCCGGCCCCCTGCTCGTCACCGCCGACATCACGCAGACGACCGACATCCTCGACGACCTCGAGGGCATCCGTGCTGAGCTCGAGGCGGTCGACGGCGTCGCGAGCGTGAGCCGGGGCATCCCCTCGCCGGGCCTCGAGCTGGCGATCTTCCGCGTCGCGCCCGAGACGGCCCCCGACGACCCGGCGACGAAGGCCGTCGTGGCCGAGCTGCGCGACGCCGCAGCCGGTATCGAGGACGAGTTCGGCACGCCGCTCGCCGTGACGGGCACGACCGCCGTCGGCATCGACATCTCGACGCGCCTGACGAATGCCCTCGTGCCGTTCGCACTCATCGTCATCGGCCTGTCGATCCTGCTGCTCATGGCCGTGTTCCGCTCGGTGCTCGTGCCCGTCAAGGCGGCCCTCGGCTTCCTGCTCACGGTCGGCACGGCGCTCGGCGTCACGGTCGCGGTGTTCCAGTGGGGCTGGGGCGCCGAGCTCCTGCACACCGAGGCCGGGCCGATCCTGAGCTTCATGCCGATCATCCTCATGGCGGTGCTCTTCGGCCTCGCCATGGACTACGAGGT
>JAOASR010000124.1:0-10177 GCA_030158585.1 Microcella sp.
AGTCAGTCGTGCGAGAGGTGCTCGGCGCCCGCTTCATCGGCGAAGAGATCATCGAGCCGGCAGTGAGCCTCACGCCGCCTCCGCGAGAGGACGACTAGCCCGTGTACGACGGCATCATCCAAGACCTTATCGACGAATTCGGCCGACTCCCCGGCATCGGCCCGAAGTCCGCCCAGCGCATCGCCTTCCACATCCTTCAGACCGAGAGCTTCGACGTCAGTCGCCTCGCGCAGCTGCTCACCGACCTCCGCGAGAAGGTACGCTTCTGCCAGATCTGCGGCAACGTCGCCGAGCAGGAGACGTGCGGCATCTGTCGCGATCCGCGCCGGAGCCCCGCCACAATCTGCGTCGTGGAAGAGGCGAAAGATGTCGTCGCGATCGAACGCACTCGCGAGTTCCGCGGGCTCTACCACGTGCTCGGTGGCGCGATCAGCCCCATCGACGGCATCGGGCCTGATGACCTGCGCATCGCCCAACTGCTCGGCCGTCTCAACGATGGAACTGTGACGGAGGTCATCATCGCGACCGACCCCAACCTCGAGGGCGAGGCGACCGCCACCTATCTCACGCGCCTGCTCAACCAACCGAACCTCCGGGTCTCGCGCCTCGCGAGCGGACTCCCCGTCGGCGGCGACCTCGAGTA
Organism: Microcella sp.; assembly: GCA_030158585.1. Lineage (GTDB taxonomy): Bacteria > Actinomycetota > Actinomycetes > Actinomycetales > Microbacteriaceae > Microcella. The sequence goes on from JAOASR010000124.1 coordinate 644, forward strand.
CGCCGACGAGGTCACGCTCGGCCGAGCCTTCGAGGGGCGCCGCACGGTCGAGCGCTGAGGCGGCACGCGACCCGGCTACAATCGACGCAAGGCCCGCCGCCGCCGTCGTGCCGTGCGTCCGGCCGACGAGGGCCACCACCCCGCGACCTCGGCCCACGAAGCGCCGCCGCTCCTGATCGGAGGAGGCGAGCAGACGCGCACCCAGCCACCCCCAGCCACAGGAGTACCGCCGTGAGCCTCATCGTGCAGAAGTTCGGCGGATCCTCCGTTGCCGACGCCGAGAGCATCAAGCGCGTCGCCAAGCGCATCGTCGCCACCCGCAAGGCCGGCAACGACGTCGTCGTCGCCGTCAGCGCCATGGGCGACACGACCGATGAGCTACTCGACCTCGCCCACGAGGTCACCCCCATGCCCGACCCGCGCGAGCTCGACATGCTGCTCACCACGGGCGAGCGCATCTCGATGGCGCTGCTCGCGATGGCGATCAAGAGCATGGGCGTCGAGGCGCTGTCGTTCACGGGCAGCCAGGCGGGCATGATCACGGATGCTCAGCACGGGTCGGCGCGCATCGTCGACGTCACCCCCGTGCGCGTCCGCGAGGCGCTCGACCAGGGCGCGATCGCGATCGTCGCGGGCTTCCAGGGCTTCAACCGCGACAGCCGCGACATCACGACGCTCGGCCGTGGCGGCAGCGACACGACCGCCGTCGCGCTCGCCGCCGCGCTCGGGGCCGACGTCTGCGAGATCTACACCGACGTCGACGGCGTCTTCACCGCCGACCCGCGCATCGTCAAGAAGGCGCGCAAGATCGACCACGTCACGGCGGAGGAGATGCTCGAGCTCGCGGCGAGCGGCGCGAAGGTACTGCACATCCGCGCCGTGGAGTTCGCGCGCCGCCACGGCGTCACCATGCATGTGCGGTCGTCGTTTACGCACGAAGAGGGCACCTGGGTCATCAGCCCGAGCGAGGGAGAAGAAGTGGAAGAACCGATCATCACCGGTGTCGCGGGCGACCTGAGCGAGGCGAAGATCACCGTCGTCGGCGTTCCGGACACCCCGGGCAAGGCCGCCGACATCTTCACGATCGTCGCCAAGACCGGCGCGAACATCGACATGATCGTGCAGAACGTCAGCGGCGCCTCGACCGGCCGCACTGACATCTCGTTCACCCTGCCCAAGAGCGACGCCGAGAAGGTGCTCACCGCCCTTCGCGCCGAGCAGCCCGAGGTCGGCTTCGAGTCGCTGCAGCACGATGACCAGATCGGCAAGCTCTCGGTCGTCGGCGGAGGCATGCGCACCAACGCCGGCGTCAGCGCGCAGCTCTTCACCGCGCTCAAGAACGCGGGCATCAACATCGAGATGATCTCCACCTCCGAGATCCGCATCTCGGTCATCACGCGCGCCGACATCCTCAACCACGCCGTGCAGGTCGTGCACTCGGCCTTCGGGCTCGATGGAGAAACCGAAGCGAACGTCTACGCAGGAACGGGGCGCTGACCATGAGCGACGCAGTGAACATCGGCGTCGTCGGCGCCACCGGCCAGGTCGGCGCCGTGGTGCGCCAGCTGCTCCTCGACCGGGCCTTCCCGGTCGGCGAGATCCGCTTCTTTGCGAGCGCCCGTAGCGCAGGCACGGTGCTGCCCTTCGGCGATCGCGACATCGTCGTCGAAGACGCTGAGACGGCTGACCCGACCGGTCTCGACATCGCGATCTTCTCCGCGGGCGCCACGACGAGCAAGGCGCAGGCGCCCCGCTTCGCGGCCGCCGGCGTGACCGTCGTCGACAACTCGTCCGGCTGGCGCATGGATCCCGACGTGCCGCTCGTCGTGAGCGAGGTCAACCCTCACGCGATCGACGAGGCGAAGACCGGCATCATCGCGAACCCCAACTGCACGACCATGGCTGCCATGCCCGTGCTCAAGGTGCTCGATCGCGAGGCCGGTCTGCAGCGGCTCATCGTCAGCACCTATCAGGCCGTCTCAGGCGCTGGGCTCGCCGGTGGCGAGGAGCTGCTGGAGCAGGCGAAGGCCGTCGTCGCGCAAGACGCCATGGAGCTCGTGCGCGACGGCTCGGCCGTCGACTTCCCGGCGCCCGGTAAGTTCCCGAAGAACATCGCCTTCAACGTCATCCCCCAGGCCGGGTCGTTCGTCGACGACGGCCTCGGCGAGACGGACGAGGAGAAGAAGCTGCGCAACGAGAGCCGCAAGATCCTCGAGCTGCCCGAGCTGCTCGTGAGCGGCCTCTGCGTTCGTGTTCCGGTCTTCACCGGCCACTCGCTCGCGATCAACGCCGAATTCGCGCGCCCCATCAGCCCCGAGCGCGCGCGCGAGCTGCTCGCCGACGCGCCCGGTGTTCAGCTCATGGACGTGCCGACGCCGCTCGATGCTGCCGGAGCCGACCCGAGCCTCGTGGGGCGCATCCGCACCGATGAGGGCGTGCCCGGCGGGCGCGGGCTCGCGATGTTCATCAGCAACGACAACCTGCGCAAGGGCGCGGCGCTCAACGCGGTGCAGATCGCCGAGCTCGTCGCCGCGAAGAAGGTCGCCGCCGCGTAGTGTGAGCCGGTCCAGCACGAAGGCCCTGTCGGCTCGCCGGCGGGGCCTTCGTCATGCCTGCCACCAGCCTGGCCCCGCACCCTGCACGACCGGCCGCGGGGCGATAGCGTCGAGGGATGCCCAGAACACCGCGCGCAACGACCCCCCGACGCGCACTGCTCACGACGCTCGCCGCGATCGCAGCCTCCGCTCTCGTGGGGTGCGCCGCGCCGACCGGGTCGGCGGCGCCCGCATCCTCTGCACCGGTCGAGGGCGACGGGCCGCTCGTCGCCTTCTACGGCGACTCGTACACGCTCGGCACCGGCGCCTCCGATCCGTCGCAGCGGTGGTCGAGCATCATCGCCGCCGACCGGGGCTGGCGCGAGTTCAACCCGAGCGTCAACGGGCTCGGCTACGTGCGCAACCGCCCGTTCGTCGGCGAGGGCGACCTGCCCTCGATGATCATCGAGCAGCAGCCCGACATCGTGTTCGTCACCATGGGGCTCAACGACAACTTCGACTACGACCGCGTCGGCGAGGGCATTCGCGAAGCGATGATCGCCGACATCGACCGCCTCGTCGCCGGGTTGCCCGACGCGCGCTTCGTCGTCGTCGAGCCGTTCTGGTACACCGACGAGCGCCCCGCCTCGGTCGACATCATCGGCGGCTGGCAGCGCGAGCAGGCCGAGCGCATCGGCGCCGACTACATCGCCGGTGCGTCGCGCTGGATCGAGGGCCGCCCCGACTGGATGGCCGCCGACGGCCTGCACCCCAACGACGAGGGCTACGCGGCGATGGCCGAGCGCATGGATTCCGAGCTCGCGAAGCTGGGCCTGTGATCGTCGGCAGCTACGCCGCGATCGGCGACAGCTTCAGCGAGGGCATGGGCGACGAGCTGCCCGACGGGAGCCCGCGCGGCTGGGCCGACCTCGTCGCGCTCGGGCTCGCGGCGGCGCACGCGGCCGCGCACCCCGAGCTCGGCGGCACCGGCTTCGGCTACGCCAACTTCGCCATTCGTGGCCGGCTGCTGGGCCCGATCCTCGCCGAGCAGTTCGGGCCCGCCGTCGCGCTGCGTCCTGAGCTGCTGACCATCAACGGCGGCGGCAACGACATCATGCGTCCGCGCGTGTCAGTCGCCTCGACGGCCGACCGCCTCGTGGCCGCCGCGCGCGAGGCCGAGGCGGCGGGCATCCGCGTCGCGATCGTCAGCGGAGCCGACCCGACCCGCCACCTTCCGCTCGGCCCCGTGTTCAAGGCGCGCGGCGATGAGCTCGCGGTCGCCGTGCGCGAGCGGCTGGCGGGCAGTGAGACGGGCTTCATCGACAACTGGTCGGATGCCGCTCTCACCGATCTGCGCTACTGGTCGGTCGACCGGCTTCACTTGAACTTCCTCGGCCACGCGCGCGTCGCCGGCAACGTGCTCGCGGGCCTCGGCGTCGAGGTGCCGGATGCCGCCCACGCGCCCCACGCCCCCGGGTCGGGAGTCGACGACATCGCGCGCCCCCGCACCGCCGAGTACTGGCGCCACTACGTGCTGCCGTGGATCGGCCGCCGGCTCACCGGCCGCTCATCGGGCGACGGGCGCGTGGCGAAGCGGCCGACGCTGCTGCCGGTCGAGCTGCCGCGCGAGCTCTAGTTCTCGTCGTCGGGCTGCGCGTCGCGCTCGGCCTTCGCCGCCCGCTGCGCCTGGATCGCCCGCACGCTCAGCAGCACGACGATGAGGATGAGCAGCGCCCCGAACAGCACGCCGGCGATGCCCGGCGGAATGATGAACGCGAGCGCGACGCCGCCGAACGACGCGACCGAGGCCGCGATGCCGACGATGAGCCCGTCGCGCACCGACACCATCTTCGCCCGCACGTTCGCGATCGACCCCGAGAGGGCGGTCGGGATCATCGCGAGCAGCGACGTTCCCTTCGCGAGCAGGTCGCCGAACCCGAACACGGCGATGAGCACGGGCACGGCGATGACGCCGCCGCCGATGCCGAAGAGCCCCGACGCGACGCCCATGAACAGGCCGAGGGCGATGAGCCCGAACGCGGGCCCGACGCCGAGCTCGAAGACACCCTCGCGCGGTGTCTCGATGAAGATCATGCGCAGTGCCACGAGCAGAAGGAACGCGATGAAGAGCCAGCGCAGCCAGACGATGGGGAGCATCCGCAGCAGCTTCGCCCCCAGGGGCGCGCCCACGACGGCGCCGACGGCGACGAGCACACCTGCGACCCACGCGATCTCGCCCTGCAGGCCGTAGCCGATCGTGCCGACGAGCGCGCTCGGGGCGATCGCGACGAGCGAGGTGGCGGATGCCCGGCGCTGGTCCATGCGAGCCAGCAGCATGAGCAGCGGAACCATGATGATGCCGCCGCCGACGCCGAACATCCCCGAAAGAAGGCCCCCGACTGCGCCGACGAGAAGAAGGGGCAGAATCACCCGGCCAGCCTAGGCCAGACGGCGCGGGCGCTCGGCTTCGCGGGCGTAAACTCGTGCCTCGTGACTGAACGCATCGACGTGGCCCTCATCGGGGGCGGCATCATGAGCGCGACCCTCGGAACCCTGCTGCAGCAGCTCGAGCCCGAGTGGGATATCCGCATCTATGAGCGCCTGAGCGACGTGGCTCTCGAGAGCTCGAACCCGTGGAACAACGCGGGCACCGGCCACGCGGCCCTGTGCGAGCTCAACTACACGCCCCAGAAGCCCGACGGCACGATCGACATCACCAATGCGGTGAAGGTCAACGAGCAGTTCCAGGTGTCGCGGCAGTTCTGGTCGTACCTCGTCGGCGAGGGGCTGCTGCCCGAGCCGAAGGCGTTCCTCAACGCGACGCCGCACATGAGCTTCGTGTGGGGCGAGGCGAACGTCGAGTACCTGCGCAAGCGGTACGAGGCGCTCAAAGACCACCCGCTCTTCGCGGGCATGCAGTACAGCGAAGACGCGCGGCAGATCCGCGAGTGGTCGCCGCTGCTGATCCCGGGCCGCGCGAAGGACCAGCCGTTCGCGGCGACCTACATGGCCGCGGGCACCGACGTCGACTTCGGCGCCCTCACGCGCCTGCTCATCGACGGGCTCGTCGCCAACGGCGCCACGCTGCGCACCGAGCACCGCGTCACCGGCCTCAAGAAGCTCAGCGATGGTGCCTGGCGCGTGTCGATGCGGCACGAGGTCGGCGCGACGCCCACCGAGGTCGAGGCTCGCTTCGTGTTCGTCGGCGCCGGCGGGCACGCGCTGCCGCTGCTGCAGAAGAGCGGCATCCCCGAGATCCGCGGATTCGGCGGGTTCCCGATCAGCGGCGAGTGGCTGCGCAGCGACAACCCCGAGGTCGTCGCTCGCCACCTGGCGAAGGTCTACGGCAAGGCCTCGGTCGGCGCCCCGCCCATGTCGGTGCCGCACCTCGACACGCGCGTCGTCGACGGCCAGACCTCGCTGCTCTTCGGCCCGTACGCGGGCTTCAGCCCCAAGTTCTTGAAGACGGGCTCGTGGCTTGACCTGTTCGCCTCGATCAAGTGGCACAACATCGTGCCGATGATCCAGGTGGGGCTGCGCAACTTCGACCTCGTGAAGTACCTCGTCGGCGAGCTCACCGCCAGTCGCGAAGATCGGCTCACTTCGCTGCGTGACTTCTACCCGGCCGCCGACGGCAAGGACTGGTACAAGATGGTCGCCGGTCAGCGCGTGCAGGTCATCAAGCGCGACCCCGAGAAGGGCGGAGTGCTGCAGTTCGGCACCGAGGTCGTCGCCTCGGCCGACGGCACGATCGCGGGCCTGCTCGGCGCCTCGCCGGGAGCGTCGACGGCCGCGCCGATCATGCTCGAGCTCATCGAGCGCTGCTTCCCCGACAAGGTCGAGGGCTGGAAGCCTGCGCTGAAGCGCATGATCCCGTCGTACGGCGGGCGCGTGAGCGACGACCCGGCGCTCGCCGATCGACTGCTCGGCGAGACGGCGCAGACGCTCGCGATCGCGCGCTGACGTCGGGCGAGCATCCGTTTCGCGACTGATGCTCGACCTGCGACCGCGAGCGATACGCTGACGGGATGGCTTTTCGCGCGCCCTCCGACGGTGCCTCCGGGCGTCGTCGCCGCTGGGTCATCGCGGGGGTCTCGGCGCTCATCGTGCTCGATGTGATCCTCGTCGCGTGGGTCGTCAGCCGCCCGGGGTCGAGTGAGGCAGAGTCGCCGAGCCCGGGGCCCGGGCCGTCGAACGTCGCCGCAGAGTCGCCGAGCCCGTCGGCGTCTGATGACGGCGAGGGCGGCGAGGGCGGCGAGGGCGAGCCGCCGGTCGCGGTCGAAGCGGCCGCGACGGTGCCGGCCACGCGCATCCTCGCCGCGATCGATGCGGATCGCGCCTGGCGCGCGGCGACGGGTGAGTGCCCCGCGGCGGTCGCCGCCCCCGAGTACTCGACCGACGGCGGAGCGTCGTGGGTGCCGACCGACGCCACCGGCCCGACGGGCGTCACCGCGCTGCAGCGCATCATCGCCTCGAGCACCGAGGTGGCGTCGATGGTCGGCGCGGCGGCCGAGTCGTGCGCGCCGACGCTCATTCGCACCTACGTGCGCGGCGACAACTACGAGGAGTACCCGGCAGAGATCGGCACCGCGTGGCACATCGACCCGGCTGATCGGGCGCGCGTCGTCGCCCCCGACGGAGCCGTCGACGCGCCCTGTGCTGCGGCCGTGGCGGTCGCACCCGAGAACGATTCGGTGGCGGCGGTGCTGTGCGCCGATGGCACGGTGTCGACGACGGCGGATGCGGGCGTCACCTGGCGTGCGCCGGTCGCGGTCGCCGGCGCCCAGAGCATCGATGCCGTCGAGGGCGGCTTCCTCGTGGCGCGTCTCGGCGGCACCGCGTGCGCAGGGGTCGGGCTCGCGCTCGTCGGCGCGGGACCGGACGATACGGCGGCCACCGTCGCGGACGCGGGCTGCATGCCGGTTGCCGGAGACCTCGCGGCGCTCGCCGGACAGGTCGCGGTGAGCGGCGGCGACGGAGCCTGGTGGGTGTGGGCGGGCGACGTTCTTGCGCGCTCGACCGATCGAGGCGCGACCTGGGGGTAGGCGCTCGGAGCCGTGGTGCCGTCGGGTACCGTGGCAGGGTGGTGCGTGATCAGAGGAATGCTCGTTCGGCGGACGCGGCGGGCGCGGGTCGGCTCGGCCTGATTCTGCTGGTGCTCTCGCTCGTCGTCTATGCCGCCGGCGCGGTCGGGGTGCTCGCCGTCGGCCCCGAGACGGTCGCCGCGCACTTCGGCGCCGACGGGTCGGTGACGCGCTATGACAGCCCACTCTCGCAGGTGCTGTTCATGACGCTCGTCGTCGTCGGACTCGTAGCGCTCATGGAGGCGACTCCGCTGCTCGCGCGACGAGGGCCGATCGCGCTGATCAATGTGCCGAACCGCGAGGCGTGGAACACCCCTGAGCGTCGCGCGCAGCTCTCGCGCGTGCTGCAGGAGGACGTGCGACTGCTCACGGCGGGCTCGGTGGTGCTCATGACGTTCGTGCTCGTCATGGGTGCGATCGCCGGAGCGGGGGCGACGATTCCCGGCTGGGTGTTCCTGCTGGCGGTGGGCGCCTTTCTGGTCCTCGTGATGACGGTGCTGGTGCGCATGTCGACCGGCGGGCGCTATGAGCCGCCCGTTGACGGAGACGGAGCGCTCCCGGCGAGCCGAGCCGGAGGCGACGCGTCGCGATGAGGGGGCCGACCATCGCGGCTGCTGCTCTCTGCTGGGTGCCGCTTCTCGTGATCGTCGCGATCGTGGTCGTGACATGGCCCTTGCTCGCGGGAGAGATCTCGACGCAGTGGAGCGGCGACGATGTCGTGACGCGCGCCCCCGGCTGGACGCTGCTCCTCCTGCCCGTGACTGGCACGCTCGTGTGCGGCATCTTTGCCACGGTCGTCGCGGCTGATCGAGCCTCGCACGATGGCACTCCGCACGATCACCGCCGCTCGCTCGCGGTCTGCGGAGCCGTGGGCGTGGTGCTCATGGCAATCGTCATCGTCGTGGTCGTCGCCAACCTTCGGGCGGTCTGAGGCGCCGCGACCGTCTGGTCGGCGTTCTGCGGGCGCTGACGCGCTGCCCTACATGGCCCGGGCTCGCGCCTCCTCCCGATGTGGAGGAGTGACGTAATGACATTTCGACACTCCTCCACACCGAGAGTGCGCAAACTGCGGGCTGCGGTTCGGCATGTCCGCGTCGTATCGCCGCGTGCTGCCGCGCGCGTCGCGGACGAGCCGGATCGACGAGAACCCCGACAGACCCCAAACCCGCGCCCCGGCCGAGTGGTAGCCGGCCGGGACGCGTGCGCGCGCTCAGTTGCGCGCGGCCCCGTCCGAGGCGAAGACCACGAACGTGTCGGGCTGGCTGTACCCGTGCTCGCCGAACGCGTTGTCGACTGCGACCTGCACGCGCGACAGGTCGCCGAGGCGCACGAGCGCGATCGCGGCGCCGCCGAATCCGCCGCCGGTCATGCGCGCACCGAGGGCTCCGGCCTGCACGGCGGTCTCGACGGCGAGGTCGAGCTCGGGCACCGAGATCTCGAAGTCGTCGCGCATGCTGCGGTGCGAGGCATCCAGCAGCTCGCCGATCGCCGTCGCGCCCTGCGACCGCAGCGCAGACACCGTGTCGAGCACGCGCTGGTTCTCGGTCACCACGTGACGCACGCGGCGGAAGGTCACGTCGTCGAGCAGCTCCTGCGCGCGGGGCAGGTCATCGACGGTGACATCGCGCAGCGAGGATGCTCCCAGAGCAGCCGCACCGCGCTCGCACGCCGCACGGCGCTCGCCGTACCCGCCCGTCGCGTGCGAGTGCTTCACGCCCGTATCCATGACGAGCACGGCGAGCTCCGCCTCGGCGAGACCCAGCGGCACGAGCTCGCTGTCGAGCGAACGGCAGTCGAGGAACACCGCGTGATCGGCGCGTCCGAGCAGCGACGCCGACTGGTCCATGATGCCGGTCGGCGCACCGACGGCGACGTTCTCGGCGCGCTGACCGACGCGCGCGAGCTCTACGATCTGC
>JAOASR010000124.1:10187-37498 GCA_030158585.1 Microcella sp.
GCAGGTGAGCTCGAGCGACGCCGGCAGGCGGCGTGTCATGTCCGACACGACCGGCTGGCCTGTCGTCATCGAGCGTCCGAGATTGCCCGTAGCGACCTCGCCCAGGTAGCGGAAGAGCTGCACCGGGATCGGCCGGTCGAGGCCCAGCTGCCACACGTCGTTGAGCGCGAGCGCGACGGCCGACTCGATCGCCGCCGACGACGACAGACCCGCGCCGAGCGGCACATCCGAGTCGATGAAGAGGTCGAGCCCCGGCACGGCCGAGAGGTCGGCGCCGAACTCGCTGAACGCCCACACGACCCCGAGCGGGTACGCCGGCCAGCCTTGCAGCACCGCAGGCGCGAGGTCAGAGAGTGTGATCTCGACCACCTCGTCGGCGATCGTCGACGCGACCCGCACGACCCGGTCATCCCTCAGCCCCACCGCGACGACCGTGCGGCGGTCGATCGCGAACGGCAGCACGAAGCCCTCGTTGTAGTCGGTGTGCTCGCCGATCAGGTTCACGCGACCGGGAGCCGACCAGAGGCCCTCGGGCTCGCGGCCGAACAGCTCGGTGAAGCCGGCGCGGGTGTCGTCGCGGATATCGCTCACTGCTCGTCTGCCTTCTGTGTCGGGGTCGCGGCACCGGCGCCGGCGCCGACCTCGGCCGCGTCGACGCGCGCGAGCGCATCACGCAGCACCTGCGCCTGCGCCTCGGGGGTGACATCGCCGATGAAGGCGCCCATGGCGGCCTCCGACCCGGCGAGGTACTTCAGTTTGTCAGCCGCGCGCCGCGGGCTCGTCACCTGGAGCATCAGGCGCACAGCATCCCGCGCCTCATTCACCGGCGCCTGGTGCCAGGCCGCGATGTACGGCGTCGGCGAGTCGTACACGGCGTCGAGCGCGCGCAGCAGGCGGCGGTAGAGGGGGGCGAGGTCGTCCTTCTCCTCGGCGGTGAGGCCGGCGAGGTCGGGCACGTGCCGGTGCGGCAGCAGGTGGATCTCGAGCGGCCAGCGCGCCGCGAACGGCACGAAGGCGGTGAAGTGCTCGGTGCGCGCGAGCACGCGCGGGCCCGCCTGCTCGGTCTCGAGGATGCGCTCGAAGAACTCGCGACCGACCGCGGCGATCGACCGCAGCAGCGTGGTGGTGCGCGGCGTGATGAAGGGGTAGGCGTAGATCTGGCCGTGCGGGTGGGGGAGGGTGACGCCGATCTCCTGCCCGCGGTTCTCGAAGACGAAGACCTGCTCGATGCCGGGCATGCGCGACAGGGCGTCGGTGCGCTGCGCCCACGCCTCGATGATCGTGCGCGCGCGGCTGACCGACTGCGAGCCGAACGATCCGTCGTGCTCGGGTGAGAAGCAGACGACCTCGCAGCGGCCGACGCTCGCGAGCGAGCGCTCGAAGCCGATCTCGCGCAGGTCGGCGAGCCCCGCCGGCGCATCGGGGTGCTCGAGCCCCGGCCCGAAGCTCGGGGAGCGGTTCTCGAATACGGCAACGTCGTAGAGCGCCGGAATCTCGCTGGGGTTCGCGTCGGTCTGCGGCGAGAGCGGATCCTGATCGGCGGGCGGCAGGAACACGCGGTTCTGCCGGTTCGCGGCGATCGACACCCACTCGCCGGTGAGCACGTCCTGGCGCATGCGGGCAGTCTCGGGGCGCGGGTCGAGCGTGCGGCGGTCGACGCTGCGCTCGGCGTTCGGGTCGAGCGTCGTGTCGGCGTCGTCGAAGTAGATGAGCTCGCGGCCGTCGGCGAGCGTCGTGGGGCGCAGGGTGATGGGCACGATCCATCGTACGAAGATCACCTTGCGAACCCGTAAGCCTTACGCTTTCAATATCGACGACTTCCGAAAGCGCGAATGAGAAAGAGAGGATGCCCGTGGCCGACTCCGCCCCGCTGCGCCGTGAGCGCATGACGGCTGCGATCGCGCGGCGAGGCTTCGCGCGCGTGACCGACCTCGCGCGCGAGCTCGGCGTGAGCGAGGTGACGGTGCGCACCGACCTCGCGGCGCTCGAGACCGAGGGCCGCATCACGCGCATCCACGGCGGAGCGATGCCGAAGGGCCTTGTCGCCGAGCGCGAGTCGAGCCTCGAGCAGTCGCGCGCGCGCCTCACCCGCGCGAAGGAGGCGATCGCCCACGCGGCCGCAGCCGAGGTGCGGTCGGGCGAGAGCATCCTGCTCGACGTCGGCTCGACGACCCTCGCCGTCGCCCACGCGCTCGTCGCCCGCACCGACCTCGCCGAGGTCGTCATCGTCACGAACGGCCTCGCGATCGCCCTCGCGCTCGAGCCGGCCATCCCGCGCTTCACGGTCGTCGTCACGGGCGGAACCGTGCGCTCTCTGCAGCACTCCCTCGTGAACCCGCTCGCGACGACGCTGCTCGACGACGTGCGCGCCGACCTCGCCATTCTCGGAGCCACGGGCGTGCATCCGCAGCACGGCGTGACGAACGTCAACCTGCCCGAGGCCGAGGTGAAGCGGCGCATGGTCGTCGCCGCATCCCGTCGGGTGCTCGTCGCCGACTCGAGCAAGGTCGGCCAGGCGCACCTGGGCCGCGTCGCCCACCTCGACGAGATCGATGAGCTCATCACCGACACCGGTCTCGATGAGGCGGATGCCACGGCACTCCGCGAGGCGGGGCTGCGGGTTCGGGCGGTCTCGCCCCGTCGCCGCTAGGCCGCGCGCCGGGGCCTATGCGCCGCTCGTGTCACTGCGCCGCTAACCTCGGAGGGTGACCCGCATCGCAGCCCCCACCGGTGAGCAGTTCCACCTCCGCCACGACGGCGCCCACGGCACGGTCGAGGCGACCATCACCGAGGTGGCCGCGACGCTGCGCACGCTGACGGTCGACGGCCACCGCCTCGTGCAGGGCTTCGCCCGCGAGCAGTCGCCGCCCTTCGGCCACGGCCTCGTGCTCGCCCCCTGGCCGAACCGCGTGCGCGACGGACGCTGGGTGCACGACGGCAAGCCCCAGCAGCTCGACATCACGGAGGTCGAGCGGAGCAACGCCATCCACGGCCTGCTGCGCAACACGAGCTATCGCGTCGTCGAGAAGTGGGACGACTCGGTCACCCTCGGCGCCGCCGTCGTGCCGCAGCACGGCTGGCCCTTCCACCTCTTCACGACCGTGCAGTACGCCCTGACCGGCAACGGCATCCGCGTCACGCACTCGGCGACCAACATCGGCACCCACGCCGCCCCGATCGCGTTCGGCACGCACCCGTTCCTCACGGTCGGCGATCACCCCGTCGACTCCCTCACGCTCACGGCCCGCACGGTCGAGCACATGATGGTCGACGACCGCCTCAACCCCGAGGGCCTCGAGCCCGTCGACGGAACGCGCTTCGATCTCACCGCCGGCCTGTCAGTGGCGGATGCTCAGCTCGACGATGCGTGGCGCGTCGAGCCCGACGGCGACGGCATCATCCGCACGGTGCTCTCGGCGCCCGACGGCACCGAGACCGAGCTGTGGCAGGGGCGCGAGTGGGAGTGGCTGCAGGTCTTCATCACGCGCATCTTCCCCGGCGCCGACGGGCCCGAGACGGCGATCGCGGTCGAGCCGATGACGGCTCCGGCCGATGCGCTCAACAGCGGGATCGGCCTGCGTTGGCTCGAGCCCGGCGAGTCGTGGTCGGGCAGCTGGGGCATCTGCCGGCCCGCGTAGGGCATCCGCCGCTGCGAGGTCGACGGCCGGTCGGCGTGCCTTCGATAAGTACGGAGTGGGCGAATCGGTCTCACGCGTTCCGTACTTGTCGAAGCGTGACGGCAGCGCGCCCGCCTCGTCGCGCTCACCAGGCGACGCCCGCGGCGATGCGCGGGGTGCGCGTTGCGAACGCCGGGGCGCGCGGGCGTTCGACGCGGTGGCCTTCGTCTGCCTACCATCGGCGCACCCGCCCTGAGGAGGCATCATGACCCGACCCGACCGCGACCTGGCGCTCGCCGCCTTTCGGCTCATCGCCGTGCAGGGCGCCTCGCGCACCGAGCAGGCCGACGACATCTGGCGGGCCGTCATGGCCGCCGAGCTCACGCCCGTGCTGCCGACCGCGGTCGACTGGCTGCGCGACGGGCAGCAGTACCGCGCGCACGACCCGGCGCTGCTCGCGGGGCTCGCGAGCTGACAACCGCCTCGCGCATCCCCGTGAAGTGGGGGCACGATCGGTCTACCCCCACGCATCCCTGGCTGAGAGGATCGCAGTCAGGTCGTCGGCGCCCTCCATCGGGGGAGGGGTGCGGCGGTCGGATCAGGGGGATCCATGTCGCGCACCGTGGCCATCGTCGCCGCATCCGTCGTCGGAACGGGGGCCATCGTCGGCCTCATCATGGCCGGACCCTCGATCGGTGACAGCCTCGCTGGCGCGTCGAGCTCGACGTCGGCGACCGGTTCCGGAGCGGGAGTCGTCGAGTTCCCCGTCAACGAGAACGGCGAGACCTACGGCAGCGCCAATGGCGCCTCGGTGCCCGATCTGCTCGCGGCACCCACCGACGACGGCAAGCTCGGCTACGTGCGGGTCAACGAGCTCGAGCTGGCACGCAACGTCGCCGGGTCGCTCGAGTCGGGCATCCGCGTCGTCGATGTGTACGCGAGCGACGGCGAGACCGTCATCGGGCAGTTCACCGTGACGAAGGACATGCCCGGTCCGCGCTCGGGCAACGATGACGACGAGTGACGCGTGAGGCGTGACGAGTGACGCGTGACGAGTGACGCGTGAAGTGGGCCCCGTGGGGCTCGAACCCACGACCCGCGGATTAAAAGTCCGCTGCTCTACCGACTGAGCTAGAGGCCCGCGGGCTCAAATCTAGCGCGATCGGGGGCGGACGCCACTCACTCGTCATCGAGGTCGAGGTTCGCAAAGATCACGTGGATATCGTTGGCACGCTTGCTGTTGCCTGCGCATTGATTGCAGGACCGCTGGAAAGAAGGAATGCCGCGGACTCTTCATCGGTCACGAGAACGTTGATCCAGCCGCCCCGGACGGCAGCCAGCAACGCGTGGTGCTTGCTCTCTCCGCCCGACACCGCAATTCGCTGGTCGGCGCGCCGCAGCTGGTCGAGCGTGATCCCTATCACTTGAGGATCGAGATCGCAGTCGATGAGGTCGCCGTTTTCACCCATGAAACGCAGGTTTATCTCACCGACGGCGCCGAGTTTGCGCGCCTTGGCGAACTCGGTCTCGGAGAAGAAGTTGTCCCCACCGACAAGCGGCGGGACGACGGTTGCATTGCCGATGCCAACGAGTGCGATATCGAGCTCGTCTAGTGCATCGAGAGCCTGCCGTGCAAAGGGGTCGTTCGCCAGGAGGGCGTTCCGAACGTCGACGGAGGGCACCACCCCGGGAACACGGAGGAACACCGGCTCGGCATCCGTCAATCGCGCCAAGCGCTCCGTCGCGGTTGTGGCCTCGTGCTGGACGGTCGGCTGACCGACGCCGCCGAGCATCTCGACCACGCGCGTGGCTTTGCCATGCGAGAAGCGCGGCAGATTGTCGACGAAGCGCCGCATCGAGCGGCTCCACGAGGTGAATCCGATCGTCTTGCCGTCGATGGGGTAGGAGCGAAAGACGCTCGCGAGCGCCCGGCCGAGGGTTTCGGTGCGCTGCGACTCCGACTCGCCCGAGGCGTCGACGATGTGGACCTCGCGGAGCCCGAACATCGTCTCGACGCGGTCCTCCAGGTCGGCGTTGAGGCCCTGCGGAGGGACGACAACGGTGCGGACGATCCCAGCGCCCTCGGCGGCCGAGAGGAGCCGCGAGACGCGGGCCTGCGAAACCCCGAGCGTTCGCGCGATCTCCGTCTGCACGAGACCGCGCGTGTGGTAGAGGTGCGAGACCTTGGTCATCATCCGGAGCTGGTCGAGGTCCCTGTTGTCGACGGGCATTGCGTCCTCTTCCTGTTCCTTCTCGGGTGTGCTGGAATGGGGCTCGCAGAGGAGCATCTGAATGCGCGCGGCCGGATCGGCCCCGAACCCTCCTCAGTATAAGGAATCTTTAGTCCTTTTTTGATTGAAAATTCAAGGACTTTCCGCCTCTTCCTCCGCCCTCCGCAGGCGCGTCCGAGCCGATGCACCCTGTCGCGGCGCGATCGCCGCCGCGAGCCTCGCGCCGGCGGGCGCGAAGGGCCTTGACACGACGCGTCGCGGTGCCTACTCTCAAACCACGCCGAATGAGAATTCGAGCACTGAATAAAATTTCAACCGGTCAGAGAAGACCGAGACCACAGGAGCGGTCCCCGGCCCATGAGCCTCTTCGACAGCATCAGCGATCCGACCGACCTCGACGCCGTGCGCCGAGTCGTCGCCGAGTCGCCGCGCGCCGAGGCCCTCATCCCGCTCGGCATCGACCGGCTCGCGATCGGCCCCGCCGCGGCGCTCACGGTCGCCGACGAGCTCCACCGCCAGATCCGCCGCCACGGGGTCCGCGCGACCCGCGTCCGCGTGCTGCTCCTCGTCGACTCCACGCTCATCCGACGCGGCGAGGCTGACCTCAAGGCCCTCGTCCGCAACCTCCTCGACGATCACGGGTTCGCCGTCGAGACGCTCGTCCTCGGCGACCGCAAACACTCGCTCCACGCCGACGACGACGCGCTTGACACCGCCGCGGCCGCGGCCGCCCGCGTCGATGCCGTCGTCTCGGTCGGCTCCGGCACGATCAGCGACATCGCCAAGGTCGCGACCGACCGGGCCGGGGGCGTCCCGTTTGTCCTCGTGCAGACCGCCGCCTCCGTCGACGGCTACACCGACAACGTCTCCGTCATCCTGCGCGCGGGGGCCAAGCGCACGATTCCCTCGCGCTGGCCCGACGCCGTCCTCGCTGACACGACGGCGATCGCCACGGCGCCCACCGCGCTCAACACCTCGGGCTTCGGCGAGCTGCTCTCCCTGTACACGGCCCCGGCCGACTGGTGGCTGGCCGCGAGCGTCGGGCTCGACCCGACCTTCCACGAGACGCCCCGCGACCTCCTCCTGGCCTTCGCCGGCTCGCCGCGCGAGTGGGGCGCGGGCCTCGCCGACGGCGCACCCGCCGCGGTCGAGCAGCTCACGCGGGTCCTCGCCATCCGCGGGATCGGCACCGGCATCGCGGGCACGACCGCGTGCCTCTCCGGCGTCGAGCACCTCGTCAGCCACATGCTCGACATGCACGCCGCCGCGCGCGGGCTCGAGACGGGGCTGCACGGCGCCCAGGTCGGCGTCGCGTCGCTCGTCGCCGCCGCGGCCTGGGAGCACCTGCTCGTCCGCCTCGCGACCGAGGCCCCGATCCGCCGGACGATCGACCGCGCGGCTGCTCAGGCCGCCGTCGAGGCGACGTTCGCCCTGCTCGAGCCCAGCGGCGCCCTCGCGCGCGAGTGCTGGGCCGATGTCGCCCGCAAGCTCGACGCTGTGGAGGCCGCCGGCGACCGCATCGACGCGGTCCTCGCCGCGCTCCCGGCCTCTGTCGCCGCGGGCGAGCCCGCCCTCTTGGCGGTCGACGACGTCGCCGCTGCGCTCCGCGTCGCGGGCGCCGCAGCGTCCCCGGCCGAGCTGCAGGGCTGGCTCGACGACGACATCTGGCAGTGGGCGGTCGCCAGCTGCCACCGCATGCGGAACCGGTTCACGGTGGTCGACCTGCTCGACCTCCTGGGCTGGTGGGAGTCCGCCGACGTGGACGCCGTCCTCCGTCGCGCCCAGCAGGCCGGCGAGGGGGTGCTCGCATGACCGCGACTGCGGTTCCAGTCCGCCCGCATGCGGCTCCCCTCGTCGTCGCCGTGGACTGTTCGACGACGAGCGCCAAGGCGATCGTGTGGGATCCCTCGGGTGCGCGCGTCGCGAGCGCGAGCGCGCCGCTGCCGCTCAGCACGCCTCAGCTCGGCTTCGGCGAGCAGAACCCGACCGACTGGTGGAGCGCCACTGCCGAGGCAATCCGCACCGTCGTCGCCGGCGTCGACGCGGAGCGCATCGTCGCCGTGAGCGTCACCCATCAGCGCGAGTCGTTCGCCTGCCTCGACGAGGACGACGAGCCCGTGCGCCCCGCGATGCTGTGGCTCGACGTGCGCGCGCGCGACCAGGTCGACCGCTTCGGCACCGCGCGCGTGCACGAGCTCACCGGCAAGCCCGCCAACCCCACGCCCGCCTGGTACAAGCTGCTCTGGATCGCCGAGAACGAGCCCCAGACCCTCGTGCGCACGCGCCGCGTCGTCGACGTGCACGGCTACCTCCTGCAGCGCATGACCGGCATCTGGGCGACCTCGACCGCGAGCGCCGACCCGCTCGGCCTCGTCGACCTCGCCACGGGCGACTACTCCGACGAGCTGCTCGACGCCGTCGGCCTCGAGCGCTCGCAGCTGTGCGAGCTGCTCGAGCCGGGCGAGCTCGTCGGCCACCTGACCCCCGAGGCGGCGACCGAGCTCGGGCTGCTCCCCGACACGGTCGTCGTCACGGGTGCCGGCGACGGCCAGTGCGCCGGCCTCGGCGCGGGCGTCGTCGCCCCCGGCCGCGCCTACCTCAACCTCGGCACGGGCCTCATCTCGGGCACCGTCAGCTCGACCTACGCCCCGAGCGCCGCGTACCGCGCGCTCATGGGCGCGGTACCGGGCACGTACGACTACGAGCTCTTCATCGGCGCGGGCACCTACATGGTGACCTGGTTCGTCGACACATTCCTCGAGCCGCCGGGCGTGGGTGGTAGCACGCCCGGCGGTCTCGAGCTCCACTGGGAGCAGCAGGCGGCGCAGATCGCCCCCGGCGCCGACGGCCTCGTCGTCGTGCCGTACTGGAACGGCGCCCTCACCCCGTACTGGGACGCCCGCGCTCGCGGCATCATGGTCGGCCTCACCGGTGCCCACGGCCGTGCGCACATCTACCGCGCGATCCTCGAGGGCATCGCCTTCGAGCTGCGGCTGTGCGTCGAGCACGCCGAGCGCACGCTCGACGAGCCGATTGCCGAGTTCGTGACGATGGGCGGCGGCTCGCGCAGCCCGTTCTGGTGCCAGCTGCTCGCCGACGTGCTGCAGCGCCCCATCGTGCTCGCCGGTCAGGACGAGGCGACGTGCCTCGGCGCCGCGATGCTCGCGGCCGCCGGCGCGGGCCTGCACGGCAGCATCGAGCAGGCCTCGGCCGCGATGAGCGCGCTGGGCCGCCGCTTCGAGCCCGACGCCGAGGCGCCCGCGACGCTCGACCCGCTCTACGAGGGATACCGGGCCGTGTACCCGGCGCTCGCCCCCGTCTTCCCGTCGCTCGGCAGGGCCGCCGCATGAACGCGATCTCGACGGCGGATGTCGCGGTGCGGCTGACGAGCCCGGCCCGCTTCTACAGCGCCTATCTCTTCGATCTCGACGGCACGATCTACCTGGGCGATGAGCTGCTCCCCGGCGCGCGAGAGCTGCTCGCGGCGCTGCGAGCTCGCGGTGCCCGCACGGTGTTCCTCTCGAACAACCCGACCAAAGACCCCGCGATGTACGTCGACAAGCTGCGGCGACTCGGCATCGAGGTCGAGCTCGACGACGTCGTCAACACCGTCGTCAGCACGGTCGGCTGGCTCACGCAGAACCATCCGGACGCGACGGTCTTCGCGATCGCCGAGGAGCCGCTGCAGCGCGCGCTGCGCGAGGCGGGCATCCGTCTCTCGGAGGACCCGGCCGAGATCGACATCGTCATCGCGAGCTACGACCGCGCCTTCGACTACCGCAAGCTGCAGATTGCGTTCGACGCCATCTGGCAGAACAGGCGGGCGCAGCTCATCACGACCAACCCCGACCGCTACTGCCCCTTCCCGGGCGGCCGCGGCGAGCCCGACGCGGCCGGCATCGTCGCCGCGATCGAGGCGACCACGGGCGTCACGTGCGCGGCCAACATGGGCAAGCCCGACCGCATCATGATCGACACCGTCCTCGCGACGCTGGGCGTGCCGGTCGAGGACGCGATCATGGTCGGCGACCGCCTCGGCACCGACGTGCGCATGGCCGTCAACGCCGGCATGAGCTCGGCTCTCGTGCTCACCGGCGACAGCACCCTCGCCGACGTCGACGCGACGCCCACGAGCGAGCGCCCGACCTTCGTGCTCGACCGCATCGACCGGCTCCTCCCCGAGGGAGGCAGCCCGTGCGGCAACGACTGATCCACCACCACCTGTTCCGAGCCGGCGTCATCGTCGGAGAAAGGGGAATCCCATGGAGACCCTGAGCAACGAGACGCTGCTCGAGATGCAGCGGCGCATGCTGCGCATCCGCGCCTTCGACGAGCGAGCCTCGAAGATGGTCAAGCGCGGCCACATCCCCGGCACGGTGCACACGAGCATCGGCCAGGAGGCCCAGGTCGTGGGCGCCACGATGGCGCTGCGCCCCGGCGACTACACGACCGGCAACCACCGCAGCCACGGTCACCCCATCGGCATGGGCTCGCCCCTCGGGCCGCTCATGGCCGAGCTGGTCGGCAAGGCGACGGGCGTCTGCAAGGGCAAGGGCGGCTCGCTGCACCTCGCCGACTTCGCGGTGGGCAGCCTCGGCGAGTCCGGCATCGTCGGGTCGAGCATCCCGATCGCGATGGGCGCCGCTCTCAGCGCGAGCGTGCGCGGCACCGAGCAGGTCGCTCTCGCCTTCTTCGGCGACGGCGCCGCGAACCAGGGCGTGCTCTACGAGTCGATGAACCTCTCGGGCGTCTGGAACCTCCCGGTCGTCTTCCTCTGCGAGAACAACCAGTACGCGCTCAGCACCCCGGCCCACACGGTCACCTCCGGCGTCATCGCCGACCGCGCCGCCGGCTTCGGGATGCCCGGCATCCGTGTCGAGGACGGCCAGGACGTTCTCGCGGTGTACGACGCGGTCTCGACCGCGGTGGCCCGCGCGCGCGCCGGCGAGGGCCCCTCTCTCGTCGAGGTCGTGACCTACCGCTACAACGAGCACTCCGAGGGCCTGCGACTGGGCACCGACTACCGCCCGGTCGACGAGCGCGAGGCGTGGCTCAAGAAAGACCCGATCCAGCTGTTCCGCGAGCACCTGCAGTCGACGGGCGTCTCGCCCGCCGAGCTCGACGCGATGGAGGCGGAGGTGCTCGCCGAGGTCGACGAGGCCGTGGCCTTCACCGACGCCAGCCCCTACCCCGACCCCTCGGTCGCCTTCGACGACCTCTACACCGACACGGAGTACGCAGCATGACCGTCATGAGCTTCCTCGGCGCGATCGGCGCCGCACAGCGCGAGGCGATGGACGCCGACGAGCGCGTCATCATCTTCGGCGAAGACGTCGAGGCCAACGTCTACGGCACCACCGGTGCGGGCAAGACCCGCTCCGACAAGGGCGACTTCCTGCAGATGTACGGCCGCAACCGCATTCGCAACACCCCCATCTCGGAGGAGAGCATGGTGGGTGCCGCGGCCGGCGCCGCGATGACGGGCCTGCGCCCGATCGTCGACCTGTCGTACTCGTCGTTCCTGTACATGGCCATGGACCAGTTCGTGAACCAGGTCGCCAAGAACCGCTACATGTTCGGCGGCCAGGCCTCGATGCCTGTGGTCTTCCGCTCGGCGATGTTCTACGGCCTCAACACCGGAGCCCACCACTCCGACCGGCCGTACCCCATGTTCATGAACGTGCCCGGCCTGAAGATCATCGCGCCCTCCAGCCCGACCGACGCCAAGGGCCTGCTGCGCTCGGCGATCGACTCGGACGACCCGGTGCTGACCTTCGAGGCCTGTCTGCTCTGGGGCACCAAGGAGGACGTGCCCGAGGAGGAGTTCTGGATCCCTCTCGGCGAGGCTCGCACGGCGCGCGAGGGCACCGACGTCACCGTCGTCGCCATCTCGAGCTCAGTGCCCGAGGCCGTCGCGGCGGCCGAGGCGCTCGCCGCCTCGGAGGGCGTCTCGGTCGAGGTCATCGACCCGCGCACCCTCGTGCCACTCGACCGTGACGCGATCCTGCGCTCGGTGCACAAGACGGGTCGCCTCGTCGTCGCCGAGCCGGCGCACCGCACCTGCGGCGCCGCGGCCGAGATCAGCGCGCACGTCGTCGAAGAGGCGTTCGGGGTGCTCAAGGCCCCGATCGTGCGCGTGACGGCGCCCGACATGCAGATCCCGTTCAGCACGGCGCTCGAGAAGCAGATGTACCCCACGCGCCACACGATCGAGGCCGCGATCCGTCGCGTCCTCGACCTCCCGGCCTCCTCCGAGGCCTCCGAGCTCGCCGCCGCGAGCGCCCAGTAAGCAGCATCCAGCAGCGAGAGAAGGAGAAGAAGAGATGGCACGAGTTGAGGTTCTGCTCCCGCAGTGGGGCATGGGCATGAGCGAGGGCGCGATCGTCGAGTGGCTCAAGAGCGTCGGCGACCGCGTCACCGAGGACGAGCCGCTGGCCGAGGTCGAGGCCGAGAAGGTCGAAGAGACCCTCGAGTCGCCCGCGACCGGCACCCTCGTCGAGATCCTCGTCCCCGCCGGCGGAGACCCCGTCGAGGTCCGCACGGTCGTCGCCGTGATCGAGACGGACTGACCGCACAACCCGGGCCCGCCGGTACGCGCCGGCGGGCATCCACCACCTGAAAGGACGACCCCTATGTCAGCGGTCACCCCTCGCGAGATCGTGCTGGCCGCCCAGGCGGGCGGCTACGCGGTCGGCGCGTTCAACATGCACAACCCCGAGACCACGCAGGCGCTCATCCAGGCGGCGCAGCTCGCCGAGGCGCCGGTCTTCCTGCAGATCGGTCGCGCCATCGTGCCGCACCTCGGCCTCGCCGAGTCCTACCGCATGGTGCGTCACGAGCTCGACCGCTCGGGCCTGCAGGCGCCCATCCACCTCGACCACGGCACGTACGACGAGGTGTTCGAGGCGATCCGTCTCGGGTTCGACTCGATCATGTTCGACGGCTCGCACATGCCGTTCGAGGAGAACATCAAGGCCACGAAGCACGTCGTGACGGTCGCGCACTCGTTCGGCATCCCCGTCGAGGCCGAGCTCGGCAGCATCCCCGACGCCGACAACGCGATCGACTGGGAGGCCCACTACACGAAGGTCGACGAGGCCGAGCGCTTCGTCGCCGAGACGGGCGTCGACTTCCTCGCGATCTCGGCCGGCGTCATGCACGGCGTGCCGTCGCTCGAGCCGAAGCCCCTCGCGATCGAGCTCATCGAGCGCATCCGCGACGTGACGAACGTGCCGCTCGTGCTGCACGGCGCGTCGGGCGTGCCGACGAACGAGCTGCACCAGGCCATCGCGGCCGGTGTGCACAAGCTCAACGCCGACACCGACCTGCGTCACGCGTTCCGCCGCGGTCTCGAGCAGGTCTTCGCCGAGGGCGACCGCCAGCTCGAGACGGCGATGGCCGAGGGCCGCCGCCAGATGATCGAGGCGACCATCGCGAAGATGCAGGAGTACGGCTGCGCCGGTCGCTCGAGCGCCTCCGCCCCCGAGCTGGTGTCGGCGTGAGCACCGTGATAGAGCTCGAGGAGGGCGTTACGACGCCCCTCACGGGCATCCGTCGCACGGCCGCGCGCCACATGGTGAAGGCCTGGGCGGCGCCCGTGTTCCACCTCACGGTCGAGGTCGACATGGGCGAGGCGCAGCGTGTGAAGGAGGTCGCGCCGCAGGCGACCGTCACCGACGTGCTCGTGCGCGCCGCGGCTCGTGCGCTCGTCGCCGTCCCCGAGGTCAATGTGCACGTGGGCGAGGATGCCGTGGTCGCCTTCCAACGCGCCAACGTCGGCATCGCGGTCGCCTCGCCGAAGGGGCTCACAGTGCCCGTCGTGCACGCCGCCGACTCGCTCTCGCTCGAGCAGATCGCCGAGCGTCGCTCTGAGATCGTCACCAAGGCGCGTGAGGGTGCCCTCACGCGCGACGACATCTCGGGCGGCACCTTCACGATCTCGAACCTCGGCATGATGGGCGTCGCACGCTTCGACGCGATCGTCAACGTGCCCCAGGCCGCGATCCTCGCCGTCGGCGCCACCACGCAGCGCTTCGTGCTGCGCGACGGCGAGCCCCAGTGGCGCCCCATCGCCGACCTGACCCTCACCTGCGACCACCGCGCCCTCGACGGCGCGGCCGGTGCCCGCTTCCTCGGCGCGCTCGCCGCGGAGCTCTCGGCGCCGCTCGCGGGCTGAGGTCGCCCATGCCGCGCCGCCCCGCGACTCGCTCGTCGACCCGCACCGCCGCGCGCTCGGCCGCGCCCGACTCGCCGCCTGCGCCGGCGGGTCGGGCGCGCACCCTCCTGCTCCGCGACGAGGCCTCGCGCGGGGCCGTCGGCGATCTCGCCGACTCGGTGCGTCTGGTGCACGCCGTCGCCGCCTCCGAGCTGCACGAGCGGGTCATCCGCATCTATCGGCCCTGGCCGACGGTCGCCCTGACGCGCCGCGAGAAGCTCATGCCGGGCTTCGACGCCGCGTGCGCCGCCGCTCGAGCGCGCGGCTTCGAGCCGGTCGTGCGCCCCACGGGCGGACGCGCGGTCGCCTACGACCCGAGCTGCCTCGTGATCGACGTCATCGACGCCGAGCGCGACGGGCGAGGCGACAGCACCGCGGCGTTCATCGCCGTGGGGGAGCGCTTCGTCGACGGTCTCGTCGAGGTCGGCGTCGACGCCCGACTCGGCCCGGTGCCCGACGAGTACTGCCCGGGCGACTACAGCGTCAACGCGCGCGGGGCCGTCAAGCTCGTCGGCACGGCGCAGCGCGTCGTGCGCGGCGCGCGGCTCGTGAGCGGGTCGATCCCGCTCGGGCCGGTCGACGCGCTCGTCGATGTGCTCGGCGCGGTCAACGCCGCTCTCGCCTTCGACTGGAACCCTGCGACCTTCGGCTCGGTCGGCCTCGAGGTGCCCGGCGTCTCGGCCGGCGCGGTCGAGTCGGCACTCGTCGACAGCCTCCGCGTGGGCGAGCCCGCCCCGGGCGCCCTTGCCGAGATCCTCCGCCCGACCGGCTGAGCCGGGCCCCCACCGCTCCACGAGAAAGGGCGCCCCCACCGCGGTGGAGGCGCCCTTCGTCGTGCAGCAAGCAGTGTCAGCCCGCGGGCCGCGGCCGTCGCGCAGGCAGCGCGCGCGTCGCGGCGACGGCGTTCTGCCAGCCCTCGTAGAGCCACTCGCGCTCGTCGGCGCTCATCGTCGGCTCGAAGACGCGCTCGCTCGACCAGCGGTCGGCGATGCTCTCGACACTCCACAGGCCGACTCCAGCACCGGCGAGGTGCGCGACGCCGAGCGCCGTGCGCTCGAGCCCGTGCGGCCGCTCGACCGGGATGCCGAGGATGTCGGCCTGGAACTGGCACAGAACGTCGTTCACGACAGCGCCGCCATCGACGCGCAGCGACGGGATGCTCACGCCGCCCCGCACGAGAGCGTCGACGTTGTCGCGCGTCTGATACGCCATGGCCTCGATCGCCGCGCGCACGACGTGCGCCGACGTCGATTCGAGCGTCAGCCCGACGATGGAGGCGCGGGCGTTGCGGTCCCAGTGCGGGTCGCACAGGCCGGCGAAGGCGGGAACCATGTAGACGCCGCCGTTGTCGGCCACGCTCGCCGCGAGCGACTCGCTCTGCGAGGCGTACGAGAAGAGCCCCAGCTGGTCACGCAGCCACTGGATCGTCTGCCCGCTGTGGAAGACGACTCCCTCGGCCTCGTAGACGATGCGGTCGTCGACGCCCCACGCCACGCTGCTCGACATGCCGTCGAGGATGCGCGGCCGGTCGCCCACGTTCACAGTGAGCACTCCGGCCGTGCCGAAGGTGTTCTTCGCCATGCCCGCCTCGAGGCAGGCCTGGCCGAAGAGCCCGGCCTGCTGGTCGCCGAGGATGGCGTGCACCGGCACGGCCCTCGTCGACGAACCCGGCAGGATGCCCGGCGCGACATCGCCGAACCACGCGTTCGACGGCCGCACCTCGGGCAGCAGCGAGACCGGTATGCCGAGCATCCCGCACAGCTCCTCGTCCCACGTGGCCGTGGCGATGTCGAGCAGCGCCGTGCGCGAGGCCGAGCTCGGGTCGGTCGCGTGGGACGCACCGCCCGTGAGGTTGTAGAGCAGCCACGTGTCGACAGTGCCGACGGCGAGGAGGCCCCGCTCGGCGTCGTCGCGCACGCCCGGCACGTTCTCGAGCAGCCAGGCGATCTTGCCGGCGGAGAAGTACGAGTCGTTGCGCACGCCCGTGCGGCGGCGGAACTCGGGGTCGAGGCCCTCGGCCGACCAGCGGCGCACGATGTCATCGGTCTGCTTCGACATCCACATGATCGCGTTGTGCACCGGGCGGCCGGTGGCGCGGTTCCAGATGACGCACGACTCGCGGTGGGTCGTGAGCCCGACGGCGGCGATGTCTGACGCCGTGGCGCCGGCCTTCTCCATCGTCGTCGCGATCGATCGCTCGAGCGCGCCCCACAGCTCGGCGGGGTCGAGCTCGACCCACTCGGGGCGCGGGAAGATCGGCGTGATCGGCAACGACGACTCGGCGACCGTGGCGCCGTCGAGGTCGACGAGCACGGCGCGGGCGCTGCTCGAGCCCTCGTCGAGGGCGAGCACGTAGCGGCTCATGGGGTGATCCTCTCGCAGACTGCGGGTCAGACCGTCGCCGGCACGGCGGGAACGCGCAGGTGGTCGAGCCAGCGGTCGTAGTCGGCGATCTGCCACGCGCGCTCCTCGGCGCTCCAGCCGAGGCGCGCGGCGAGGATGTCGGCCGCGCGCTCGACGCCCTGACGGCCGTGGCCGGGCTCGAACGCGAGCAGGATGCGCCGGGCGAAGACGTCGGCGATCGTCGTCGCGAACTCGTCCTCGACCGCGAGCACGAGCTCGGCGGCGATCGCCGGGCTCTGCGGGTCGAAGCGCTCCGCGAGCGCGGGCTCGCGGCGCACGAGGTCGGTCACGCGCTCGGCGCGCACCCCATACAGGGCGAGCAGGCGCTCGGCCGTGTCGCGCTCGACCGGGGCGTCGCGCAGGAAGCTCTCGCGGAACTCGGCGAGGTCGGCAGCGCGAGCGCCGGGGAACGGCGTCTCCTTCGAGACGGTCTTGCCGCGACGGCCGAGCAGGCGCATGACGTCGTCGACGGCGTCCTCGGCGAGCTGGCGGTAGGTCGTGAGCTTGCCGCCGACGATCGACAGAAGGCCCGGCTGGCCCTTCTTCGCGTGGTCGAAGACGATGTGGCTGCGCGGGATCTTCCACTCCGGCACGCCCGGCACGTACGGCAGGGGGCGCACGCCCGAGTAGGTGAAGAGGATGTCATCGCGCGAGAGGTTCGCCTCGGGCATGAGGGTGTTCGCCTCGGTCAGCAGGTAGTCGATCTCGTCGACCTCGGCGCGCGCGGCGTCGGGCTCCTGGTCGAACAGGCGGTCCGTGCATCCGATGAGATAGCGGCCCATCCACGGAATGACCAGCACGAGGCGCTGGTCGGTCTGCGACTCGTAGTACACGACGTCGGTGGGCGCGCCCGGGAACGGGTCGACGATGATGTGGCTGCCCTTCGAGCCGCCGATGAGGCGGGGCGCGGCCTCGGTGCCGTCGCCCTCGACGTCGTTCACGCGGTCGACCCAGGGCCCCGCGGCGTTGATGACGACGGATGCCCGGAGCTCGGTCTCGGCGCCGTCGCGGGTCTGCGTCCGCACGCCGACCACTCGACCCTTCTTGCTCACGAGCCTGGTCACGCGCTCGTGGGTGCGGATCACGGCTCCGGCTCCCGCGGCGGCGATCGCGAGCTCGACGCACAGCCGTTCGGCGTACTCGACCTGCCCGTCGGTGAACAGGGCCGCGCCGCTCAGGCCGGCCGCGGACATACCCGTGAACCGCTCGCGGACGGCGCGCGCCGAGAGGATTCGGTGCCACGCGACGGACTTGTCGAAGGACAGGACGTCGTAGGCGAGCATGCCGATGCGGATCAGCCACGACGGGCGCTTGTTGCGCGAGTAGAAGGGCATGATCAGGCGCACCGGCTTGACGAGGTGCGGGGCGAGGCGGAAGAGGCGCTCGCGCTCCTTGAGCGATTCGCGTACGAGGGGGACGTCGCCGTGCTCGAGGTAGCGGAGGCCGCCGTGTACGAGCCGGCCCGACCAGGCGGAGACGCCGAAGCAGAGGTCCTCCTGCTCGATGAGCGCCACGTGGAGGCCGCGCTCGGCGGCGTCGCGGGCGATGCCGAGGCCGTTGATGCCGGCGCCGATGACGATGACGTCGAACGCGGTGGAGGGCTCAGAGGTGCTGGCGGGTGTCAATAGGTGCTCCCTATGTATGGCGAGGGTGGGCAGTGGTCGGTCAGTGCCCTGACTGGGCCCTACTGGCGCGACGGTCCGTCATCACCGCGGCCACGATGACCGCGCCGAGAACGACGGGTTGGAGGTTCGGCGAGACATTGAGCAGCGACATGCCGTTGTTGAGAACGCCGATGATGAGCAGGCCCACGAAGGTGCCCAAAAGGCTCCCGGAGCCGCCCGCGAGGCTCGCGCCACCGATGACGACCACGGCGATGACGTTGAGAAGGTCGCTGCCGCCAGCCGTCGGCTGTGCGGAGTCGAGCCTCGAGGTGACCAGGAGGCCTGCGACAGCGGCGAGGAGGCCAGCGATCGTGTAGACAGCGAGTTTGATGCGTCGGATGGGGATGCCGCTCAGGCGCGCGACCTCTTCATTGCCGCCGATCGCGTAGAGCGAGCGACCAGTGGGCCGGAAGCGCAGCCAGAACGCGGCAATCCCGAATATCAGCACGAGAATGACACCCTGGATCGGGAGCCCAGCGATGCTCATCGTGGTCAGCGCCAGGAACCACTCCGGGAATCCAGTAACTGGATTGCCGCCCGTGACGAAGACGGCCAGGCCTGCCGCCGCCGACATCGTCGCAAGTGTCGCAATGAAGGGCTGCAGCTTGCCGTAGGTTGCCAGCACGCCGTTCAGCAGGCCGATTAGGGCTCCTACCACCAGACCCGCCGGGAGGGCCGCCTCGAACGGCCACTCCGCGTAGCTGTAAAGCCATCCCATGCTCATCATGCTCAGGGCGAGCACAGCGCCGACAGAGAGGTCGATGCCGCCGATGATGATCACGAGGAGAGCGCCGACGGACATGATGCCGATGGCCGAGATCTGCGTGAGAATGTTTAGCAGATTTCGCGGCGTCAGGAAGTACGGCGATAGGAACGATAGGGCGACGAAGATCACAACGAGGCCTACAAGCGGTCCGGGGACCTTCGAGGCGAGGGAAGCGACATGCCCGCGGAAACCGGCTGCTCTCTTCTCGGCGGCCGGCGACTCCGGCATCGTGCGCATCTCACGGGTGCTTGTGGTGGTCATCTCGGTCTCTCTCTCGCGCGACATTGCGCGTCAGCTCTCAGAGTCGGTGTCGGCGTGCCCGCGCAGAGCGAGACGCATGACGGCTTCGGGCGTTGCCTGGTCGCGATCGATGACGCCCTGTTGCCGGCCCGCCGCCATGACGAGCACGCGGTGCGAGAGGCCCAGCACCTCCTCCAGCTCGGAGGAGACCACGATGACCGCGACTCCCTCGGCCGCGAGGCGGCGGATCGTCTCATAGATCGTCATCTTGGCGCCCACGTCGACGCCGCGGGTGGGCTCGTCAAGGATCAGGACATCGGGCCGCTTGATCAGCCACTTGCCCAGCAAGACCTTCTGCTGGTTCCCGCCAGACAGGTGACGCACGGGAATGTCAGTACGGCCGCGGATGTCTAGGAACTCGCGCTGCTCGCGCGCCACGCGGTCGAGAACACGCTGCGTGACCAGTCCGTGCTGGGCGAGGTGCTTCTCCCACGGAAGGGTCATATTATCGGCGCCGGGCCGATCGAGATTTAGACCCTGACTCTTGCGATCCTCCGGGACCATGGCGATACCGGCGCTGATGGAATCGGCAGGCCGCCGGATCGTGCGCGGTTCGCCCGCGACGAGTATCTGGCCAGAGGTGGCCCGGTCAGAACCGGCGATCGTGCGTACCATCTCGGTTCGGCCGGCGCCGATGAGGCCGGCGATGCCGAGGATCTCGCCCTGATTGACGGTGAAGTTCACTCCCTCGAACGCGCCTTCGCGTGAAAGGTCGCGCACCTCGAGCGCAATCGCCGCGCCGTGCTCGGTCGGTGTGGAGTGTCCGTAGGTGAAGTCGCGGCCCACCATTGCCCGCACGATGTCATCTTTCGCAACGCCGGTCGTGCTCCAGTCGGCCACTCGACGGCCGTCGCGAAGGCAGATGATCGAGTCGGCGACACGAGTGATCTCGTCAAGTTTGTGAGAGATGTAAACGATACCCACGCCGTTGGTGCGCAAGACGTCGATCTGGTCGAAGACGCGCGCGGTCTCCGACTCGCCGAGCGAGGCGGAAGGCTCGTCGAAGATGACGTAACGAGGCGCGCGAGTGAGTGCGCGGGCAATTTCGATCTCCTGCTGCGAGGCGATCGATAGGCCGCGGACGGGGCGCCGGGGGTCAATGCGCGAGCCGAGGAGGCTCAGAACGTGGGCTGATTCCTCCTCGATCTTCGCGCGGTCGACAACGCCGCGACGAAGCGGGAGGCGGCCGAGGAAGATGTTCTCGGCAACCGAGAGGTCGGGGATCATCCGAATCTCTTGGTGGATCAGTGCGACGCCCGCGCGCAGTGCGTCGGCGGGGGAGCGCGGCTCGTACGCCTCGCCGTCGATCGTCATGCTGCCGGAGTCGGGCTGCACCATGCCGGCTATCATCGACGAGGTCGTCGACTTGCCGGCACCATTCTCGCCGACGAGTCCCACGACGGTGCCGGGAGTCAGCGAGATGTCCACCTGGTTTACGACGGCGATTCCGCCGTAGATCTTGGTCAGACCGGTGCAGACGAGGCCGGTGCTCGCGTCGGTGCGAGTCGCCTCTTCGGTGAGGAGTGCGGGGTGCTGAGCATCCATGGCCGCGCCCTTCTGTGGGTGTCCGGTGGTGGGGGAGGCGTGCGGGGCCGTCCGAAGCCGACCCCGCACGACCTGCGTGCTACTCGAAGTTCGGGCCGTAGAACTTCGACGGGTCGTTGTCGGCGACGTTTTCCTTGGTGACCATAACCGTGTCCTGATACTGAAGCTCAGGCACCGAGTCGCCGTCGCCCTCGAGAATCGAGATGGCGTTCTGGATTGCGATCTGGCCCATCAAGTACGGCTGCTGCGCCATCGTGGCCTGCACGAGGCCCTCCTCGATCGCGGTGAACATCGTGGGGAACCCGTCAATACCGCCGAAGATGAGACCCTCGCGGCCCGCCTGCTTGGCGGCCTTCGCCGCGCCGAGCGCCATCGCGTCGCTCTCGCCGACGATTGCCTTCAGGTCGGGGTTGGCGGTGAGGATGTTCTGGCTCGCTTCGAAGGCTTGCGTCTCATCCCAGCCAGCCGACTCCCATGCCACGACGTTGACGTCGGGATTCTCGTCGAGGGCCTTTGTGCAGCCCTCGGTGCGCTGGAGCTCGGCTGTCGCGCCCAGGGGGCCCTGGAGGACGGCGATGTCACCGGCGTTGCCGAACTGGTCGAACATCCAGGTGCATAGCTCGTACGCCGCCTTGACGCTGTCCGTGGCGATGTAGGTCGCGAGCTTGCCGTTGCCCGATTCGGGCTTTTGGTCGACCGCGACGACCGGCACGCCAGCGTCGTTGGCGAGCTTGACGCCCGCCGCAGCTGCGGTGGCGTCCTGCGGGGTGTAGACGAGAATTCCCACGTTCTGGGTGAGCAGGTCCTGGACCTGGTTGACCTGCTTGGTCGCGTCGTTGTCGGCAGAAAGCACCACGAGTTCATAGCCGGCCTCCTCGGCGGCCTGCTTCATACCATCGACTGCGGCCACGTAGAAGAGAGACTTCTGGTCGGCGATCGAAACGCCGATGACCTTGCTGCCACTGGCCTCGCCCTCCGCGGGCGCCGACACGGTCGCACTGCAGGCGGCGAGACCCAGGATTCCGACGGTCGTGATCGCGAGAGCGGCCACACCGCGCGAGAGACTGCGCTTGTTCATTGAATGTTTCTCCTTTGAAACGGTTGTCCCTGGTGCCGTGGCAGGAGCGCCAGTGTCTGTGGTGGGTGATTATGCGGCTACCGAATGAGCATTCACGCGGTATGGAAATGCTAGGGGCCACATCACAGAGTGTCAAGGCAAGTGACGAGGTTCGCCGCCCTGCCGCTCAGGGAGGGGGGCGACTCGAGTTCTCGCGCCGACAACTCCCGTCTTCAGTGCGGGCCTCAAAGATGCTGTCGGCACACGAACGCGCCTGTGCTCAACGTCGGGCCCCCGGAGTAGCGTGGAGCGCATGGCCGATCGACACCACCGACCCGTGCGCGTACCGAGCGTGCACTTCGAGGCCTACGAGGGCGGGCTCGACCCCGCCGTGACCCTGCGCATCGCCCACGACAGCGCGCGGGCGCTCGTGCACCGCGTGCGCGCGAGCGACGACCCGGATCTCATCGAGCGGATGGTCGCCTACACCGACGAGCACGGGCTCGACACGCTCGCCGAGCTGTGGTCGCGCGCCGGAGCCCGATCGCTGCCCGGCGCGCTGTGGCGACTGTCGCTGCTGCGGGCGCTGATCCGGGCAGACCCGGCGGGCACGGCGCTGCTGTTCCAGCGCGGCAGCGAGGTGCTGCAGACGGCGGATGTCGTGGTCGCCGGGGCAGAGGCCCCCACCGGTCCCGACCAGATTCGCGACCTCGCCGACGAGGTGCTGCGCGGCGCCTACGTCGGAGACTTCGCGATCGCCCTCGAGCGCGCCGCCGCGTTCTGCCGCACCGCCGCCGCAGGAGCCGCCGACCTCGCCGACAGCGCGGACGCCGCGGCCGACGACCCGCGCGCGGCCGACCTCACCTCGCGTGCCGCGCGCCTGGCTTCGTCCGCGCGCGACTTCGCCGCGTGCGCGCGCCTCGAGCGCGCCGGCGACCTCGACTAGCGCGCCGCGCTCGCGTCGCCCCGCCCGGCGCGCCGCTCTCACCTCCGCACCGTTCCGCGGGTAGCGCTGCCACGTTGCCTCGCCAGCGAGGAGACCGTGCTGACGAAATGAGGTCGTTGGGGCGCGCCTCGCCCGCCCAAGCCCGCCATCGGCCGCACGACGGGCCGCGGCGACGTCATTTCGCTCGCTGAACCGTGCAAAGACGGCGTTCACACCTGCCAAATTCAGGAAGACACGTCGATTCGGCCCGAGAACCGCCCGGAAACAGGCGGAACCTTCGCCGATGTTCCTGCACTTGGCAGGGTGCGGGCAAAAAGGAGGGGTGGGGCGAGTCAGGCTGAGGAGTTGTCCAAGAGACAGGAGCTCGTGCCCTACGTGCGCCCGCCTCGAGCGCGACGGCGACCTCGACCAGCGCGCAGCGCCTGCGCAACTCCGGAATCCTGCGATCGCCGGGCGGCGAGATGGCGGACAACACGCTCCACGGTCCTCTCGCTTCCGGAGTTACGCACCCGGGGCCGCCGGCGATGCTCAGCGGCGGCTTCCGACCCTGGCAATCACCGGAATGCCGGCGCCGACCCCGCCGTTAGACTCGACAGTGCCGGTCCGCAGTAACCCCGGGCTCCAACTTCAGCCGCTACGAGCGGCCACGCGCCGAGAGGCGTTCTGCGGGCCGGCACTTCTGTGCCCAATTACTTCTGTGCCCGGATGCTGCGCTCACGCCGTCCGGGCGGCCTGCCCCGAGCACCCCCCGCCGCCCCGGCGCCTGCCGTGCTTCACGTGAACGCCGCTCACCCGTTCCGTACTTATCGAAGCGCACCGCGGCGGCGCGGCCGCCGCCCTCCACGGGACGCGCGCCGAGCATCCCCCGCCGCGTCGGGAACCCGCGCGAACCTGAGAGTCAGCCGAACAACCCTGCCCCGCCCAAACCCCCGGCCCGGGTGCCCCGAACCCCTTGCATGTCACCCACCACTCGGAACCTCCGCCCCGGGCGAGCACGCCTCGCCGGCCTGCTGATGATCCCTGCGGCTCTGCTCGTGCTCTCGGGGTGCGCCACCACGGCGCCGTCCGATAGCGCTCCAGGGCAGCAGAGCGAATCAGCACCGGCAGACGAGTCGCTCACGCCGGGAGAGAACGAGGTGATCACCCTCGGGCTGAAGTTCATGCCCGAGACGATCACGGTCCCCGTCGGCACCACGGTCACGTGGCGCAACGGCGAGACCATCGGGCACACGATCACCTCGGGTGCCTGGGGCGACGTCAATGAGAGCACCGGGCTCCGCGGAACGCAGTCGGCCGACGGCCTGTTCGATCACGCGCTCGCGCCGATGGGGCAGGAGGGGGACACCTTCTCGTTCACCTTCACCGAGCCGGGGGA
This sequence comes from Microcella sp., assembly GCA_030158585.1. Classification (GTDB taxonomy): domain Bacteria; phylum Actinomycetota; class Actinomycetes; order Actinomycetales; family Microbacteriaceae; genus Microcella. The sequence goes on from JAOASR010000124.1 coordinate 34,307, forward strand.
GTACCTGTACTTCTGTCAGCCGCACCTCACGATGAACGCTCGCGTCATCGTCGAGGGGTAGCTGTCGAGGGCTCAGGCGCCCGGCCCGCACCGCACACCGCACCAACACCAACCGCACCGACACCAACTAAGGGGAATCACATCATGCGCAAGACCATCGCATTCGCCGGCCTCGGCCTGGCTGCCGCTCTCGTTCTCTCGGGATGCTCGACCGCCGCCGAGGCGGAGGCCCCCATGGAGGAGGCCGCCGTCATCGACACCGTCAACAGCGACGGCGCGGGCCTCCGCGCTCAGCTGACCGCCCTGCTCGCCGACCACGTGTACCTCGCCGGTGCCGCGATCGACCAGGCGCTGCAGGACGGCGGAGACCTCACCACCGAGCAGGTCGGCGCCGCCGTCGCCGCGCTCGACGAGAACTCGGTCGAGGTCGCCGCGCTCGTCGGCTCGGCCTACCCCGACGCCGAGCAGCCGTTCCTCGACTCGTGGCGCTCGCACATCCCGTTCTTCGTGAACTACACGGTCGCGAAGGCCACGGGAGACCAGGCCGGCGTCGACCAGGCCGTCTCCGACCTCAACGGCTACGCCGTGTCGTTCGGTCAGCTGATCAACTCGGTCGTTCCCGAGCTGCCGGCTGAGGCCGTGCAGGGCGAGCTCGAGATGCACGCAGTCTCGCTGCTCGCGGCGATCGACGCCAACATCGCGAACGACCCGGCCTACTTCGACCTCCTCAAGGAGGCCGCGAGCCACATGCCGATGACGGCCAACGCTCTTGCCGGTGGCATCGCTGCCAACCTCGAGCTGCAGTAGTCACACCAGCACACCGGCCGGTGGAGGGCGCCAACAGGCTCCTCCACCGGCCGTTCCCGTTCCACCCGCACCCGCACCCGCACCACGTCCACCCGAACCCGCACCACCCGCCGCACCGCCGACGAAGGGCCCCGCTCATGCGCATCACCCGCTGGATCCTCACCGGCCTCCTCGCCGCCGCCCTTCTCGTCAACGCGATCATCCACTTCCGCCTCGCCGCACCGTTCGACGCCATCACCGGCACGGTCGCGAGCCAGGGCGACCTCTTCCGCCTCCAGGCCGTCGTGAACATCGCGGCGATCGGCCTCGTCCTCGTCGCCCGACGTCGATGGGCGGATGCTCTCGCTCTCGTCATCGCCGCCGGAGGAGCCGCGCTCATCATCGTGACCGTGCTCGTCCCGCTCGATCTGACCGCGCTCGGGCTCCCTCTGCTCTTCGAGCCCTCGTGGTACCAGGACAAGGTCACGGCCCTCGTCGCCCAGCTCCTGGCGGCGCTCGCCGCCGGCGCGCTGCTCGCGCTGCGCCCCCGGCGGCCGCGCCCGAGTCGCGGCGCCGACACCGCGGCAGCGGCGTCATGACCCTCCTCGCCGAGCGCCCGAGCCGCGATCGCGGGCCGGCCACGCACCGACCGCGCCGGGCGCGCACGACGCGAGATCAGCATCCACCTGGAATGCTGGACCCCGTGAGTATCGAACCCGAGGTCGCGCTCGATCAGCAGACCTCTCCCGACGTGGCGACCGCGCTGCTGCAGCGCGTGGCGACCGGCGATCAGCGGGCCTTCAGCGACCTGTACGACCTCATCGCCCCGCGCATGCTGGGGCTCGTGCGGCACGTTCTGAAAGACCATTCGCAGTCGGAGGAGGTCGTGCAGGAGGTCCTGCTGGAGGTGTGGCAAACCGCGACGCGCTTCGATCCGAATAAGGGGAAAGCGGTGACCTGGATGCTCACCATGGCCCATCGCCGAGCGATCGACCGCGTGCGCAGCGCGCAGTCGAGTCGTGACCGCGATACGAAGGTGGGCATCCGTGACCTCGACCGAGAGTTCGATTCAGTCGCAGAGAACGTCGAGATCCGCGTGGAGCACGAACGAGTGGAGAAGGCCTTGTCTCGATTGACCGACCTGCAGCGGCAGGCCGTCGAGCTGGCCTACTACGGCGGCTTCTCGCACAGCGAGGTGGCCGAGAGACTGGGCGTGCCGATCGGCACGGTCAAGACACGATTGCGCGATGGCATGATCCGCCTGCGCGAAGAGATGGGGGTGGCATCATGAGCCGCTCTGATGACCCTCGGGGCACGACCCCGGGTCGCGACGACGACTTCGACTACGAGGAGTTCGGCGACGTGGCGGCCGAGCTCGCGCTCGCCTTGCCGCCCGTGACGCCCTCGCACGACCTCAAGGCGCGCCTCATGGCGCAGGTCGCGCAGACGCCGCAGCTGCCGGCCGACGCCTCAGCCGACGCGCCCGCCGACGTCGAGCCCGCGCCGACCTCGGGCCTCGCGCCCGTGACGAGCCTGACTCCCGCGGCGACCCCGGCACCGGATGCTCGCCCCGCGTCGCCCGCCGAGCAGCGCGCGAACGCCCGCTGGTTCACGCGCACCTCCGCCACGCTCGTTGCGGCGGCGGCCGCCGTGGCGCTGTTCTTCGGGGGAGTCGTCACGGCCGATCTCTTCGGCCCCGGCGACGACGCCGCGCAGCAGCTCGCGGCGATCGTCGCGGCGCCCGACGTCGAGACGGTCGCGTCGCCCGTCGCCGACGGCGGCAGCGCGACGCTCGTGAGCTCCGAGTCGCTCGGCGTCTCGGCCATGGTCTTCGAGGGTCTGCCCGAGCTCGATGCCGATGAGGCGTACGCGCTCTGGTACATCACCGACGGCGAGCCGACGCCGGCCGGCCTGTTCACCGTCGAGAGCGACGGCGACGGCCAGGTCGTGCAGGTGCTCGACGGAGCCTTCGAGGCCGGCACGATCGTCGGCGTCACCGTCGAGCCGGCGTCGGGCAGCCCCGCGCCGACGACGACGCCCATCGTCGCCATTCCGACCGAGGCGTAGCGCAGAGACCAGGACGCGGCGCAGCCGCGCATCCGCAGACAACGAACGGCCCGGGAAGACTCTCCCGGGCCGTTCGTACGTGCGGTGAAGACCTATCCGAACTTGCCCGAGACGTAGTCCTCGGTCGCCTGCACGCTCGGGTTCGAGAAGATGACGCGCGTGTCGTCGTACTCGATGAGCTTGCCGGGCTTGCCGGTGCCGGCGATGTTGAAGAAGGCCGTCTTGTCGCTCACGCGCGAGGCCTGCTGCATGTTGTGGGTCACGATGACGATCGTGTAGTCCTGCTTGAGCTCTTCGATGAGGTCTTCGATCGCGAGCGTCGAGATCGGGTCGAGGGCC
>JAOASR010000125.1 GCA_030158585.1 Microcella sp.
GAGCGCCTGGTTCCAGCTGAAGTCGAGACGCATGTAGCCGGCCTTGTTGTACGAGCCCGACTGGTGGGCGTCATGGCCGAGCGTCTGGCGAAGCGCGGCGTGGATGACGTGGGTCGCCGAGTGCGCCTGCGTCGCCGAGCGGCGGTAGACGGGGTCGACCTGCGTGCGCGCGGCGTCGCCGACGTGCACCTCGCCCGAGCGCACCTGCACGGTGTGGCTGATGAGCCCCTTGACGGGCTTCTGCACGTCGAGCACCTCGAGGTCGAAGCCGCTCCCGACGATCGCGCCCTCGTCGCTGTCCTGACCGCCCGACTCCGCGTAGAGCGTCGTCTCGGCGAGGATGACCTCGGCGATCTCGCCCGCCTGCGCGACGGGAACGCTCTGACCGCCCACGAGCAGACCGAGAACCGTCGTCTCGGTCTCGAGCGCGTCGTAGCCGAGGAACGCCGTCTCACCGGCCGCGCGGAAGGCGCCGTAGACGCTCAGGTCGGCCAGCGCCCCCTTCTTCGATTTCGCGTCGAGCTTCGCGCGCGTGCGCTGCTCGGTCATGAGTCGGTCGAACTCGGCGCGATCGACCGAGAGCCCGTTCTCCTCCGCCATCTCGAGCGTGAGATCGAGAGGGAAGCCGAAGGTGTCGTGCAGCTGGAAGACCGTGTCGCCGGGAAGCGTGCTCGCTCCGGCCGCGGTCGTCTCGGCGACGGCGAGGTCGAGGATCGTCGTGCCGGCCGCGAGCGTGCGCAAGAAGGCCTCCTCCTCGCCGAGCGCGAGACGCGAGACGCGGTCGTAGTTCTGCGAGACCTCGGGGTAGGCCGAGCTCATCGCGTCGCGCGAGGCGGCGAAGAGGGTCTCGAAGCTCGGCGCGTCGACGCCCAGCAGTCGCATCGACCGGATGCTCCGCCGCAGCAGGCGACGCAGGATGTAGCCCCGCCCCTCGTTGCCGGGGGCGACCCCATCGGTCATGAGCATCAGGCTCGAGCGCACGTGGTCGGCGATGACGCGCATCCGCACATCGTCGCCCGCGTCGGCGCCGTAGCGACGGCCCGAGAGCTCGGCGGCGGCGTCGAGGACGGGGCGCACCTGGTCGATCTCGTACATGTTCTCGACGCCCTGCAGCAGGAACGCGACGCGCTCCATGCCCATGCCGGTGTCGATGTTCTTGTTCGGCAGCTCGCCGAGGATTTCGAAGTCGTTCTTGCCCGTGCCCTCGCCGCGGAGGTACTGCATGAAGACGAGGTTCCAGATCTCGACGTAGCGGTCGTCATCGGTCGCCGGGCCGCCGTCGACGCCGTAGGCGGGGCCGCGGTCGAAGAAGATCTCGCTGCAGGGGCCCGCGGGGCCGGGCTGGCCGGTCGACCAGTAGTTCGTGTCCATGTCGAGGCGCTGGATGCGGTCGTCGGGCAGGCCCGCGATCTTCTTCCAGAGCGCGATCGCCTCGTCGTCGTCCTTGTAGACGGTGACCCAGAGGTCCTTCTCCTGGAAGCCGAAACCGCCGTCGGACTGGTTCGTGGTCAGGAGCTCCCACGCGTACGAGATCGCCCCCTCCTTGAAGTAGTCGCCGAACGAGAAGTTGCCGTTCATCTGGAAGAACGTGCCGTGGCGCGGCGTCTTGCCGACCTCTTCGATGTCGTTCGTGCGGATGCACTTCTGCACGCTCGTCGCGCGCGGGTACGGCGC
>JAOASR010000126.1:0-771 GCA_030158585.1 Microcella sp.
CCGACCTCGACAAGGCCATCGACGGCGTCATGCTCGCCAAGTTCCGCAACATCGGCCAGGCCTGCACGGCGGCCAACCGCATCCTCGTGCAGTCGTCGGTCGCCGACGAGTTCGGTCGCCGCGTCACCGAGCGCGTCGCCGCCATGAAGATGGGCCGCGGCACCGAGGAGGGCGTGCAGATCGGCCCGCTCGTCGACGACAACGCCGTCGCGGGGTCGCACGAGCTCGTCGAGGACGCGGTCGCGAAGGGTGCCGTCGTCACGACCGGTGGCGCCGTGCCCGACCGCGCCGGCTCGTTCTACCCGGCGACCGTGCTCACGAACGTGCAGCCCGGCACGCGCCTGCTGAGCGAGGAGATCTTCGGCCCGGTGCTCGCGATCGTCCCGTTTGAGACCGAGGACGAGGCCGTCGAGCTCGCCAACGCGACCGAGTACGGCCTCATCAGCTACGTGTACACGCAGGATCTCGCGCGCGGCATGCGCATGATCGACCGACTCGAGACCGGGATGATGGGCCTCAACGCCGGCGTCATCTCGAACGCCGCGGCCCCCTTCGGTGGCGTCAAGCAGTCGGGCATCGGCCGCGAGGGCTCGCTCGAGGGCATCGACGAGTACCTCACGACGAAGTACACCTTCGTGCCGAAGGGCTAGTCCTTCCTCTCGGAGACCAGGTCTCCGCCGCCGGGCGCTGTGGTGGCCGCCCGGCGGCGGATCTCGTCCCCGCCGGGCGCTGTGGTGGCCGCCCGGCGGGGAATCTCTCTCTCGCCTCACC